>JAJYSU010000012.1 GCA_021793395.1 Actinomycetes bacterium
GCGGACGCGCGCGAGAATCCCGATCACTTCGGTATGGGCACCACCGTGATAGTGGTGGGGCTTACCGTCGACCCGTCGGGCGTGCGCACCCCGACCCTGTTCAATGTCGGGGACTCTCGGGCCTACCAGCTGCGCGACGGGGCAATCCGCCAGCTGAGTGAGGATCACAGCGTGGCCGAGGAGTGGGTGCGCATGGGCCGTCTCACCCCGGAGGAGGCCGCCGTTCACCCTCGCCGGCATCAGCTCACGCGCACGCTAGGGATTGAGGACATGCTCGAAATCGACGTGCAGTCAGTGCACGCGACACCGGGGGATCGTCTTCTCCTGTGCAGTGACGGGCTCTCCAACGAACTCTCGTCCGAGTCGTTGGCCCATTACGCGAGTGCGCCAGTCCCGCTGGAGGAGGCCGTACGGCTTCTAGTGGATGCCGCACGGGCCGCGGGGGGCCACGACAATATTACGGTGGTTTTGCTCGAGTTCGACAACGTCAAGGAGACCACGGCGCCGATCAAGCGCACGGTGTCAACAACCCCGCGCGAGGCCGACGCGCGAGCCGCGCGGCCCCGTCGCGCGCGACGCCTGACCTGGCGCAGCGCCCTCGCCGTTGTGGTACTACTCCTGGTGGCCGGTGCTTTCGTCGGTGTGATGCACTGGTATGCCTACTCCACGTACTATCTGGGCGACGACGCGGGACACATTGCGATTTACCGCGGTCAGCCGCAGGGTGTCTTATGGTTCAAGCCAGTAAAGGTGCGCGATACGTCCTACCGGTTCCGCCAACTGCGACCCGCCGATCAGGGATTCGTGCGCCAGACCATCGAGGAGCCGACGCTCGACGCCGCTCTGAACTACGCCGCGTACCTTCACCGTTCATGGGCACTGGGCCAGCCGTCCTCCGCGACGACCACCACCACGACCACCACGACAACACCGTCGGGTTCGTCAACCACCACGGTGGGAGGTAAGGGATGATCCGGGTTACTCGAGGGAGATGTTTTGGGAGTGACCAGGTTGGCGCCAACGACGGGGTCGGTCGAAGTCCAGCACGTAGGCTAGGCGTGGTATGGAGCCAGTGAGCGACCCGCGCCTCTACTCGAACCGCTATCAGGTCACTCACCTGCTGGCGCGCGGCGGCATGGCCATGGTCTATCGCGCGCAGGACGAACTACTCAACCGAGCCGTGGCTCTCAAGATTCTCTACCCCGAACTTAGTGCTGACCCCCTCTTCGTGGAGCGCTTTCGTCGCGAGGCTCAGGCCGCCGCCAACCTCTCGCATCCCAATATCGTGCCGGTCTTCGACTGGGGCGAGGACGAGGGAACGTACTTCATCGTGATGGAGTTAATCGACGGCACGTCTCTGGCGGAGATGTTGCGGGGCGGTCGTACGCTCACCGCGTCACGTTCGGCACAACTGATCGCGCAGGTCGCGGCCGCGCTGGGCTACGCCCACCGCAGCGGCGTCGTGCACCGTGACGTCAAGCCGGGAAACATTCTCATCACCTCTGACGGCCAGGTTAAAGTGACCGACTTCGGAATCGCCCAGGCCGTGGCGACGGAGGATCAACTGGCCGAGGCCGGATCAGTTATGGGCACGGCTACCTACTTCTCGCCGGAGCAGGCCGCCGGCGCGTCCGTGGACGGGCGCAGCGACGTGTACTCACTCGGTGTCGTCCTGTACGAGATGCTCGCCGGCCGCCCGCCCTTCGTTGGCGACACCCCCGTGGAAGTGGCGAGTCAGCACGTCAACGACGTGATACCGCTTCCCACGCAGTTCAACGACGCCATACCGCGTGACCTTGAGGCGATCACGATGCAGGCACTCGCAAAGTGGCCTGATCAGCGCTACCAGAGCGCGGATGAGTTCCGCGCGGACCTGCTTCGATTCTCCGAGGGACAGCCGGTCCACGCACTCGGGGCGGGACACGATGTCGCGTTTTTTGCCGCGGACGCGACTCGGGCGGTATCGACGGTAATGGCCGGCGAACGGACGATGGCGGTGCCGGTGATGACGGGACCACGTACTGATGTGCGACGTCAGCACCGCGGACGGGCGGGCTGGATCATTGCCATCGTGTTGGTCCTGCTCGCCGCGGGCGGGGGAGTGGGGTACGCGTACTACGCGTCACACCGTGTGGTGAAGGTTCTCGTGCCGAGCCTGTACGGCCAGACGGTGAGCGTCGCGACTCAGACCCTGACCAGTGACGGCCTGGCGGTGGGGTCGACCGTGTCGCTGACCTCGAAGGAACCATCGGGTACGGTGATCGGCACGAAGCCCAAGGCCGGTACCAGCGTGGTCAAGGGCCACGCCGTGACCCTGCAGGTCTCCCAGGGCGAGCCAATTCCTCTGGTGAGCGTGCCCAACGTGGTCAACATGTCGCTCAGTCAGGCCGAGACGCTGTTGGGCCAGAACAATCTCAACTACTACCTCAAGTACACGACGACGCCCCCGCTGACCGGGGCTAACCCCAACACGGTGCTTACCCAGACCCCCCTCGCGAATAGCAAGGTGCGCCAGGGAACACGGGTGGTTCTCGTCTTGCTGAATCCGACGTCGGCGTTCCCGATGCCTTCGGTGCGGGGCCAGTCCACGGTGCAGGCCGCCTCGACGTTGGGCCAGGATGGCCTCACGGTGTCATCGGCGACGGCGACGCGCTGCTCGAATACGGTTCAGTCGGGACTGGTTCTCGCCACCATTCCGGCGGCGGGCGCCCCGGTGACCTCCAATACGGCGGTGGAGCTCATTACGTCGTCGGGGTACTGCCAGGTCGTGGTGCCCACGGTGGTGGGACAGACTCAGAAAGAGGCCAATACGACGCTTAACGAGCAGGGCTTGGTTCTCGGACAGGTCACGCAGGCCGATCCCGCGTCGTGCGCGTCGCCCGGTCTCTCGGGAACCATCGCCACCCAGAGCCTCGCGCCCGGGACTCTGGCGCCGTACGACTCGAGCGTGGACGTGACCGTGTGTCCCTGACCGGCGCGGGCGGGGAGATTCGGTAACATCGAGCGTTATGGCACACTCCGGCTCGAAGCGTCGCTCCAGCAAGACGATGGGTCGCTACGTGTCGCCCCAGGAGAGAGGTCGCTACACCGCGCCGCGTCCCGCGGGTGCGGATCACAGCCCTCCCTGGTACGGGTGGGTGCTGCTCGACCTACTGCTCTTCGGGCTGCTGGTGATCACGCTCAACTACTTGCAGGTTCTGCCGGGCTCGGTGTCGTCGTGGTACCTGGTGCTCGGCCTCGTCTCAATGTTCGCGGCGTTCTACCTGGCGACACGGTACCGCTAGGTCCTTACCCCAGACGTTCGATGATGGTGGCGTTCGCCAGTCCACCGCCCTCGCAGATAGTCTGCAGTCCGTAGCGCCCCTGGGTTCGTTCGAGCTCGTTGAGCAGCGTGCCCATCAGTTTGGCGCCCGTCGCGCCGAGTGGATGACCCAGGGCGATCGCTCCACCGTTGACGTTGACGCGCGAGAGGT
The DNA here is from genome assembly GCA_021793395.1 of Actinomycetes bacterium. Classification (GTDB taxonomy): domain Bacteria; phylum Actinomycetota; class Acidimicrobiia; order Acidimicrobiales; family RAAP-2; genus RAAP-2. The sequence goes on from JAJYSU010000012.1 coordinate 3,474, forward strand.
CCGCGTGGTGTTCCTTTTGCCACGCGAGGACCACCGCGGCGAAGGCTTCGTTGATCTCGACCAGGTCGATGTCCTCGAGTGAGAGCCGAGCGCGCTCGAGGACTTTGGCGGTGGCCGGTATCGGACCCGTCAGCATCGTGATCGGGTCCACGCCGGCGAGGGCGAAGGCGTGGAAGCGCGCTCGCGGGGTGTAGCCCAGCGCCGCCGCTCGCTCCTCGCTCATGATCAGTACGGCCGAGGCGCCGTCAGTTATTTGCGAGGAGTTGCCCGCGGTGACCTTGCCGCCCTCGAGGAAGGCCGGCTTGAGTTTGGCCAGGGCTTCGAGACTCGTGTCCGCGCGAATGCCTTCGTCGGTGTCCATGATGTCGTCGGTCTCGCGGCCCTCGTCGTCGCGCACGGGTACCGCGAGAATCTCGTGGGCGAAACGCCCCTCGGCGGTGGCTCGCGCCGCACGGCGGTGGCTCTCGAGCGAGTACGCGTCGAGGTCCTCGCGCGTGATGCCCCACTGGTCGGCGATCATCTCCGCACCCAGTCCCTGGTTTCGCAGTCCGCCCTGGGGTTGGTAGCGCTCGCTGACTCGTGGACCGAAGGGGACGCCGACGTCGGTGCCCACTGACGAGCCCATGGGCACCCGGCTCATGACTTCGATCCCGGCGGCGACGACGACGTCGTAGGCGCCGGCAATTACCCCCTGAGCCGCGAAGTGGATCGCCTGCTGGGAGGAGCCGCACTGGCGGTCGATCGTCGTTGCCGGGACGGACTCGGGCCACCCGGCGGCCAGCACCGCGTTGCGAGCAACGTTGAAGCCCTGCTCGCCGATCTGGCTCACACAACCCATGATGACGTCATCCACGAGGGAGGGGTCGAGGTCGTTGCGCGCGGCCAGGGCTCGGAGAGTCTCCGAGGCGAGGTCGGTCGCGTGCCAGTTATGCAGTCGGCCGTTTCGCTTTCCGCCCGGTGTCCGTACGGCGTCGACGATGACTGCGCTGGTCATGGGTTCCCCTCTGTCGCGTGGTTCTAGGCGCATCCTAGGCCGGGGTCGCGGTAGCGTCACGGGGGTGAGCGGACGCAAGAACCTTGATCGGTGGCTGGGTGATGGCGGGATGGCCATCATTGACGCCCTGGGGGGGAACTTTGACGAGTACGGCGTGGACGGTGAGGACTTGGGGTGGGCTCACGCGCGCTTCGTGCCTCGCGAGTTGGCGGCAAACCCTCACGGCGTGGTCCAGGCGGGTGTGCACACCATCCTGCTCGACGCGGTGATGAACTTCGCGATCAACGCCGCGCTCAGCGGTCGCGATCGCACCGCGGCGACCGTGGAGATCGCGACCGAACTCATGCGTCCCGCGAGTCGGGGGGAGCACTACGACGTGCGCGGCGAAGTGGTGCGCGTGACGCGTCAGGTCGCCTACGCCGAGGGGACCATCGTCGACGAGTCGGGACGGATGATGAGTCGGGCCACGGGGACCTTCCTACTGCACCGAGAGCCGTCGGACGCGAGCGACTAGATGTGCCCGGCCGGGATCTGACCGAGGCGGCCCGCCTGGTAGTCGTCGAAGGCCTGTTGCAGTTCGGCGCGCGTGTTCATCACGAAGGGACCGTAGGCGGCGACGGGTTCGCGAATTGGTTGACCGCCGAGCAGGAGTACCTCGAACGGGTTTGCGGCGTCGGACTCGAGGAGGAGGTAGTCGCCGTCGACGTGCACGGCGAGCTGGCCCGCACCGAGGGCGGCCCGCTCGGGACCTACGGCGCCGTGGCCCGCTAGGGCGTAGGTCAGGGCGTTGTAGGTGGTCGGCCAGGAGAGGGCAACTCGGCTTGATGGTTGCAGCGTCGCGTGCACGATCGTGATCGGCGTGTGGGTCGAACCTGGCCCCGTGGCCCCGCCGAGGGTTCCCGCGATGACGCGAAGCAGAGCGTCACCCTGGTCGTTGGTGGCGAGCAGCACCGCCGTCGACTCGATGTCCTGGTAGCGCGGATCGGTCATCTTGAGGTGTGACGGCAGGTTCACCCAGAGCTGTACGCCGTGGAAGAGACCACCCGTCGTGATCAGGGAGTCCGGGGGGCGCTCGATGTGCAAGATTCCCGAACCGGCCGTCATCCACTGGGTCGCCCCGTTCTCGATGACGCCGCCGCCGCCGATGGAGTCCTGGTGCACGAAGGTGCCGTCGATCATGTAGGTCACGGTTTCGAACCCGCGGTGCGGGTGCCAGGGTGTTCCCTTGGGCTCGCCGGGACCGTAGTCGACTTCACCCATCTGGTCCATGTGGACGAAGGGGTCGAGGAGAGCGAGGTCGACCCCGGCGAAGGCGCGTCGCACGGGAAAGCCTTCGCCCTCGAGCCCGTGTGGAGCGGTGGTGATCGACGCGACGCGACGCGGTCGAGCGTCGAGCGCGGGCGCCGCCAGTCGCGGTAGGGCCAGCAGGTTGTCGACGGTCACGGCGGGCACGCCGTCAGCCTAGAGACGTGACCGAGCGGCGTGACGCCGCGCGATTCGCGACGGCGACGATGCCGAGCGCCATCGCGACACTCAAGGCGAGGCCCACCGAGCCGGGTCCCCAATTGAGTCCTCCCCGCGCTCGTGAGACGCCCAGCCAGTCGGCCACCGACGCGCCTAGCGGACGCGTCAGGATGTAGGCCACCCAGAAGGTAAGGACGTCGTGTCGCGACACGCGTCGCAGCAGCGCCACCGCCGTGAGGATCAACGCGAAGAGCAGCGCGGACGTTCCGTAGCCCAGAGCGAGAGTGCTCGCGGTGAGGTCGCCCAGGGCCGTGCCGAAGGCGAAGGTCACGGTGACTCCCGCCCAGTAGAACAACTCGCGGCGAGGAGTACGGATCGTGTGAATCGAGACCGTTCCCTCGATCGCGTACCACGCGACGAAGAGGAGCGCCAGCGTCACGAGGAAGGTGACGGCCGAGACCACGTAGGGGACGTGGAGGGCGACGTGGACGACGTCGGCGCACATGGTGCCGAAGACGCTCACCATGGCCACCGTGAACCAGTAGCGCACCGTCGAGTAGCGCTCGGAGCGCCACTGGAACCACAGGGCCGTGATGAAGACGACGAAACCCGCCAGGACGGCCAACTGGGGGACGAACCGGTGGACCAGGAAGTCGGATGTCGCTTCGCCCATGGCCGTACTGAGGAGTTTGAGTGCCCAGAAGGTACCATCCACCCGGGCGACCTTGGCCGTGGCGAATCGTCGCGTTCCGAACCCGGTCACCGTTTTGGTCTACGTCTCGCGCAGGCTCGCAAGGAACCGCGTCGGATCAACGGCGATGAAGAGCGCGGTCGCCTCGACGAGAACCGACTCACGGTGCGTGAGCGTCGCACGGATGGTGCACTTGCGTTCGTTTCGGTCCGCGAGCCAGGCGTGGACGACCACGTCGACCCCTACGGGAACCGGCTGGCGGTAGGTGACCTCGAGTCGCGCCGTGAAGCCCAACGCGCCGTGCAGGCCCATGACCATGCCCATCGTCTCGTCGAGCAGGGCGGCCACGACGCCGCCGTGGGCCCGTCCCGGAGCACCCTCAAACGCGCGTCCTAGTGTGGCGCGCGACACCACGGTGTCGTCTTCCCGCCAGATCTCGGCCGCGAGGCCGTGAGGGTTCGCCTCGCCCGCGACCACCGAGTCCGCGAAGAGGTGGCGACGGGGATCGTCGCGTGACGGGAGGGAGAGGGAGAAGTGTGCGAGTGCGTCGGGGATCACTCGCTCGCGCACGGGACGAGCTGCCAAGGCGTCGCGCAGTGGGCGTAGAACGGTGATGAACTCATCGAGGAGTTCGTCATCGATGTCGCGAGCAACGACGTCGTGGCCAATCTCGCGCAGTAGACCCGCGGCTGTCGCTCGGTGCGCGTCGTGTAGCGACGTCGTCACGACGCTCCGCTCGGCGCGCCGAGGTGGTGGCGTGGGCCGCGTGGGTTCTGATTCAGTAGGGGGTTGATCGCGGTGCGAACGAACCAGGAGTGGACGACGGGCACCTCGTCGCGCTCGCGCCTCGTTAGGGTGGTTTGGTGTCGTGCCACTATCGGATCCTCGTCGTTGCTCTCCAACGCTAACGCACTCCCTGGAGGACCCCCGCGGGTCCGTGCGGGGGTCCCCAAGCGCGGGGTCTTCGAGAGGGTTGACGAGGACGGGGGGAGGGAGTGAGGATGCGCCGAGAGACGAGTGTGGGGGTACGTCGCGTGCGCGGCGCGTTGGTGGTCGTGCTGTCGATGCTGATCGTGCTGGCTCTGGCGACGGTGATGTCCGCGGGGACGAGTGGTGCCGGCGCGTCGCCGGTGGCTAGGTGCACGTCGGCGCAGTTGAGGGTGTCGATCGGTCGAGCGAACGGCGCGGCGGGAACCATCTACTACCCGATCGTGTTCACTAACGAGGGTGCCCGTTGCGCGATATGGGGAGTACCGAGCGTGCAACCCGTGGGTGTCGGGAGGCGGCCCGTAGGTCCGCCCGCCACGAACGCGAGCGTGGGGCAGATGCCGCGTCACCTCGTAGTGGGACTGCGACAGTCCGTCAGCGCCGGCTTTGGTGTCGCCGAGACCGGAAACTATCCCGCCGCGCGCTGTGGTGCACGTTCGATCGTGGGCGTGCGGATTAGCGTTGCGGGTTTCGTGGGCACGACCGTTCGCCCGCTGCGCACGAGCGTGTGCACGCGCGTCGCGAGTACTCATACGCAACTACTGGTCGCAGGGACGAGTGGTGCCGGCGCGTGACGGCTCGTCGCGCAGGCGGCCCAGTATCGCGCGCGACACGGCGTCCAGAGTCTGGAGTTGCTCGGGCGTGCAGGCGTCGATGACGAGGTAGCGCACCAGGTCGACGTGATGGGGCGCCGCTGCCGCGATCGCGTGACGACCCTCGTCGGTTAAGACGACGAACGCTCCGCGTCGATCGGTGGGGCAGTTTCTCTTGGCCACGAGGGCGCGTCGACACATGCGCGTCACCTGGTGTGAGGTGCGGCTCGTCTCCCACCCCAGTTCGCGGGCGAGTTCGACCAGACGGCACCGCGTGCGGGGCGCGTCGCTCAGAGTTGCCAGCACGAGATACTCCGGATACGACAGTCCGTCGTTGCTTAGTTCCTGGCTCAGTCGCGCGTCTAAATGACCGTGCATGAGAGAGAGGTTCTTCCAGGCCCGGAGTTGGGTCGAGTTCAGCCAGCGTGTAGTCGTGGCCACAGGGTCAGCGTAGCAAAAGTAGTTGACACATCATTATTATTATTCCCGGTACGCTGGCGCCGTGTTGTCGTCGATCGTCGACGACGTCGTTGATCAGAGTGAGGTGCTTATGGGCCTACCCGCCGTCTTCGTCGGGCACGGAAGCCCTATGAACGCCCTCGAGCAGAATCGCTTCACTCGGGGCTGGTCGCGGTTCGCGGAGTCCTTCGAACGACCTCGAGCGATCCTGGCCGTCTCGGCCCACTGGTACGTGAACACCTCGGCGGTCACGTCGATGGCTCGACCTCGTGTGATTCACGACTTCTACGGCTTTCCCCAGGAGCTCAACAACGTCGACTACCCGGTGGTGGGCTCGCCCGATTTAGCCCGCCAGGTTGCGCAGATCGCTCACCCGACGTTGCTCTCGCTCGACGACGAGACCTGGGGGATCGACCACGGCACGTGGTCGGTGCTGGTGCACATGTATCCGGACGCGGACGTGCCCGTCGTGCAGCTCTCCCTCGACGCGAGCCAACCACTGGCGCATCACTTCGATCTGGGTTCGCGCCTTGCTCCGCTCCTCGACGACGGCGTGCTCATCGTAGCGTCGGGCAATGTCGTGCACAACCTTCGATTGATCGCGTGGGACGCGGTTGACCAGGGCTACGACTGGGCCCAGCGCTTCGACGCGGACGCCCGTGAGGTCCTGGTTCGTCATCCCGAGGCGGTGGGGGACCTCGTGGGTCACGACGACTACCGTCGGGCCGCGCCGACGCCGGATCACTTTCTGCCGCTGGTGTACCTGGCGGGGCTGGCGGCGGCGCGGGGCGCGACGGTGAGCACGTTCAACGAGGGGTGCACTATGGGTTCGCTCTCGATGACGGCGTATCGTATCGAACAGTCGACGGATTCCACTGCGGTGCGGTAGAGCCATTTCTTTCGACAGGCGTGATGAGTGCCTCGTAGGATTGGCCCGTTCACCGTCGACGAAGGCGAGGTGTGGCGTGTTCGAGAAGCACCGTGACGAGAAGGAGCGCGAGCGGGCTGCGAGCATCGCGCAGGCTGCCGTGAGCGACTGGACCCACCAGATAAACGAGTTGCGAGGTCTCGTGTCGGTGGCCTCCGGCCACAGCGCGGAGGGCGTCACCGCTCTGGTCCTCACGCCAGGGGAGGTGGGGGTCGCCCAGATCTCCCACGTGAGCCTCGTTGAGGAGCGCAAGGGCGCGGGTCAGTGGAAGGGCGGCTCCCAGGGCGTGTCCTTCCCGATCGGACGGATCGCTGGTCGACCAGTGCGTTACCGGGTCGGCCAGACCCGCGGTCACTACGTGCAGGGCGAGCCGACGCCGACGGCGGTCGACACCGGGATCCTGACGATCACGAGCCAGCGCATTGTCTATCAGGGGACGAACCGGACGGCGGAGTGTCGCTTCGCGAAGCTCTTGGGAATACAACACGGAGAGGGTGGTCTGACGGTGTCGGTGTCCAACCGCCAGAAGCCGATGATCGTGCATTTCGGTGTCGCGCTCGACGACTGGGTGTCGAATCGGCTCACCATCGCCCTGGCGCTCTATCACGGCGACGCCGCCGCGACGGTCGCCCAGTTGGAATCACAGATTCGCGAGCTCGAGGCCGCTAAACCCATCGGTTAGTCGCGACTGTGGCTCGGCGGTTGACTCGCGCAAATGACCATTGACGGGTCGATACTTTCTGCTATCGCACAACGTCGGTTTCGCGCCGGATTTGACTTTTTCGAGAGAGGGAAGAACTCTTTCGGGAGGCTAAGTCGCACCACAGCCCTTCCACAATAATGCTCTGTAGGGTGAGTCCACAACCATAAAAGGGAGCAGACATGAAGGCTACTATCACCCGAGTCGCCGCAGTGGTGGCGTTGAGCGTCGGTGTAGGAGTCGGTGTCCCCGCCGCGGCGTTCGCGAGCGGTAATCCGACCACGACCGTCGCGCACGGTGCGGCGTCGGCTAAGGGTAACGCTACCGCGATGAAGGCGTACGCGTTGGCCAAAGTGAATATCAACCGGTCCTTCACGTCGGCGGTGGTTGCGGCCCGCACGACATTGACGACGACATTGTCGACGGCGACGACCTCGGCGCAGCGCACGGCCGCTCAGGCCGCGTTCACGGCCGCGTTAGCGGCGGCGCGGACAACTCGGGCGACCGCGCTGATCGCGCTGGGCAAGCCGCCGGTACGTAACGCCAGCGCGTCGGTGCAGGCTACGCAACAGAGGGAGGCCTACGGTGCGTCGATGCTGGCTATTAATCAGACCTTCAGGAGCACCGTGGCCGCCGCACGAACCACGTACCACGCCGCGCTGAAGGCGTCGACGACATCGGCGTCGCGCGTGACCGCGCGCACGGCGTTCCAGCTCGCGTTGAAGGGTGCAATCAGCGCCCGTGAGGCGTCTATCGCTAGTCTCGGGACCGCTCCGACGGCGCCGTAGTTCTGCGTGAGTGCTGCACGGCGCGCCGTCGCTTCTGACGGCGCGCCGTGTCGTGCGTAGTGGTGTTCCTCGCGCCGGGTCGCGGACGCCGCCCATCGGGTGGCGACACTACGCGGCGTATCCCGGTCGTCGAGTCGGGAGGACACGTGAGAGGGCGACGCGAGGGGTACGTGTCGTCGAGGGTCGGCGGTCGATCACTCGATCTTCGGGTTCGTGAACGTTCCGTGATGCTGGCAGTTCGCGTGGTGAGCATGGGTAGAGCCGGTTCGGGTCGTACCCCAGTACTTCGACGAAGGCAGCGTCTCGCTGCGGGGTGCTCGTGAGCGCGAACGCCGCCGTTCTTGGCGGTCGGTATCAGCTCCTTGACCTGCTCGGTCGCGGGGGGATGTCGGATGTCTATCGTGCGCGCGATGAGCGCAACGGCCGAATCGTGGCGCTTAAGCGGGTGCGATCGGGCGACCCCGAGTTGGCGCGCCGTCTTGTCCACGAGGCTCGCGCACTCGAGCGCCTTTCCTTTCCTGGGCTTATCGGCCTGCTCGACACTGGCGTTGACGGTGATCAGGCTTTCCTCGTCATGGAACTCGTCGAGGGTGAGACGTTGGCCCAGCGCCTACGACGTGGACCGCTAGCGCCGGTAACAACCGCGGCGTTGGGGTCGCGTCTGGGCGATACTCTGGGTTACATTCACCAGTCTGGCATCGTGCACCGTGATCTGAAGCCATCCAACATTCTGCTCAGCGCTGACGGTCAGGCGTGGCTGAGCGATTTCGGCATCGCGCAGTTGCACGACGCGACCACGATGACCATGGAGGGCTCGACGATGGGCACGGTGTCGTACATGGCGCCCGAGCAACTCGACGACCACCAGGTCGGCCCCGCCGCGGACATCTGGTCGCTTGGCGTTGTATTGCTGGAGTGCTTGACGGGGCGGCGAGTCTACGAGGGCTCGCCGAGTGAGATTATGGCCCGCCGCATGGCGCGACCGCTCGCGGTGCCTCCGAGTCTGCCGACGCCGTGGCGACTCGTTCTTCGTGGAATGCTCGATCCCGATCCCGGACTACGACCCAGCGGTCCGGAAGTGGCCTCACTGCTTTCCGGGCCGACATTCGACACCGCGTGGATTCCGATGGACTCCGAGGCGACCATGTTGATTGCGGGGTCGTCAACCAACGACGAGACCGTTCTCATGCCCGGCGTGGTGGCCGGTGCGCCCGTGGACGCTGACCTGACACGGGTGAGTGGTGCATCCGGCTCTGCCGGACGCGCGTCGAGCGAGCAACCTGGATCCTCGAGGAGTGCGCCCTTCGTGAAGCACAGGGGATTTCACGGGCGTTTTCGACGGTGGATCGTGCCGACGGTGGCGCTCGCCGTGGCCCTGGTGATCGCGCTCGCATTGACGCTCCTGCAGGGTTCACCCGCACCGACGACGACGGGCGTGTCGTCCACGACATCACGTGACGCCGCGACGACGACGACCGTCGTCTCTCCGGGTGCGCAGGCTCTCACGAAGTTGGTTCGTGACGCGGCCGCGGGGCAAACTGCGGGAGCCATCACGTCGTCCAGCGCCCTCGCCATCACCAACGCGGCGGGAGCCGCGTTGGCCGATGAGGGGCTCGCCAATACCGCGTCGGCGCAGAGTGAACTTCAGTCCGCGATGACCGACATTGTCACGGGGGTTCAGAGTGGTGTCATCACGGTGAGTGAGGGCGCGCTGCTGCAGCACCAACTGGCGGTATTAGCGACTTCTCTCGGGCTCTCTCCGCCAAGTGTGACCGTGACCCCATCGGCGCCCGTCGTACCAGGAGGACCAGGAGGACCCGGAGGACCCGGAGGATTTGGTCATGGAAAGGGACCGAATCACGATAATCAGTCGTGAGGGGGTTTGGGATCGACGTGGTTGGGCCCATCGCGGGCCGAATCTGAGCATCGTGAACTGGCCCAGGGCTCAGGACTCAGGACTTAGCTGGATCATGGGGATGACGACGTCGCACACCCCTCACGTTCATTTGGGGTGGCCCGCGGAATATCGTCGCGGCTCGACTACTTGATAGATCCAGTTCTTCCTCCTTACTAGGAAAAACAATTGTTCAAGCCCTACTTCAAATGGTTGGGGATCCTTGTCCAAATTCTTCCTAGTGAGAGATTCCCATAATGCCGAAAAACCTTATGAGAAGAGGTTTTTCGTGACCGGCACAACACTGACATTCGATGTAGAACCCAGGCGTCTCGACGGTGCTCCCTACGAAATGCGCCCATCGTCACCAGCGCCGATTTGTTGGTGGTCGCTGGGCTTCCGTGAAACGAGTCTGACCAGGTTTTCTGAAGGTCCGGCGAACTCGTAGCGGTCTGCCCCATGGAGGAGATGTCCGAAGGCCGGTGGGTGCAGTGCGGATCTCAGTCGGCGTGATCGACGCCGGAGCCCGATTGGCGTTCCTGGATGGCCATCGGCACGGCGGCGACCACACGCTGAGTGTTGATGTGGTTACCGTCTTCCGCCGACGATGCGCCGACTGACTACGTCGAACATCGCGCCGCAGAACACTCGGTCGTGCGTGGTGCGATGTTCGTTGATGTCGGACACCCAGAGGCGATGTCGCTCGCGTGCGACGAACCGGGGCTTCACGAAGTCGCAGTGGCTGGTAGGTTCGCGCGGCGGCCGTGCTTGCGGTGCAAGCAGCTGTCGTGAAGACCGGTCGCGCGCAACACGCGGACTGCGCGTTGGCTGTCGAGGTGGCGTCCGCGGCCGAGTCACGTCCTGGGGGTCACCGTCGGCGGAGCAGGAGAAGGCGTGGAACTCGCCGATCTCCTTGAGCAGGATTTCGCGGTCCACTCGCGCGTAAGGCGATCACGTAGGAGTGTCGTAGAAGCGGCAGCGGGACCGTCAGCACCGGGCCGGTCAGATTGACCGAGAGTCCCACGTCCCGGAGTTTCCTGACCGGTTGGGCCATCAACGGGGGAGGAGGCTTCCCCTCGCGACGCAGACGGTTGCGCCGTACGATCGCGATGTCCATCGCCTGGATATGGCTCTCACGCCGCGGGCCGCTGCCCGCCCAGTCCGGTGGCGTGATAGACCCTCGTGAGGACGTTGTGCGCGACGCCGACGAAGCGGTGAGTAGCAGGGGGGAAATCATGAATATTCGAATCTGGTCGATTGCTCGTCGTGCGAGCGCGGTGATCGTGATGTCGATAGGGCTCGTGAGTGCTTCGGCCGGCGCGTCGAGCGCGCCCATGGCTCGACACTTCCCCGACATCGCGCGTGTCACGCCGGGTAGCGACTACTTGGCACTCGGTGACTCGGTTTCCTTCGGCTATCGCGAATCGACGACGGTGCCCGCCCCTGTCTACAGTTCGGCCGCCAACTTCGTGGGCTTCCCCGAGGACGTGGCCTCCGCCCTCGGCCTGCACTTGGCGAACGCCTCGTGCCCGGGTGAGACCTCGTCGAGCTTTCTCAATACCAGCGCGCAGAGCAATGGCTGCGAGAATCACCTCAGTGCGACGGGAGCATTCGCGGCGGGGGGGTACCGATCGCTCTACCCGCTGCACGTGTCGTACACGGGCAGCCAGATGGCCTACGCCTTGCAGTATTTGAAGGCGCACCCGCGAACCAGCTTGATCACGCTGATGATCGGGGCCAATGATGGCTTCATCTGCCAGGCGGTCACGACGGACCAGTGCACATCCCCGACGGAGTTGGGACCCGTGCTCGCAACGGTCAAGAAGAACGTGGCCACCATCCTGCACGGACTGCGGGTCACCGCCCACTTCAAGGGTCAGATCGTTCTCGTCAACTACTACTCGACGGACTACTCCAACGTGTTGGCGTCGGCCGGCAGTCAAGCGATCAATCAAGCCATGGACCAGGGCGGTGCTGGATTCAACGTGGAGATCGCTAATGGCTACGCCGCCTTCAGCCAGGCGGCCCAGTACTCCGCGGGTAACACGTGTAACGCCGGCCTACTCACGCAGTTGTACACGGGCACCACCATGACGGGTTGCGGGGTCCACCCGAGCGTCGGTGGACAGGCGATTCTGGCTCAGACGGTGGAGTCTGTCGTGCGCAAGTAGCGCTACGCGGTTCTCACGATAGTTGGGGTTTCGCGGTGACTCGGGGTATGGATGCGCGCCGAGCGTGTAATCGAGTTTGGTTGTGGGGACAGTTCACGCGGAAGAGTGAACTTGCCTGTCACGCAGAGACAGCCGCGTGATCGACCGTTGAGACGTAGGCTGAGACTGTCTTTCGCGCGGCACCTCTCGCGAAAGCCCCCTGGTCGCTTCCGTGAAGTTGCGGCAGTGCCGTGCGATAGCGGGCAGATGTTTGCCGCGTGCGTTCACCGTCGTGGGCGACACCGGGCCATTGATGAAGGGCGCACCTGCACCGTCGCTCATGGGTTCCGCGCTTCGCCACTGGATACCAGTGTCCGTACTCAACGGGTCATCAAACGTCGTAGCAGTTACGACTACTCCACATTGGACGAGAGTAAGAAGAGAGGCGACACTACGAAGCCGTTTGCGGTCAACAGAGGCGAAAGCGCGTCGCCAAAGACTAACAGTCTGATGCGGCGGTGACCGAGACACAAGGCAAGCACACACTCGCGGGATATCGGAGCGTTCATGTCAACGATGCGCAATGGACACTGACGCCGTGGACGAGAGGTTGCTCGTGTGGGGGTTGGTGGCACATCGTAGGCAGCAAGGTCTGCGACACCAACACGTCAGCGAGTCGAGTGAGGACCCCGTAGTCGCACGATGCCGAGACGAACTAGAGGGTGGCCAAATTGTCGGAGCTTCGGGCTTCAGCGTGGTGTGATCGTCGGCACCCCGAAGTGAGATTCGTACGCTGCTCAATAGCCCGGCCTACGCGTACCCCTGTCAACGCTTCACCGGCGCCCTTGCGGACGACGGCACATGACTCGGGCCCACCATGGGACGCTACCCCTTTGATGGAGAGCGTTCTCATCTCCTTCTCGTGCTGGCTTACACCGGCGCACCAGATCTTTCGCTATTCCATCATCCTCACGTTGAGAAATTCACGAACTTCGATGTTCGTGCAGTAGATGGCGGTGCCGAGCATGCCACGGGTTAAGAGAGTGCGATAGGTGTTACGAATCAAGACGTCGGCTCGGGCAGTTGCAGACTCCGGATCGACTTTGAAGGCGGCCTTGAAGCCTCGAAGAGATTGATCACCTTTCGAGCGCTTGAATGGATTGCCGCGGAGTACTCCATCAACCACTTCGAGGTCATCGCCAATAATGACGCCGATAAAGTCACCCTCCAGCCCCTGGCAGGTGTGAATGCAGCCCACTTCGTTGATGGATGTTGGGGAGATCATCCATGCGGAACCGTCGTCGGTCAAATTCCACTTCATAGAGAAATGTGACTCGGGGAACTCGATGTCGAATAGCGAAGGATCCTTTTTGCTCACCCAATCCCAGCAGTAGCCCGCGAGGAGTCGAGACTTGTTGTTCAGTCGGTTCTTCTCAACAATGTAGTCACGCATCTCAGAAGGGTCACTGAACTGGCGCAGTTCAAATTCGGAATTGCGCAGACTTGCCTTCTCGTCCCCACCAAGGCCGAGCGTGTGGTCGAGCCACCCCAGATACTCTGTTGACCCCGCACACCGGAACTGCGACGTCAACTCGAATTCCTTCATCGGAATACCGGCGTCACGAGATGCGGCACGGATGTTCTCAAGCGTGCCAATGTCGCGCCACGTCACCAGTTGACTCTCGTCAGCAAAGAACACGTTCACCTTGGCCGCATTGATGACTTCGGCAATCTGGTTCTCGCCAAGATTGCGATAGAAGCCTGACTTCTCCACCAGTCGGTGAGCCTCGTCGACCAACAGGACATCAAATGCATCGGTCGCAACGTCGTGAAAGGTATCCGAACTCACAAAGAGGTTGTTGGTCGCGACATCGAGACGTCTTCCTTTGAGTTTTGACTGATAGACAGCACGAGGGGCGGCGTTCTTCGTGACGTAGCGGACATTCAGGTTTTGGGCAAGCAGGTCGACGAGGGCGTTGATTGCGATGACTGACTTACCGGTACCCGGGCCACCCTTGACCAGCATGACGCCCTTGCCTTTGTCAGGTACATTGCGAATTGCATCACGGATAGATTCGAAAGCCGTCTTCTGGTCGTCAATGAGAACGAACTCTTCGTTGCCTCGGAGCATTGACTCAAGAGCGTCCACCAGTTGCTTCGAGACCTGAACGGGACTGCTTTCAACACGGCGAATCACGTTGCCGGAGTCTCCACTTCGAACCGTTGACGCAATCATGTGCTGCAGTTCTCGGTGTTCGTTGGCCAGGAAGACTGGTGCCTTGGCAAGGAGATCGGAGTAGCGACCCGACTTGATCACGGTGGCTACGTGGCAGTTGTGTAAGTAGGCGCTGGGACTTACGACCACTGGGTCGCTTACGACGTACTCATAGAAGTCGTGCAGCAAACGACCATACGACCAGACCTGGTAACTCGGGTGGCTGACGTTGACCAATCCACCGTGTAGATACGTACGCACGTGGTCATCTAGGGGCGAGAATTCGACCTCCTGCCACTGTTTGAGTTCAACAAGGAGTAATTGCGCGATACCGTTCTCATCGTGGCCCGATACCATGAAGTCAATTCGTTGACCTCGACCATGAAGTCGATATTCGATTGCTACACCGGCGTCATTTGGTATGTCGGGCGAGTTCATGACGTGGTACATGGCATTACCGAGAGAATTGCGCCACGACTGGTACTCGGAACTCTCACGTGATATTCGAATTCCGAGGCGCTCTTCGACCTTTGCTCTGACCATCTCCTCGATTTCGGGAGCGTCTTGAAGGAACTGGCCCTTGACTGATACGTAGGCAAGCATGTGGTCAGCCTAAGACCGAAGATGGTGCCGATCGGTTCTTTATCTGACTCGGTCCAGGTATTTCGGAGACTCTGACCTGGGCCGAATCATTCCTCGGCCCGGTGCGTGAGTTAGGCGACGAGCTGGTCTTCGACCTCAAGGAGAACCACGTCGGGGTATCGGGCACCATTCTCGGTGCCGTCATCATCGACACTCAGCCGTTCTCGCCGTCTGTCCCGAAGGCACTTCGCACCATTGCGCCGCGGCGCGGGAAAGGTGTCACCACCTACGCGCCATGACCGCAGGAGATGGCCGAGTACCAGGCTCGCATCGAGGCGCGGTCCATCTACGCGCTCGTGCCGCACGGTCAGCGCTTGGCCAACGGGAACCTGGTCTTTCCCGTGTCCGGGAGCGGCCGACAAACTTCTCTGCCCATTGCAGGCGCCGTTCGGTGCCCAGGGCGTCGGTCTGCTGCCGGCCGCGACTCCTCCAAAGACGGTGGTGCCCGGCACGGTGTGCGTATCGCGGTACTGCATGTTCGAGGCGTGTGAGTTGCCACTTTGCCAGCGCAACCTCTACGGGTCGAAGGAGTGGTTCGACAACTACGGGCGCCGTGGCAGCAGCGTCGATCCGCACGTCGGTGGCCTCAAGAGCGACGCGGCGGCTGGTCTGTACCACGGCAAGGTGCGCGTGTAGGAACTCATCAAGACGGGTTTGATGGTCGCCTTCGCGCTCGCGACGGCGAACCGTTGTCTGGCTCTCGCGTTCGACGCCCGACGCCCCGCTGATGCCCCCACCGAGTGTCGGCGTGGTCGGCCGTACACGCACAACCTCACCCGACTCACGCACGACGAGGCCTACCAGGACAAGATGCTGTACGTAGCACGAACCTGACCGAGTTCGCTGACTGAGACCTATCTGCCTCGCCCTGACCTGACACGGCCCGGTAGGCTTCGTTGCGCTCAGAACGCCGTCAGCATCTACGTGAGATCACGCCTCGATGCTCTAACTCACCAATTCCCCGGGCAAATGAATTCTCATTGCCGCCGGTCCGGACTTTCGTCATCACATCGCCGGACTTCTGTACTCGTCTCTTGGTGGGGGATTCGGACAAAGAACGTGGTACCTAATCACGGGCTGTTAGCTCAGTGCCAAATTCAACTCCTTCACCAGGGCGAGCCATTTCATCACCAGGGAACTGCCCCTTTCTCACTACGAGAGGACTGACATACCTAGTGGCGGGCAGAACCCTTGCACGGGCTTGGCCCAGCCGATACAGTGGATGTCATGACACAGCCCATTCTGGTCACCAACCAGCAGCGGGGACGAGTGTCTCTCGGGGCCCTCGCCACGGCAGATCAGTACATCGCCCACGCCGAGCCGGGCGGAGTCATCGTGCTGGAGCCCGCCACAGTAATCACGGAGACGGAGAAAAAGCTCCTTCAAGACGCAAGTCTTATGGCCGCGATCGAACAGAGCCGCCAGCACCCGGAGACGCTGAAGCGCCGGGACCGATCTGGCTCTCCCCGCAGTTGAGTCGCGCCGCTCTTCGTGGCGATTCTCTACTTCTCCGACCAGGCCAACGACCTCCTGGATGAACTAGAGGAGACCCCCAGCCGACACGACCTCCTTGGGCGCATCAACTCCACTCTCGACATGCTCGAGGCTGATCCGCTGGATGCCCGATGCCGGCGGCGGCGGTTTCAGAACATCGGCTGCTGGGGCATCGCGGTCATTCACCACGAGGGAGACTGGTTGATCCTGTGGGAAGAGAGAGATGAGGCGTGCGCGGAGGTTGATGTCCGTGCGATCACCCGTGATCCCTGAGCTGTCGCGGTTTGGCCGGTAGCTGGCCACTGCGAAATCGTCCGAGCAGGTCCGCGGCCGCCGCGTGCGTCTTTGTCCACACGTTTGTCCGAACGGTTGAGGGACCTTTAATCGAATCCCTCTTGGTGGGGCTAGTAAGAATCGAACTTACGACCTCGTCATTATCAGTGACGCGCTCTAACCGACTGAGCTATAGCCCCAAGGGTTTCTAATCTACATCAGCTGGCGCACTGTCCGGCTGGGCGGGCTGCTCCCAGAGACGGGCCGCGATCGACTGGCTCGCGGTGGCCAGAAGCGTTCCTTGGGGGCTCCACAGGAAAGCCGTTCCGTGGGCGAACCCGCCCGACAGGGCGTGCATGTGGATATCGCACAGCACCCACTCTGTTGGTTCCAATGTGGCGATGCGAATTGTGTTGTCGAGGCTGCGCCCCATCGTGCGTCGGCCAAGCGGCTGGCTCACTCCACCCGATACGTAGTCACCGAAGATGGCGAGGGTTGCCGCGGACGGGTCGAAGTGTCCCGGTACCCGGGCCCAGATGGCGGAGTGGGGATCACCAGTGGACCCGTCAAGTTCGGCGAAGGTTCGTCCGAGGGCGACGCGGCTCTCTACGTGCTCGAAGATCGACGTACCGAGTCCCGGGGGCATCAGACGCGGGGGACACTGCTCCGGTTCCGGTACGTCCGGCATGGTCGTCCAGGGTTCTGCGGCGCTCAAGGTTCCCGTACCTAGCGCGGCGTTGACCGTCAGGATCTCGCGTGAGTCGACGGTGGCGACGGCGCGCGCCTGCGTGACGTGGCCACCAGTGACCGCGAGATCGGTGGTCACGACGACGTCGGCGCCGCGTGGCGCGTAGGACAGATACTGAGCGGTGGCCCACACCGTAGGACGGCCACTGGCTTGTTCGAGGGCGATCAGTCCCGCGGCCAAGCCGCAGCCACCGAAGAGGAACTGGCCGGGGGTGATGAGTCGATCGGTCACCGTCAAGCGCCACGTACGCTCGTCGCGGCGCTCGAGGCCGAGGAAGTGCTGCGCGTCCACGACCTGGCAGGTTAACGCGAACGGGAGGTCGCGAACGCGACGGTGCCGTGACGGGCAGACTAGAGGGGTGATCAACTCCCACTTCGTCATTGTGGCGGCGGCCCTGTCGCTGCTGGGCGCCGCGGGATACATCCGTGACACTCTGCGTGGCGTTACCGCACCCCATCGGGTGACGTGGGGGCTCTGGGGCGTTGAGGGCGTGTTGGCCTTCGTGGTGGAGGTGCAGCAGCACGTGGGGTTGGTGTCCCTGATGACGTTGATGTTTGGTCTGGTTCCACTGCTCGTGTTCGCGGCGAGTTTCGCCAACGGGGCGGCGGCGTGGGCGATCACACCCTTTGATCTGGTGTGCGGTGGGATCTCGCTACTCGGTATCGCCTTCTGGCTGTTGGTGCACGAGCCCACTGTCGCGCTGGTCGCGTTCGTGGTCGCCGATCAGGTGGCGGGACTGCCAACGCTGCGCAAGTCCTGGGTGGAGCCCTCAAGCGAGTCCTGGGTGGTGTTTCTCTCGGGCGTCGCCAATACCGCTCTCACGCTGCTCGCGGTCCACCACGTGACGACGGCCGCGGTGCTCTTTCCCGCGGTGATACTCGTCAACGATCTCGTCCTCGTCCTGGTGCTGGTGTTGCGGGTGGGTCCGCGTTGGCGTCGCGGACGATCACTTCGAGGAGCGTCAGTCGCGTGAGGTGGTCGAACGGTTCGACGCCGACGCAGCGACGTCGCGAGGGGCGCGCGCAGCGAGATCGGGTGCCGCGCCGCGCCCTGGCTCAACTGGCCCCGCGACCGGACAACGAGACGCCACTGTCGGGTCGCGAGGACGACAAGGGGCGCATTGAGAGCCTCGTTCCCCTGCGCCACCGACGACTGGTTTCCAGTCCGATTACTTTTCTGCGCGGCAGCGCTGCTCGAATGTACGGTGACCTGGCGCGAGGGGTGAGTACCGACATCGAGGTGCAGCTCTGCGGCGACGCGCACCTCGAGAACTTTGGTCTGGTCACGACGCCTCGGGGCCGACGCATTCTCGACCTCGTGGAATTCGACGAGACGGCGCGCGGGCCCTTCGAGTGGGACGTAAAGCGTCTGGCCGCGTCGCTCGTGGTGGTGGCGGACTACCTCGGGTACCCCAGCGCGGTCCAGGACCGCCTGGCGTTCGCGACGGCGCGCGAGTACCAGCGGGTGATGACTCACTTGTCGCAACGACCCCGGATGGTGGCGTGGCACACGGAGCTCGACGCGCGATCTCTCGGCGGCCGGCTGCTCCGCGCGTTCAGTGAGTCGGGGCAGCGTCGCGTCGACCACGTGACGGGTCCGGTGAGGCGTCGCGCGCTCCCGTACGGGTCACTGCGGGAGAATCACCGAGGAGAGCTCCGGATCAGGCTGGATTCACCGAGCGTGGCGCGCCTGAACGACGACGAGGCTCGCGTGACGTTGGCGCGGGTGGTCTCACGCTACGCCGCGTCACTCGGTGACGACGGGCGCGCACTGCTCGCGCAGTTCACGCCCGTCGAGGTGGCGCGTGAGGCGGCGGGTATTGCGTCGGTGGGTCGTGAGAACTACGTCGTGCTGCTGCTCGGACGCGACGCCCACGATCCGCTCGTGCTGCGGGTTCGCGAGGCCGTGACGTCGTCGGTGGCGTCGGCGCGCGGCGGCGAGGAGCGTCGCCACGCGGGTGAGCGAGTGGCGAGTGGTCAGCGGCTTCTGGAGTCCGTGCCCGACGAGCTCCTCGGCTGGTACGACGCGCCGGTTCGAGGAACGGATCGCAGTTTCTACGTTCGTCGTCTAGACCCGCACCGCACGGCGGTGGACCTGGCGCGCCTGGACCGCCGGAGTCTGGACGCCTACGCTCGCGCGTGCGTTGCCGTTGTGGCTCGCGCGCACGCGCGCGCCGGGGCGGGCGACCTGATCGCGGGGTATCTCGGCGAGGGAGAGCGATTCGCGACGGCGATCGCGGCGTTCGCCGACGCTTATCGGGAGCGCAACGAGGACGACTGGCGTCGATCTCGTCGGGTTCTTCGACGGAATCGGGCGGACAGTAGGCGTGACGGCGTGGCACCCGTGTGAGTCACTGGTAAAATGGCGGTTGCGGGGATGTAGCTCAGTTGGTAGAGCGCGGGCTTTGCAAGCCTGAGGTCGTGGGTTCGATCCCCATCGTCTCCACTGAAGAGTCGTCGCGCGTCACGACGGACCTCGTCGTGACGCACTATCACGGCGCGTCGCCGTGGTCCTTCAGCCATTGGGCGTGGCGGGGGTTGCGAGGATCGAGGAGGTCGTCGGTGACGTCGCCGACGCTGTCGCGCGCGTTTATCTCCTCGCTGAGGTCCTCGTCGGTGGTCTCTCGCACGGAGAGATCGTCGACGACGCGGCCCGACCCAAAGGTGGCGACGCCCGGCGCGAACTCGTCGAGCGGATCGGCGATGGTGCGTGGGAACTCCTGGTCCGCGAGACGCTCGTCGGGCGTGGGCTCGGCCCCGGTCTCAGCCTCGTGGTCGTCACTGGATCGATCGGTCACGCTGACCTCCTGTCACCGCGGCTAATGCCGCGACACGTTGCTCTATCGTACCGTGGCTGAGGGTCACGAGGACGGGGATGCCGACCGGGAATGGTGACGCCCCCACCCGGCAAACGGGTGGGGGCGTCGTGTTTCGTGTTTCGTGGGGTGCGTGCCTAGACGCTTTGGTAGTGCTCTCGCCAGATCACTCGATAGAGCTTCACCTTGCGCGGAATCGCCCGAAGCCCCGGAATCAGCGGCAGGAAGAACAGCACCAGGGTGAGGACGATCATGATCGCGAAGACCTCAATGTCGCCGTTGGAGGACGAGTTCATGGGGGGCACCTGGTACCAGAAGGTGTAGAGCCACAACCACGGCTGGCCCGGGTAGCTACCCGTCTCGTTCATCATGCCCCACTGGTTGCCGAGCATGTGCTGCTTCTGGGCCAGGGTCCCCAGGTACGAGCCGTCGGCGATGAAGAGCAGGGGCTTGGTGTAGTCGGTGGTGTAGAAGCCATTGCCCGAGAGCAGTGCCGTGTCCAGAGCGCCAGTACGGGCCATGTGCGTTAGGTCGTTGATCATCAGCGGCACCGGTCCCGCGTGGGTGGCGGGCACGACGACATTCCCGTTGGTGAAGGTCATGTGGCCCGCGGCCTTGGTGTAGTTGGCGACCCAACTCGATCGGGTACTACTCGACGCGTGGGTCCACTGCGAGAGGCCGGTCTTGAGCGCGGGGTCGTTGGGGAGGGACTGCAACGGGTCGATGACGAAGTCGTCGGCCGAATTGATCGGAATTCGCACCCCTACCCACCGGGCCAGGCCGAGCGGCCCCAACTTCTGGCCGGGGCCGTTGTGGTTGTAGGGCGCCCCGTAGGAGGCCGAGATCGACGTGCCGTTGAGCTCACTCAGCGCGGTGGTGGCGAAGTCGATCGGCGCGGCGTTGGACCACCTCTTGAGGGTCACCGCGGGCTCGTCGGGAGATCCGAACACCACAGCCAGCAACACCACCAGGATGCCGACCACCACGATCGCGATGGTGCCTTCCTTGATGATGTCGTAGGGGCTGTAGCCGCCCTTGTACTCGGGGGCGTCGACGTCGGGCCGAAATTTCTTGGTGCTCACTTGGTTGCTCCTTCGGTGGTGACGGTCGCCGCGGCGTTGTCGTCGTACGGCGGCACGACACCCTTGACGCGGACCAGGATCACGTGAAGGGTGGTCAGGATGATGGCAACCAGCGGAAGGAGCACAATGTGCCACATCAACATCTGGCCCATGTTGAGCACGTTGAAGTAGGCCCCGCCGCCGGTGGCGTTGATGCCATCCTTCGCCTGGGTCGAGATCCACTGCGAGTCGAAGTTGCTCTGGGACACGTAGCCGGTGAAGGCCGTGAGCAGTGAGGCGAGGAAGGTGACCACACCGGTCATCCAGGTCGCCGTGCGACCTCCGCGCCACGCCCCCATGAAGAACTTACCCCACAGGTGCACGACCATCGCGAAGAAGAAGACCTCTACGCTCCACAGGTGCAGTGAGTTCACGAAGTGGCCGATGTACGAGCCGTGCCACCACGAGGGGCCACGGAGAGCCAGCAGACAGCCGGTCGCGATCACCAGGATCAGCGACGAGAGAGTAGCCACGCCGAACACGTAGATCCACGACGAGACGTAACTCGGCTGGGTGTCGGGAAGCAGTTTCTCCGGGGGTAACTTACCCGCGGCGCGGTGGCGCAGGCGGGTCGTCCACTGCCGTTCGATTTCGGTCGTGCTCACCGGTTCTCCTTTCGGCGGTTGCGGCCCGGGAAGGGCAGCAGGAGGGCGGCTACGAAGGTGACAATCATGAGGCAGATCACGATGAAGTTCGCGTAACTGACGTACAGCCAGTGCCAGTGGATGTAGTGGCCGTAGTTATTGAGCGGCACGAGTGCCGCGAGGAACGAGTACAACCCCATAGAACTCCCACTTTCCGAGCCGGGCTCGTGCGGCTCGTGTCGTCTAGTTTGCCACACTGGTGGGGGGACGACTAAAGGCTAGACCTTCGCGACCACGTCGGCCAGTGCCGGGGCCGGTGTGGTCGCCCTTCTTGTGCCGGGCTCGCGGTCGTGAGCGCTCTGGCGAAGGTGGAACTGGGTGACGCCAATGGTGAGCGACACCGCGCCGGCGACGTGCAATTCGACCAGGACGGGTGGCACGTGCGTCAGGTACTGCGAGACACCAATGGCCGCCTGGGCCAACGAGATGAATACGAGACGGCGCACGCCCAGTTGCAGCGGTTGGGGGGCGTTTGAGTGCCAGATGGCGAAGAGGAGTCCGATGACGATTCCTACGAAGAGCATCGCGGCGACCGAGTGCACCCAGACGGCATCCCTGAAGGCGAAGGGAAGGCGTCGTGCCACGAGTTGCCCCTGAGCGCTGCCAGCATGCGGCCCCGACCCCGTGGCGCCCGTGCCCGAGATGAGGAGAATCACGAAGGGAACCCAGAGGAAACGCGCGACGTTACGGAAGTGGGGATCACGGACATCACAGCGGGTACCGGGCCCGTAGATGTACTTCGATCGGTGGTAGAGAACCGCTCCGAGGACCACCATCGCGAGAGAGAGCAGCATGTGGCTCGAGACCAGCCAGGGGTTGAGCTTGGAGTAGACGACGAAGGCTCCGAGAATCGCGTTGGCCACGACGCCGGCGATCAGTAGGGCGGACAGCACCACCAGGTCGCGCCGGTAGACCCGGCGGGCGAGCGCGGCGAGGAAGGTGGCGCCGATCACCAGGATGAGAGCGAGGGTCACCATCCGATTGGCGTACTCAATCAGGGGATGAATGCTCCACGAACCCGTGATTCGGTGGTGGTAGCAGGTGGGCCAATCGGGGCACCCCAGACCCGATCCGGTGAGGCGTACGGCGGCTCCGGTCAGGACAATCACGAGCAGGGAGAGGAAGGTGGCGAAGGCGAACCAGCGGAAGGCGGGGACCGAGACCGTACGGCGACGAAGGTGGGGCACAATCGTAGCCTAGGTAATCGACGGCTCGTAGACTGCGCCCCATGACACTCTCGGTCGCGGTGCCACGGTCTCGGCTCGACGTGGTGCGCGGTTACGTGGCCCTCACCAAGCCACGGATCATCGAGTTGCTGCTTGTGACCACCATTCCGACCATGATCGTGGCCGCGCGAGGGGTGCCGAGTCTCGTTCTGGTCGTGACGACGCTGATCGGCGGGACGCTCGCGGCGGCCGGGGCCAACACCTTCAATATGGTGATCGACCGGGACATCGACGCGATCATGGAGCGGACCAAGCATCGGCCCCTGGTGACCGGGGTGATGTCGCCGCGGGCCGCCATGGTGTTCGCGGTGTGCCTCGAACTCGCGGCCTACGGGGTGCTGGCGCTCTGGGTGAATCAATTGTCGGCGTGGCTGGCGTTGTCGGCCACGGCGTTCTACGTCATCGTCTACACGCTGTGGCTCAAGCGTCGCAGCAAGCAGAACATCGTGATTGGTGGTGCCGCGGGCGCGGTTCCGGTGCTCGTGGGCTGGGCCGCCGTGACGAACTCTCTGAGTTGGACGCCGGTGCTGCTCTTTCTCGTCATTTTCATCTGGACGCCACCGCACTTCTGGGCGCTCGCCGTGCGTTACCGCGACGACTACGAGGCCGCTCACGTGCCGATGATGCCCGTGGTGACCTCGTTGCGTCGTACCACTTTCGAAATCCTTGTGTACACGGTGTTGATGTGGGCGCTGACGGTCCTGATCGGTCCGAGCGCCCACCTGGGCTGGATCTACGCCCTGTCCTCGACTCTGCTCGGTGCGTGGTTCACCTTCTACGCCCTTCGCCTGTACCGTCACGCTCGTAGTGGCACGGCGGACGTGGCTCAGGCGATGCGCCTCTTCCACTTCTCGATCACCTATCTAACCGCGCTCTTCGTCGCGATGGCGGTGGATGTCCTTGTCCGATACCGGTAGTCCCCCTCGTCGGCGCCCCTCGCCTATGATGTTCATCTCGTTGGGTCTGGGCACGCTGCTCGCGGTCATTGTCATCGTGGGGGTTTCCTACCTGACGGGAGGATCATCGACGCCCACGTCGACGCCACCGCCCGCCCTCGTCGGCACGCGGGTGGCCGCCTTCACGCTGCCGGGCCTCTCGAGCGGGACCATCACCCCACCGTGGCGCGATCACCACCCGGCAGTTCTGATCTTCTTCGCGTCGTGGTGTGGTCCCTGCCAGGGTGAGATGCCAGCCGTGGCGCGTTACCTGGGCGACCACCACGTGGCGCCGGTTCGCGTGATTGGTGTGGACGCGAACGACCAGCGGGGCGCCGCTCGACAGTTCGTGGCCCGCGACCACGTGACGTTCCCCGTGGGCTTTGACGCCAACGGCGTCGTGACCAACCAGGTCTTTCACTTCGACACGTTGCCCGAGACCGTCTTCGTGAACGCGCGGGGAATTGTGACCAGTGTCCACTTTGGCGCTATTCCCGTGTCCCAACTCGCTGGTGGCATTCGTGCTCTGAGCGCGAGTGGTCAGTCGTAGCGAAAGGATCGCGAGGCGAGGAGGGGCGCCGCTACCGCCCAGACCGCCAGCGAGAGCCAGTCGGTTCCCGACGGTCCGATCCCGGAGCCGAGTACGCGGTGAAGTGCCTCGGCCAGTGCGCCCGACGGTAGCGCCACCATGAGCCGCGCAAGGCCCGTGGGCAGCGACGAGGTGGGCAGGACGATGCCCGAGAGCAGGAGCAGGACGAGGTAGAGACCGTTGGTGGCGGCGAGATTCACCTCGGCGCGCAGTCGACCCGCCAGCGCGAGTCCGATACCGGCCAGTCCGGCCGATCCGAGGATCATCACCACGGCCACCGTCCCCGCTCCGGCGGCTCCTCCGTGGGGTCGCCAGCCCAGCGCGAGTGCCACGACCGAGAGAATCACGACTTGGATGAACTCAGTGACCAGCACCGCGGCGACCTTCGCGCCGACGAGCCGTCGTTGGCCGAGGGGCGTGACGTACAGGCGTCGCAGGACGCCGAAGGATCGCTCGAAGCCGGTGGCGATCGAGAGAGCCACCATTGAGGTCGACAGCACGCAGAGCGCGAGGATCCCGGGGGCGATGAAGTCGACCCGGTGAGTGGTGGGAGTCGACGTGACGCGCACCAGGGCGAAGAAGATCAAAAGTCCAACGGGGATGGCGATCGTGAGAAGGAGCGTCTCGCCGCGACGCAGTGTCATGCGCACCTCGGCGAGGCTCTGCGCCCACCAGGCCCTCACGCGTGGTCCTCGGCGTGCTCGCTGGCGCGCTCATTCGCGATCAACGCGAGGTAGCGCTCCTCGAGTGACGCGCGCGTGCGCAGGGCGACGAGGGCTACTCCCGCGTCACTCAGGTAGGCGTGCATTGTGGCGAGGATCTCGGGCGACGACGTCGTGGCGCAGCGCAGGCGCAGCGGTCCGTCAAGGTCGACGCGGCACGAGAGACGCTGTCCGAGTTCGGCCGGGTCGACCGGGCTCGCGACCTCGACGATCAGTTCGGGCTCGCCCGCCAACTCGTCCAGGGTGCCCGACGCGATGACGCGGCCGCGCTGCATGATCACGAGACGATCCGCGACCCGTTCGGCCTCGTCGAGCTCGTGGGTGGTGATCAGGAGGGCGCAGCCTCGGTCCCTCTCGGCGCTGATGAGGGAACGGATCACCTGGCGGCCTTCGGGATCAACCGCCGTGGTGGGCTCGTCGAGCACTAGCACCCGAGGTCGACCCAGAAGGGCGAGGGCCAAGAGGGTTCGCTGTTGCTCGCCGCCGCTGAGTCGGCGCCACGGCGTGCGGGCACAGCCGTCGAGGTCGAGGAGGGTGAGGAGTTCGTTCGGCTCGCGTGGTGCGTCGTAGTAGGTGGCAGTGAGTTCGAGCACCTGGCGTGGCGTCATCGGAAACCAGACGCCGCCCCGTTGGAGGAGGGCTCCGGTGCGCCGGACGACCTCGCGGTGATCGCGACGGGGATCGAGACCGTGCACGCGCACGGTTCCGGCGTCCGGTTCGCGGAACCCGAGCAGCGTCTCGACGGTGGTCGTCTTGCCCGCACCGTTAGGACCAAGCAGAGCGACGACGTCGCCGTAGTCCACGTGAAGACTCACGTCGTCGACGGCCGCGTGACTCGCGAACGACACCCGAAGGTTGTCGATAGTGATGGCGCTGCTCACGCATCGAAACTAGACGCTTCATCGTCCGGTGAGCCCTCGGTAGGCTGATCGCATGATCGACCTCGTCCAGTTGCGCCGCGAGCCCGAGGCGGTAACGGCGGCTCTGCGCCGTCGTGGCGTGACGGCGGCGACGGTGGAGACCATCGCCGCCCTCGACGTCGAGTACCGGCGACTCCTCGCCGAGACGGAGCGGCTGCGCGCTCAGGTCAAGGACTTGTCGCGCCGCGTCGGCGAGGCGCGCCGCGCCGGTGACACCGCGAGTGCGACTCGTCTCGCGGACGAGAGTCGTCGCGTCGGCGACCTCGAGCGGGCGAGTACGGCGGCGACCGAGGTGATCGAACGAGACCTTCGTGATCGGCTGCTGATGCTGCCGAACTTGCCCTCGCCGGAGGCTCCGGACGGAGACGACGAGACCGGCAACGTCGAGTTGCGTCGCTGGTGGGTGGGATGCGACGAGGGCATTCCCGAACCCACCTTTGCCGAGCACCAGCGGGTGCCTCACTGGGAGGTGGGCGCGGACCTCGGGATCCTGGATCTCGACACTGGCGTCAAGCTCGCCGGGTCGATGTTCCCGTTGTTCCGCGGTCCGGGGGCACGCCTGCTGCGCGCTCTGGGAAGTTTCGCCCTGGATCGCCACCTGGATGGCTTCGAGGAGATTCGGCCCCCGACCTTCGCGCTGACCGAGACGATGCGCTCGACGGGCCACCTGCCCAAGTCGGCCGACGACATGTACGCCATTGAGCGTGACGGCCTGTGGGCCATTCCCACCGCGGAGGTTCCGCTCACCTCGATGATGCGCGGCGAGATCATCGAGGAGGCGCGTCTGCCGATGCGCCTGACCGCGCAAACGGCGTGTTTCCGGCGTGAGGCGGGTGCCGCGGGACGTGATACGCGCGGCGTCCTGCGCGTGCACGAGTTTGACAAGGTGGAGCTCTTCGCCTACTGCACGCCGGATCAGGCAGCCGCGATGCACCTCGAGGTGCTGGCGCGCGCCGAGGGGATCATTCGCGCGTTGGGGCTGACGTACCGCGTACTCGACCTGTGCGCGGGGGATCTGGGAACGTCGTCGAAGCGCACGTGGGATCTCGAGGTCTACAGCCCGGGAGTAGATCGCTGGCTGGAAGTGTCCTCGGTGAGCTGGTTCGGCGATTTCCAGGCTCGCCGGGCGAACGTGCGGTTTCGCCGCGGCGACGGAACGACCGCGCTGGTACACACCGTGAACGGTTCGGCACTGGCGTGGCCGCGTATCTGGGCGGCATTGGTGGAAGTGGGTCGTCAGAGCGACGGATCCGTCGTGTTACCGGACGTCCTTAGCCCCTACCTGGGGGGCGCGACGCGGATCAGCCGACCGGTTTCGTAGCCTCGAACCGGTAGCCCACGCCGCGTACCGTGGTGATGAACTCCGGCGACTTGGGGTTGCGCTCGATCAGCGCCCGTAGGCGCTTGATGTGGACGTCGAGAGTCTTCGTGTCGCCGACGTAGTCGCTTCCCCATACGCGATCGATGAGCACCTCGCGAGTCAACACTCGACCCGGATTCTCGAGCAGGAGGTGCAGCAGCGCGAACTCCTTCTTGCGCAGTTTCACCTCGTCACCGGCGACGAAGCAACGTCGCGCGTCGATGTCGAGGCGTATCGGTCCTCGCTCGATGAGTGAGGCCTCGTCGCCACTGTCGTCGTGCGCCTCGCGGCGGCGCAGTACGGCGCGGATCCGCGCCACCAACTCGCGCAGCCGGTAGGGCTTGGTGACGTAATCGTCGGCACCGATCTCCAGCAGGAGTACCATGTCGACTTCCTCACCCTTGGCGCTGACGATGATGATCGGCACGTCGCTGACCTCGCGCAGGGAACGTAGGACGTCGAGGCCCGACAGGCGCGGCAGCATGAGGTCCAACAGCACGACATCACAGTCCCCGGGCCGGAAGGCGCTGAGCGCCTCGACGCCGTCGCGCGCGGCGGTTACGTCGAAGCCCTCTCGCTGTAGACCGATCGTGAGGGCGTCGACGAAGGACTCCTCGTCCTCTACGACGAGTACTCGGGTACGCCGCCCCGCGTCCGCGTGAGGACTCATGGGTGGTTGACCGGCAGTTCGAGGATGAAGTTCGACCCCTCACCCTCGCGGGAGTCCACGATCACCGTGCCGCCATGGTTCTGGGCCACGTGACGCACGATACTCAGTCCGAGCCCGGTTCCTCCGGTCTCGCGAGCGCGACCCGGGTCGACCCGGTAGAAGCGTTCGAAGATGCGTTCGAGGTCCTTACTCGGAATACCGATTCCCTCGTCGCGTACGATGACGCGCACGACGGGTCCGATGACCTCGTCCGCGTCGGTAGTGCTCGCCTCGGCTCGCTCGATGCTGACCCGTACGACGTCGCCCGGCGCGGAGTAGACCACGGCGTTCTCGAGGAGGGCGTGCACGGCAGATACCAGTTGGCGACGGTCGCCCACGACCACGTGAGCGAACTCGGGCTCGTGAAACTCGAGACCTACCTCGTGCTGCTCGGCGGCGGTGCGGATTCGCTCGATTGCTTCGGCGACGAAGAGGGTGGCCGGGATCGGCTCGCGCGAGGGTGAGCCCTCGTTTTCGATGCGCGAGAGGTCCAGGAGGTCTTCGATGATGCGATTCACGCGATAGGCCTCGGCGTTGATGCGCTCGGCGAGACGTTGGGCGATCGCGGGGTCGCGCTCGACCTGCAGGGTCTCGGCGAGGAGTCCGAGAGCACCAATGGGGGTTTTTAGTTCGTGGCTGACGTTCGCGATGAAGTCACGGCGAATGTCCTCGAGGCGACGTCGTTCGGAGATGTTCTCGATCACGGCCAGCACGCCGAGGGGCCGCCTCCCGTCGTCGATGACGCTGGCGCGCACCGTGAGCGTTCGCCGCGGTGGACCGTAGAGGTCAATGGTGCGCTCCGCGACGCCGCTGGACCAGCCGTCGGCCAGGATGTCGGTCACCGCCTGGGCGGCGATGGCGTCACCGTAGCGGCTCGCCATGAGCTGTTCCGCCTGGGCGTTGCGCAAGATGACGTCGCCACTTTCGTTGCACAGTACGAGGCCCAGCGGCAGGCTGTCGAGAGATCGGCGTAGGCGGATCGCCTCGGCACTGGATTCGCTGACGGCGGTGGTGGCTTCGCCGGTTACCTCCTCGAGGTACGCCAGAGCGGTCTCGACGCGCCCATTGTCGCGGGGCACCTCGACACCCAAGCGGGCACCGAGTGCACTCAGGCGCTGCGCGATGGCGCGGTGGTCGCGTGCGCGAGAGATGAGCAGGCCGAGGAGGATACCGACTACGACGGCGCCCGCGAGGGTTCCGTAGAGCGCGGCGGGGGGCCACTGGGACACGGCGTTGACGCTGGCGAAAGACACGTCTCATTCTCGCAGACTCGCGCCGCGTATCGGGCGACGCCGACCGTTGGGTGGCCACACGAGCAAGGGAGACCTCATGTACATGGCCGGCGTCCAACTCAGTCCGTCGTCGAATGCGCTTCCGGGCTATCAGGCCCTCCAGCAGTTCACCAACGGGATCGCGTCGTGGGCGCTGCTGGCGACTCTGGCGGCGTTCCTTCTGGGGGCGGCGCTCTGGGCCATCGGTAGCCACACCCAGAACATGCATCAGTCGATGTCGGGACGTCGAGCCGTGGCGACCTCACTCCTTGCGGCGGTTCTGATCGGCGCCGCTCCTCACGTCATCAACTTCTTTTTCTCAGCCGGGGGGAAGGTCAACTAATGGTGTCGTGGCTCTGCCTCGCCTCGCCGGTCGGCTGCGCCGCGACCACTCTGGCGCGCGCGACCGTCGGGGACGTGTTTGGCGGTGTGACCGCGTGGATTACGGGCAGCGTGTCGTGGTTGCTCGCCGCCGCCGGTCACGTACTGGCGTCCGCGTCGGATCCCACGACCGTGGCGATCGCGGCTCGCCAGGAGTACGGCGTCCTGGTGGGGGTGGCGCCACTGGTGATGCTGGCCGGTCTGATGGTCGCCACGCTCCAGGCGGTACGCCACGGGGACGCGTCGTCGCTGTGGCGCGTCTACTTCGGCGTGGTGCCGGCCAGCGTGGTGGCGATCAGTGTCGCTCCGTCGATCGCGGTGCTCACTCTGCGCGCGGTCGATCAACTCTCGCGAGTGGCGGCCACGACCGACGCGGCGCGCGCGAGCCAGCTCGCCCGCGTCGTCGCGTTGTTGCCCAGCTCCACCCCGGGTTTTGGGATCTTGCTCCTGGCCAGTGGGATCGTGGTGGGCTGCTGGCTCTTGTGGTGCGAACTGATCGTACGCACCGTCGTTCTCACCCTGCTGCTAGTCCTGGTACCGGTCGCCGCGGCACTCGCCCCCCTTCCCGCAACTCGGCGGCTGGGCTGGCGCCTCGCCGAGACGTTCGCGGCCGTGGCGTCGACGAAGTTCCTCATCGTCGTGGCCCTATCCCTGGGCCTTAACGAACTGCGTGGGTCGTCGGCGACGCAACTGGTCACCGGCGCGGTCACGCTGGCTCTCGCGGTGGTCTCGCCGTTCGTGCTGTTGCGGGTGATGCCCTTCGTGGAGCAGTCCGCCGTGCACCACCTCGAGGGTCTTCGTCAACGTGCCGCGCGCGGCGCGGCACGTATCCCGTCCTCTCCGCTTGGTCGGGTCGTCCGATCTCTCGCGCCGGAGGTCGTTCCGGAGCCCTACGAGGCGCCCGAGGACCTGGGACTGACTATGTGGCCGGGCGTGCCCGAATCTCCGATGCCCCCGTCCGACGGTGAGCCACCCGCGCCGCCGGTGGGTACGCCGCAGTTGCGTGGTGGCCACGTGGTGCACTACTCCGACGAGGGCGGACCGGTGGTGGGATGGCACTTCGATGAGTGAGGGGTCGCGGTTGGGTCCGGCCAACGCGGTCGTGCCGTGGATGGGCCTCGCGCCCCATCGTGTGGTCCTCGCCCTGGTCGGCGTGGGGGTGATGGGTGACGCCCTCCTGCGCCCGGGTACGCCGTGGTGGCAGCTGTTCGCGGGGGGCGTGTTACTAGTGGGGACGTTGCCCGCCGTGGACGGCCGCAGTGTCGCCGAGTGGGCGAGTACGGTCGCCTCCTACGCGGCGCGATCGCACTGGATCACCGTGGCGGTCGAGGGTGCGCCGGGGGTGGCCGTGCGGCGAGGCGCCGGGGTGAGCGTATCGAGTGCTCGCGCCGAGGTGGTGGTGCGGGGTTTCGAGCTCGAGCATCGGGGACGCCTCGACTTGTCGAGTGGGGGGACCTTGCTCGCTCGCGCGTTGGCCGACCTGGTTGAAGCGGCAGCCCTCGCGCCCTCGGGCCAACACGTCTCGTGGCACGTTCGTCGCGACGCGGATGAGCTTGTCACCCTGCTGGCGTTGCGCGGTGATGGTTCCCCGTCGGCGATGTTTCGTCCGTGTGACGCGCTGGTCGCGTGGTTCGTGGGGACGACCGTTGCTCGACGCACCTGGCTGCTCGAGCGTTGGCGCTACCTACGAGATCCCCACGAGGTCGTGCGCGTCCTGCGCATTCGAGACTTTACGGCGGCGCGCGACGCGGTGGTCTTGGACCGCCTGGCGTGGACGTCGTCGCGCGTGGGGATCTCGGTGCATGTCGCGGTCGTGGAGGCCGCTCGGGCGCGACGCCTGGCGGAACGGGCGGTGCACCGCAGCCGTAGCGACGCGGCCCTTTCGCGCGGTGCCGGCTTTCGCGAGAGCGCTCGCGCGACGTCCGACGCGGAGCGTCTGACGCGACGCGAGGTCCAGGTCGCGGCGGGTCGTGCACTAGTGCAACTAGGCGTCTACGTTACGGTGCACGCCGCCGGCGTGGACGAGTTGCGCGCGTCGGTCGCGGAGGTTCTCGCCGTGGCGCACGCGGCGGGCCTGCGCTGCGAGCGCGGGGCGGGCCGACAGGGACCGTGGCACCGCTACCAGCTGCCGGGCGGGCTCGGATGGTGAGTCGACCGTGGACTCACTGGGCGACCTCGGCTGATCTGGGCGCCCTACGAGCGCCCGACGCCGACGCCGGCACCGGACTCGCCGGACGGCCGCTTGGCCGGGCGGTACGCGGTGGGGATTTCGTGTTCGACCCCTTCGACGCCTACGCGTCGGGTCTCGTCTCGAATCCCAACGTGGTAGTCGCCGGAGCAATTGGAACGGGCAAGAGCACCGTGGTCAAGATGATGGTCGATCGAGCACTGGAGCGGGGGCGCCACGTGGTGGTGGTCGATCCGAAGGGCGAGTACGGCGAGTTGGCGGCGCGTCACGGCCAGCGCTCCTTCGCGCCGGGTCGCGATGGCTGGTGTGCGCCGTTCCCCGATGATGATCGCGAGGCCCGCGCGTTGACCGGCACCCTGCTGGCGAGTGCGCGCGGTGCGGCGCTGACCAGTGAGCAGCACTTCGCCCTCGACGTTCTGTGGGAGTCGGTCGCGACGCCCCGACCGCGCCGGCTCCTCGCGACGCTCCTCGAGGGTGCGCGCACCCACCTCGAGGATCGCGGTGCGTCGCCGGCGCGGGATCTGGCGGTGGCCCTCCATCGCTTCGTCCACGGTGATCTCGCCGGCCTGGTGGACGGCGACGGCGAGCCCTTCTCCTTCGCGGACCGCCTCGTCGTACTGGATCTCTCGGCGTCGTGGTCGAGTGGATCGCTGCCGATCGTGGCGCTGAGTGCCACCGCCGCGGCCCAACAGGTAGCGTCGACGCGCTCGGCTCTGGGCTACCTGGTTCTCGACGAAGCGTGGGCCCTGTTGAGCGATCCGGGGGCTCTGGCCTGGCTGCGTGGCTCGTGGAAGTTGGCGCGCGCGCGGGGGCTCGCGCACGTACTCGTGCTGCACCGGTGGAGTGACGTGGCCGCCGTGGGCGACGAGGGCAGCGCCGGGCGCGCCGTGGCCCGGGGACTACTGCGCGAATGCGAGTCGTCGTGGTTGTTTCGCCAGCCTCCCGACGAGGCCGTTGAGATGGCACGGGCTCTGGGACTGGCGAACGCGGAGACGCAACTGGTGACGTCGTTGGGTCGCGGATCGGCACTCGTGCGCTACGGCCCCCATCGGTCAGTCGTACGCGTGCGACCGGACGAGCGCGACGTCGGCTTCGTGGATACCGACGCCGCGATGCGCTCACCCGCGCCGTCGTGACATCGGATCGTCCACCCCTCGGCCGACGGACGTGGCACGGCGTGTCCTGGGGTCCGACGACGCGTCTGGCGCCGGCGAGTTCGCTGCTGGTCGTCGGGCCGACCCAGGTGGGCAAGACCTCGTCGGTGGTCGTTCCGGCGCTGCTGAACTGGACCGACGCGCTGGTGGTGACCAGCGTCAAGCGCGACGTGGTGGCGACGACGTCGCGGTGGCGGTCGTCCCTCGGTGAGGTGCAGGTTCTCGAGCCCGGTCGCGACGATGGTCTGACCTGGAATCCACTCGAGGGAGTCGAGACCATGCGCCACGCACTGCGCGTGGCCGGGGATTTGACGGGCCGTGCGCCGGCTCACGCCGACTCGGAATTTTGGAACACACTGGCCGCCAAGCTGCTCGCGGCGATGCTGATGGTGGCGCGCGAGCGCTCGCGGAGCATCTTCGACGTGGCGGAAGCGATCGAGAGGCGTGACTTCGCCGCGTGGTGTGCGGGCGAGAGCGTTGCCTCGCGCGCGGTGCGCGATTTCCTTGACCACGACCCCAAGACACTGGACGCGGTCGTGACCACCGTGGAGGCCATGGTCGTGCCCTGGCGCTTCGCGCAGCCGACGGCGCACGTACGTCGCGTGGTGGAGGGCCCCAACACCCTCTACTTGTGCAGTCCCCGCGGTGAGCAGCGCCATTACGAGGCCCTCTTTCGCGGAGCCGTGCGGATGGTCCTCGAAGAGCAGCAGCGGCGGGTGGACGAGGGTCGCGGCCGGCGCCTACTGATGGTCCTCGACGAAGCGGCAGTGGTCGCCCCTCTCGATGACCTCGATCAACTGGCGGCCACGGTGAGCGGCGTGGGAGTGACGCTGGTCACCGTGGTCCAGGACTTTTCTCAGTTGGTGGCGCGCTGGGGACCGCGGGCCTCGACGATCGTGAACAACCACACCACCCGACTGGTGATGGCCGGCCTCGCCGATCCCAGCGTCGATCGTTACCTACCCGAGATCATGGCCCCACGCGCGAAGCGTCCGGCGCCGCCGCCGCTACGCGTGCGCACGCCCGGGACCGCGGTCCTGGTGGCTCGTCACCATCCGCTCGTGACGTTGCGCCTGCGCCCGTGGTGGCGCGATCACCGACTGCGCGAGCGCGGCGAACGGCTCTAAGCCGGTGGTACTCGAGGGGAGTCGCGTGGTGAGTGTCACCGCTCCTTCGCACCTGACCCCACTCGCTGGTCGTCACCGCTCGAGACGTGACGACGACGACGAGACGGTGACAAACGCAGGACGTGCTCGGCTAGTGACGAGTCGTTGGTGCGTGGGAATTTTGATGGACTGCGGGCGTCGCGACGTCCGCAGTCACCGGGCTGGTTATCGCCGGTGCGGCGGATATCGAGCTCATTGCCCGACGACGCCGACAGTGATCGCCACACCGTGGACAGTCGCGAGATGTCGGGTGATGACACACCACACCGGTTCGTGGGCCGGTACGATCTCGGGGTGGCCTCGTCGCGATCATTTCCGCCCGAGGTCGTGTACGGTATCGACATTGGCGCGACCAACATCAAGTACTGCCACGTCGGTGCCGACGGCACGCTTCTCGAACCGTTACGGCGGCGAGTCACGATGTATCCCTGCACTCCCGAGCGCCTCGTGACGACGTTGCTCGGGCGAATCCGCCGCTGTGGTACCACGAGGGTCGGTGTGGGTTTCCCGGGCGAGTTCGCTGACGGCCACGTGGTGCGACCAGGCAACCTCTCACGCCCGGGTGGACCCGGTACGCCGGTTGACCCGGACCTGGACCGGCGCTGGCGCGGTTTTGACCTTCAGGGGACCTTGCGCGCACAGACCGAGCGTGACGTGCGCGTCGTTAACGACGCGACGATGGCCGCAATCGGGGCCAGCGTTGGCCACGGCGTCGAGCTGGTGTTCACCTTGGGTACCGGTTTTGGCCTGGCCAAGTTGGACGGGGGCCAGCCGGTACGAGTGCGTGACGTGGGCCAGGAGGTGTTTGTGGACGGTCGCACCTACGACCAGGCCCTCGGTGAACAGTCTCGCGCGCAGGACGAAGAGACGTGGCGTCAACTCATCGGGCGCGCGCTGGCGGGGTTCATCGCCGAGTTTGGGGCCGACCTCGTACACCTGGCGGGCGGCAACGCACGCCGTGTCACGTCAGAGATGTTCGCCGCCTTGCCCTGCCCGGTGATCGTTAACGGCAACGAGTCGTCGATGACGGGCGCGGCCCGGCTCTTCTACCCTCTCGCCCCCCCCCACTCCTGAGGTCACCCTCTCGCGAGGTCGACGGCACTCGTCGCCAGTACCTCGGCGGCGACGCGGCACGCCTCGTCGTCGACGGCGAAGTCGGGTCCGTGGTGCATGCCGCTGCTGCCGTCGGCCAGCGCACCACCGATGAACAGGTAGCACCCCGCGACGCGATCCAGTAGTTCGGCCACGTCGTCGCTGGGCGAGACGGGGGGCGTGACCAGTACCGCGTCGTCGCCCACGACTCGCGCGGCCGCGTCGAGCACCCGCGCGGTGACCAACACGTCGTTGACGACGGCGGGGGCGCTCTCGCCGAGCGTGACGGTGGCGGTGACGCTGAAGGTGGACGCCACCTCGGCGACGAGGCCCTCGAGGCGATCCAGAGCGAGTTCGCGCTGAACGGGGGTGAAGGTGCGCAGTGAACCGAGAACGGTAGCCGAGCGCGGAACGACGTTGTTCGCGCTGCCCGCGCGCAACACCCCTGCGGAGCAGGCGCAGTCGGTTCCCTCGAAGGAGAGTCCCGTGACGATTTCGCCGAGGCGAGGAACGAGGTGACTGAGTGCCAGTACGACGTTGCCGTCGACCTGAGCCATCGCCCCGTGTCCGCCTCGCCCGGTGAGGTTAATGGTGAGGGCGTTGGCGGCACTCATCAGGATGCCGGGTCGCGTCGCGACGAGACCCACGGGTGCTAACGACGTCACGTGAGCACCGAGGACGACGTCGGTGGGGTGATCGTTCAGAAGTCCGCCGTCAATCATGGTCCGGGCTCCGCCGAGGGCCTCCTCCGCCGGCTGGAAGACGAGGGTGAATTCGCCGGCCAATGAGTCGCGACGCTGGGCCAGGAGGTCAGCGACCGCGAGCAGTGCCGCGGTGTGCACGTCGTGGCCGCACGCGTGCATGACGCCCTCGTGGCGCGAGGCGTGCGACCACGGCCGTTCCTCGTGAACCGGCAGCGCGTCGATGTCCGCGCGCAGCATCACTCGTCGCCCCGGCTGCGCACCACTGAGAGTGGCGACGGCGCCGGTCTCGGTGGGACAGGGGGCGAGTTCCCACCCCAGTTCGAGGAGGCGATCGCGGATCACCGTCGTCATGCGGTACTCGTGGAAGGAGAGTTCGGGATAGGCGTGCAGGTCGTGACGAAGATCCATCATGGGGTCGCGCGCGCGGCGCCACAGTTGCGCAAGGGAACTGGCGAATATGTCGTCCATTGTTGAATGGTAGTGATCGCGTCCGCACCCCGCGGGTCCGCCTCGGATGGGGGAGCGGTTGTCAGGCACTACGATGGGAGACCGAGTATCACTGCGGCTGTAGCTCAGCGGATTAGAGCATCGGTCTACGGAACCGAGGGTCGGGGGTTCGAATCCCTCCAGCCGCACTACAATGGAGGGACAGGCGATACGTACGTCCGAAGCGCCCGCGCCGATGGCTCAACTTTCGCCTCGCTGCGCCACCGGGGCCTTCAATTTCCAACGTACGAGGACTCCGGCGCCATCACCCCAACCTTGTCCGGCACCCGAGCGACCTGTTTGAGTCCGTCGGGGATGGTTTCGCCCGCGCCGTTTGCGCCGTGTCTTGTGCGACGTGTCACACGATCGTCTGCACGATTTGGCTGAAACGTGGTCTGAAGAAGGGCCGTTTCGCCGTCGCAGTCTCAGTCCGAGCTCAACAAGTTGGTCCACATCGTGCGGCCTGGCACCCTTCGGGGGATTCGAACGTGGCGCTTCGTGGCAAGGATCTCGTCTCAATTGGAGTATTTGTCCTCTATGAAACATTTCACAAACGTGTGGATACTGATTAAAGCGTCCCATTTGATGGGTTCGGAAAGTAGGCAGTTCAATGGAAAAGCTCATAGGAATCATCGGGAATCCTTCCAAGATTCAAACACCACGATTTCTCAAGTGGCTGCAGCAGTCCAAAGCGGCGTCGCTCGTATGGACCGCCATGCGCATTTGGCTCGGCGTCATGTGGATCCAAGCTGGTGTCGCCAAGTTGTGGGGTGCTGAGAATGGGGCCTTCATGCACAACGGTGGTGCCGGAGTCGCGGGCTTCGCGTCGCACGGTGTCGCCGCCTACAGTTGGTGGGGTAGTTTCCTCCACGGTTTTGTCGTGCCCAACGCCGGCTGGATCGCTGTCCTCGTTGCTGTATCCGAGTTCGCGATTGGCATCTGTCTGGCGCTCGGGTTTCTCACGCCTCTCGTCGCCTTGGCCAGTTTGGCGCTGCTCTTCACCTACGTTATGTCGGGCACGGCGAGCGTGTGCGCCTTCTATGCGCTGTTCGCAATTGTCCTTCTCGCCATGTGGAGGACCTCGAGTTGGATCGGGGTCGATGGCTTGATTTCCGGATATCGTCAGCGCCGCGCCTCTGCCAACGAGTTAGGTCGCGTGGAAGAACACCCCGAGATCGCGGCTGCGCTGAAGACGTTGGAGGCCACCTCGACGCTGGCGGACGCGATACCTCACCTGACCGGGGACGCGCCTGACGAGAAGAATGTTTCAGCGTAGCAAGTCCTTACGATCGACCACTCGGTCATCGGCGTTTCGTTCAATCGATTCGTCGATGACCGATGTGATTCTGTACGGCGCGGAGTTGGTGCGCACGTCCCTTGACCACGGGACGAGCACGGGGGCTTGATGGGCTCGGAGACCCGGTCAGTTCACCGGCGAGACGATGTGTCGGCACTCGCCGATGAGGTGCCTTGATCCGATTGAAGCGCTACGGCGGCATGAACGAACGAGACGTGCACGACGCACGATCAATCTCGGACGTGGGTATGTCGATTCGCGCTCTGCGCCTCCCCCGTGTCTGAAAGCCACACCGCCCTGTAGCCAGTGCTGGCGTCCTTACTCATCACGCATTCGTAACCAAGGACACGCAACGGCCGCCCTCTCTGGCGGCCCAGACGGTGTCGGTGCGCCGGGTGTTCTGGGACTTGGACGTTTCGAGCGTTCCTGTCAGTGTCCCCACCAAAAGCTGGATCGAGTCGGGTGCCTTCGCGCGCGGTACCGATCGGTGGGGCGTGATCGAAAGTGACAGAGATACTCGGTGCAGAAGATCGGACAGAAAGGGTCCTGCAGACATTCTTGGAGAGTTCGGTGACGACCTTCAGGCCGGAAATGGGTGCCCGGGTTTTTCTCGCTCTTACGGACCGATTCGAGGGACCCGACCGAGAGGTGATTCAACGTTTGGTGTTTGGCGTTTGACGATCACAATCTGTAGCAGCTAGACGACCTGACACTCGTCGCGTGCGTATCGACGAGCAACGTTGACATGGGAAGTTCGGAGCTACCAGCGACCGCTGATCATCGTGGTCGAAGCTTCACTTCGAGATGTGATTCGGTCCAGGTTCCCCGGAGACTCCATACCTTGGAAGAGGATGGAGCATGGTCAAGAGCAAACCTGGACAGAAGAGATACCCGCCTGAGCTGAAGGAACGCGCGACGAAGATGGTCCGCGACCTTCGTGCTCAGGACCCGAAGGACGTGAACGTGATCTCTCGAGTGGCTCGCCAACTCGGCGTCGGCTCTGAGTCACTTCGTCACTGGGTCAAGCAGGCCGAGATCGACGACGGTCAGCGAGCGGGCCTCACCACCGAAGAACGGGCCGAGCTGGCGAGGCTGCGCAAGGAGAACTTCGAGCTGCAGCGGTCCAATGACATCCTGCAAGCAGCGGCGACTTTCTTCGGGGCGCAGCTCGAGCGCCGTCAACAGAAGAGGTAGTTACCTTCATCGACGCCCACCGGGATCACCTGACCGGTGGGCGTCGATGGGGGGTCGAGCCGATCTGCACCGAACTGCAGGTCGCCCCCTCCACCTACTACGACGCCAAGTCCCGCCCACCGTCAAAGCGCGCGCTGCGTGACGTGGAATTGGGCGTGCTGTTGATGGCGATCTGGCTCAAGAACTACTCCGTCTACGGAAAGCGCAAGCTCTGGGCGGCCGCCAAGCGCGCCGGCGAGGACGTGGGCCGCGAGCAGGTCGCTCGCATCATGCGCCAGTTGGGCATTCGGGGCGCCAGCCGAGCGAAGCGGCGTTTTACCACGCACGCCGACGCCACACACCATCGCGCTCCGGACCTCGTCAACCGGAACTTCACTGCGTCACGCCCCGATGAGTTGTGGGTTGCGGATTTCACCTACTGCTCCACCTGGTCCGGCGTCATCTACGTCGCCTTCGTCATCGACGTGTTCAGTCGCCGAATCGTGGGGTGGAAGGCCAGTCGGTCCATGACCGCCGACTTGGTGATCGCCGCTCTCGACATGGCGGCCTGGACGAGACGACACCGCACGCTGGAGCACCTGACCTGTCACACCGACGCGGGATCCCAATACACGTCCGTGAGCTACACCGATCGACTCGCCGACATCGGCGCGGCTCCCTCCATCGGCACCGTCGGCGACAGCTTTGATAATGCGCTGGCCGAATCGGTCAACGCTCTGTTCAAGACCGAGCTCTATCGCAATCCCGCCGTGCTGGCGACCGTCGACGGCCACTGGAAGGGCCTCGACGACCTCGAGATCGCCACGTGCGCGTGGGTGTCGTGGTTCAACGACGACCGCCTACACGGCGAGCTGAACAACCGGACGCCGAGCGAAGTCGAGGGAGACTACGCTCGACAATCTCGGGCTCACGCGGCCTGAGGGATTAAAGACAAAGAGTCTCCGGAATACCTGGACCGAATCAATGCGCGCCAATGCGCTTGACGGCGTCGGCGTCGAGTGGACCGGGCTCGTTAATCTTCTTCCAGATTGCCTTTGGCCAGGAGATCCACACGCTTAGATGCTGGTACGGCCTACTGGTTACGATCCGCGCAGCAGAGGCATCACTCCAGTCACCATCGATGAACACCAAAGCTGGCCTGATTGGTACGGACTTGTCGCCAAGTACCTGTGCAACGGGTATCACCAGATTGAAGATGGCCTCCACCGCGGCGGTACGGTCCTTGCCTCCGACGAAGAGCCGCTTCTCCGTGCCGAACATTGAGGTGGACTTATACGCGATCTTGCCCCGCCAGACCTTGGAGTCGATGATCCAAACCCCAGACGGCGCGACGACGATGTGATCAATGTTCGACTTCGTACCCGGTACCCCGCGGTCAGTGAGTATGACTGAGCCTTCGTTCAAGTGATTATGGAGTGCCAGGTCCATCAGATATTCGCCTGCCGCCCCTTTGGTCCACTTGGGGTCACGACGCACGCGCGCCTCGCGCAATGCTGCGGACCCACCGACGGGGTCTGGCTGCGCTGGCTCAGGTGCTGACTCACTTGGGCCAACTTCGGCTGCTGGCCCACACGCCCGGCACCGAACCTTCTTCACCGCGGCGTTGTGCCAGCCGACTTCCTTCTTCTCGATGGTCACCCCGCAGGACTCGCAAGTGCCGCCGAAGCGAAGAGGCTTGGATTCCCAGGTCATGTTCTGTGAGGATAGCGAAGGGCTCGAGTCTTCGTGGTTCTGCGTCCAATCCATTCACTCCAGTAACGCCCTCAGTGGTCGCAACCGAGTGACTCTGGCGTCGTGCCAGACGCCCCACCCGATAACGAAAGCAGTGCCGTCGACACCACCGACGACCGACACACTCAGTTCCACCAATATGGACTAGTTGGGTTTGGGGGTCTCCATCTAACCGGAGTAACTGGTCGTATTCTTGACTTCCGCGGCGTCCTTGCGTCAGGAGCGTACTGACGTACCATTGGAGCAATGAAGGTCCAGTCACTTTCCTCTCGATCACCGCACAGGAGTTCGCGCCTGCTGGCGCGAGCAGCGGCCGCAAGTTCTGCCCTGTGCATCGGAGCGCTCGCAGTGCCCGCGGGCGCTTCAACGGCGAACAGTGGCGGCACGCCGTTGGTCAGCGTTGGAGGGTGGAACACGGGGTATACCTACCACCTCGCATCGCTCAAAAACTGCGAGATAGGTGATGCGAACTTGGCCTTCAAGAACTCCTCTGGGCAATCGGTGCGCATCACGGCCGTGAGCCTCAACTCGAACTCGGCAGCCAAAATGGCAGTCACGGCTCGGCTCGTTGAGAGAAATCCCGGTTCGACGACCGGCGAAGTGGCAGCAACGCTCGCCGTTCCCGTGGTGACGGGATCTGGCATCTCGCGAGCGGCGGTGGGTAGCGTCGTGAAGCCGTTCTCATCCGCACGCCACTGGTACTTCGTCGTCCTTCGCGTCCGCTTGCAATCAGGCGCCGCCTACCCTTGGGACATTCGCGGAGCAGACATCAACTACTCCGCGGGGTCGCATCACTACGTCTTGCACCTACGCCAGCACCTGACTTTGCCGGCAGCTCCAGGCTGCGCCTGACTTTTCAGTTCCTCCAAGGGCGGCGCTCTCGTGGGCGTTCGAGCGTGAGCGTCTGACTCCGCAATGCCGGGGAAGGAGGCGTGGGCTGGATCCGCTTCGGCCGCGGCGTGACGATGAGTTCGTGGTAGGGGGCTGGCCCGTGCGCGACAGCCTGTTCGAGAAGACGCAGGAATACGAGACCCCGATAGCGACTGGTGCGTCGATTGAACCGGAAGACGAACTCGTCGAGGTATAGCGCCAGATGGTCCCAGTCTGCGCTGCCTTGGTGGGTGCCGAGCATCCAACGCTTGAAGAGTGAGGCCACACGATGCGCACCGGGCAGAACGACGGTTGCCAGGGCACCCGGAGCAGGCTGAGCGTTCAAGACGTAGAGGCCTCCCGTGGCGCGAATGTACGAGTTGAGCCCGTCGCTGTGGATGGTCGATCCCGGCGCGACATTGTCGATGAGGAACTGACGAAGGGTTGCGTGGTTCACGCGGTCAACGATGCCCATTCGACAGCGCCCGAAACCGCGGGGCTGGTGGCGTTCGACGGCCACGATGACAGGCAACTTAGCACCGTGCTGCCGTCCTCCGCGCTGTCCTGGGGTCCGCCCGCCATAGAAGGTCTCGTCAACTTCGACGTCGCCTCGCAGAAGCTCACGGCCCGAGTTGACGGTGGCGGTCCGCAACTTGGTCAGCATCACCCAGGCC
Source organism: Actinomycetes bacterium (assembly GCA_021793395.1). Lineage (GTDB taxonomy): Bacteria > Actinomycetota > Acidimicrobiia > Acidimicrobiales > RAAP-2 > RAAP-2. The sequence continues at coordinate 45,743 of JAJYSU010000012.1, forward strand.
GTCTGGTGGCTCCGAACACCGAGTTGGCGCTGCAACGCCATTGCCGAGATCCCATCCTTACTGGTGGAGAACAGCCACGCCGCGTGAAACCAGACGGTCAATGGTGTGCGAGTGCGGTCGAAGATGGTGCCGGCCGTGACGCTCGTGCGTAGATGGCACTCAGAGCATTCGTACCGTCCATCACCGTTTAGCCAGCCGGCGCCTCCGCAGCTTTCGCACTCGAAACCCTTAGGCCAACGAAGCCACCTGAGGTAATCGAGACAGTCGGCGTCAGTCGAGAACCACGAGGCGAACTCTCCCAGGTCAGTGGGGTAGTCAAGGTGGGCACGTGGCGCAACGAGCACCCCCAGAACACTACTCAAATGAAGTGACATCCACTCCGGTTAGATGGAGACCCCCAAAGTTGGGTAGGTTCCGAACGTAGAGAGGAACCGCGATGCAACTGTTCATCAGCCACAGCAGCAAAGACCGTGACTGGGTGGATCGGGTCCAAAAGCGCATCGAGGCGGCCGACGCACAGGCGTACTTGGCCGAGAACGACCGAAGCGGCGTGGGTCACGTACTGAACGACAAACTCAAGAGCGCGATTACTGCGAGCAACGCGGTCGTCGTTCTTCTGACCGCAAACGCCGCGACCTCACCGATCGTCCGCGAAGAAGTTGGGTACGCGCTCGGATTGAACAAGCACGTTATTCCTCTCGTGGCGCCAGAAGTGGCATCGAATCCGTCCGCCCTCGGCATGCTCAACGGGTTGGAGCACATACCTTTCGACCGAGAGGACTACTAGGAGGGGCTGATCCAACTAACCGATGTCGTGAACGACCTGGTTAAGGCTGAGCTCACGGGGTCCCATCAAGAGGAGTGCGCAGCGCTGGCGGCCCAACTCGTCGAACGTGACAACGTCTTGTTGCAGCTCCAGTCGCGCAACGAATCCATACAGGCGCTTTTAATACTTGTGGGAGCAATTGCCGTTGTCGCGGTGATGTCGCGGCCATCAAGTTGAGCCATCGCGAGATTGGTCCAGAACCCGTAGTTACTCCTTCACTCACACTTACCGGGTTAAATCGCTAATTCCAATAGCGCCTGTACAGAGATCACGCGTGCATCTCGCCCGCGGAGCGCACGGCGATATCATCTACATTTGCAGTGACATTGGAACTTGGGATTTGCATGTCTCACGTACTGAAGTCATACTGACCTGATGACGTTGTCTGTCAGCCATTTCTCCAACGATGGACGCGAATAGAATTCGCGTACGTTGCGTCCATTTAGCCATTGGGTGGTCACCAGGATGGGAAACGCCGCATACGCAGTGGACTATGGTGACGTCTCAAGCCAGGGATTATGTTCATCTCGTGAGCTCCGTGACGGCGGTTCGAATCCGTGCGGATGCACGATTCACGATTTAACCTCGATCATTCGCCAGTCCGTGTGAACTGATTCTCGCCAGTCCGCGAAAATGCCCTCCTGGCAGGGGAAACTGTAGGTGCGAACCAAACAGAAAC
>JAJYSU010000059.1 GCA_021793395.1 Actinomycetes bacterium
GATTCTCCGCGAACAGAGCGGCCACACCCGTGCCCACCGTCTTCGCGTCAGACTGACACGCAGCCGCGGCACTCTTCCCGGTGACCCCTCCCAGGGCGAACACAACAATTGCCGCCAAGATACCCAGCACGACGATGACGATCAGCAGTTCGATCAACGTGAAACCGTCGATCTCACCCGCAGCCCGCCGCCGCTGGAGCCTTTGATACGTCTGGATCATACTGTTCTGCCTTTCACTTCCCGGCGTGCCGACACTCGGAACGAACCATGGTCTCTCCTGAGCGGAAAAACGAATTTATCGTATCACGTGTCGCGAACTCTGCCAAGAGGTTTTTTGGTAGCGAAGCACTTTCTCAGACATCATCAGATTGTCGAGTGACAAATACCATTAAAAAAACGTCTTTCAGTACAAATGATCTATCCACCGGTAACCGCGTGTCTTCATGAATCACAATAAAATCACAACATCTAATACGTGATCTGATCGCCCGGTGGACTGATCGGACTCGTACCCGTCGGAGTCGTCACGACCACGTCCGCGGTACCCGAACCTAACGACGGCTCGCACGCGATGATCGTTGTCGTATTGACCACGCTCACGCTCGTGGCCGCAAACACCGTGTTGTTCGAACCATCAATCACGAAAGTTACCGTCGCGGGACTCGAGAAACCCGTCCCCAGAATCGTGATCGGCGTAGTGGAGCAGGTCGGAGGCGACGCGTTGGCGCTCACGTTGGTCACGGTCGGAGGTATTGCTCCAAAGACCCACGTGTCAATCTTCATTCCGGCTCCGCACGATGACGTTCCCGTCGCGGTGGTGGTGGTGGTCGTGGTCGTGGTGGGCGTCGACGTCGGGATCAGCGGACAACTGGAGTAGTTGTTCGTCGTCGGATAATCGTCGTAGGTAACGACCGCCTGGAGCAAGGGATTGGCCGCGCAGTACGTCGCGCTCTGCGTAGAGGGACACGTGGAGAACGTGACGACCCGCGTCGAGTGGGACGAAGGATTCCACCTCGTTGAGCACCACACCGAGACCGACATCCCGTTGATCGTGCCCGTACTCGTGGCGAGACACGATATGGGTGGTGACGCGTTCAGAGTACTTGGGTCGAAAAAGTACCGAGCGTCCTGCACCGCGACCTCCGTCGCGCTGTTGGCGGTCGCCACCGTGGACTGCGCCGCAGTGAAACGAATTGAATTCGTTAAGTCGCTACTCGTCCAACTCGCCATCGAGAGAACGATCAGGCTCACGACGACCAGAAAGATGAGCGCGAGGATCAATGACGCCCCCTCCTCATTGCGACAACGACGCGGTACGTGATCACCCATTGACGAAACCATCCGCTACCGTGCGCAACACTCCATTGGCGTTCGTGACCGTAATGTTCCCCGTGCCCCCCGAGGTTGTCCCCTCGCCGGTCACGCTGAACGTGATGGACGTCGAGGTAACGGTCACTGGTTCGATACTGGTCGCATTCGCACTGATCACAACCGTCGTACCAGAGTCGAAGCCGGTGCCAGTAATCACGCACGTACCCGATTGATTGTAGGAAACCTCGCACTGTGACGACGACGAGGACGACGAGATCGATGTGATAGTCATCCCGGACGTCACGGTGAAGTTCCCCCCGCTCCCGTTGGATCCATCGGGATTCGTAACAGTAACCGCACCGGAGCCAGTCGTCGAGGCCGTAGGTGTCACCGAGACGCTCATTGTCAACTCGTTGGGTCCGTCGTACACGGTACTGCCCGGAACGACCGTGACGCCGCTGTTCAAGAAGGATGCCAAAGCCCCGTTAATGAACCCTGAGCCATCAATGGTCACCGTCTGATCCTGCACGCCTTGAGGCAATGACGTTGGCGTTGACGACGACACCGACGGTGCGGCGTTCACGAAGAACAGATTCGGGTGGGACACTGTCGCACCGCCGGAACCAGGATCGGTTACCGTAACGTCGTAGTCGCCAGGAACGGCATCGGAGGGGACCGTCACGTTCACCGCCAACGACGTCGAACTCGTGAACTGAGTCGAGTTCACGACAACACCCCCACTACCTCCGCTTCCGTCCGTGAACGACACGGTCGCCCCACTCACGAAGCCGAAGCCGTCAAGAACCAAGTTCTGTACGAGCGCGCCCTGTCCCAACGACGACGGCGTGAGTGACCGGATGCCCAAGGATCCTGACGTCGCCACCACCTGCTGGCGGCCATCCACCACGAATGACGTCTGATCCGTCGTTCCATTCGACGCCCGAACCTGCACGGTGATCAACTGCGGCGAAGCGATGGTCGCACAGTCACTCGGAATCGCCGCCGTCCATCCCCCGCCGCTAACCGGGTACTGCACCGACTCGATGGTCACCGTGTAACTCGACGGCGCTCCGTAGTTATTGGCCGAACTATACGTTGCGGTTGTCGCGCACGGTTGGTACTCCGGGCTCTGCTGTTGCTGAATTGCCGAAAATGCCGACTCCGCCACTGTACGCAAGACGACATCGTTCGCGGCCAAACTGCGGTGTTGCGCCGAACCGGTGATCGTCGCCGTAAAAGCCGTAAGTAATGCCAATCCGCTCACGCTCAACACGATCAGAGTGATAAGCACCTCGATAAGGGTGTCACCGCGATCATCAAATGACGCTGATGATCGGTGCCGCCTCTTCTCGCAACGGAGTGAACGACTTCGAACGACTACCGTCATGACGGTGACGTAATATTGACAGTCAATCCATTGAGGAAATCAGCCCAGCCGGCAATGATGAAACTAGTATCAATCGTGCCTACATTGCCAACAATAACCCCACCATTGGGTACATATATACCACCATAACCGCTCGTCTGGCTCGACTTATTCGCCATTGTTACAACGCCTGACGTACAACTACTTGACGATGACGCGCACGTTGCCGCATCCCAAATGGTAACTCCGCTACTCGGAATGACACCATCATTCGTCCCTATCCAATTCACCGGAGGCGTCAAACTCACTGATGACTTATTATCAAAGGTGATCGAGCCGCCAGGAGCGTACAGAAGGGCTGCCTCTCCGATAACCGCCGTATTATTATTAGTGCCACCCGTGAGACCACCATCAAAAATATAGGCACCGCGATCAAAGTACGTCGTCGAGCCATTCGGAAGGGTCAACGGTTGCGCGAATTCGTAATTCGTAGTGGGGCTCCCGGTAAAGATAATATCCGCACTATTAGCAAATTGTGGAGTAGTTGCGTAGTAACCGGGCGAGCACGTGTACGTGTTGCCGTTCAACTGACACGTACCCGGCATCGATGTCGGTGGCGATTTCGGCGGATAGAGAGCTCCACTGAACGGATCGGAGGGCACGGGCCACCCGTACGGCGTGGGACAGGTGGGCGTAACATCACTACCACACACGACCGTGGTAGACGTCGGATCGGGGGCCAGAACATTCGCGACGTTCAATGTCGTGTTACCGGCAACGGTAACGGCACCATTAGGACACTGGGAGGCAATTCCGAGACTACCGTTTCCGCTGCCGCCATTGACGTTAATAGACAAAACACTGCCCTTGCTTCCTCCACTCACGCTCGAGCTGCTTCCTCCACCCCCGCTCGAGCTGCTGTCTCCACCCACGCTCAGCACGTTGCAGCCCGTTCCCAGAAGTGTCAGCGGGGGTACCTTCGAATTACCCGTCGGCTCTCCTCCCAGAGTGGCGATGCCACCACGAGGGCTCGCCACCATCGTGTAGGGAGCCGAACTCATTGGTACGTAGATTGGGAACACCACGACCGCGATGCTTGATGCCTTGGTCAGGGGCTGCGGAGCAGAAAGGCACGACGAGTACGTGGGGGTGCAAATACTCGGCGGGGCCTGGCTGCCCGAGAGGTCGTACGAGATCACCGTCGTCCTTACCGGCGTAGTGAAGTTCCCGAACTCGCAGTACGTACGCTCGAGCGAGTAGTTATGGTTGATCGTCCCGTTATTCATAGGAACGCTCACGTAGGACACCGCCGCGGCCTTGCTCCACACGAGCCCGAGGAGCTGCGTACCATTGGTCCCGCACTCTGGTGTCGTCGGATCGGTGGTGATCAGGCTGGCGCTCTGCACGTCTTTGACGAACGTCGCGTCGACCGTCTGTAGGTCGCCCGAACCCAGGAGCCGATTCGACACCCGCGACTGCAGCGAGAACACTGACACCAGCCCCAACGAAATGGCGCCGATCACCAGCGGAAGAATCGTGACGACGATCAACAACTCGACCAGTGTGAAGCCCCGCTCACTGGCACGACGACCGGCACGACCGTCGCCGATCCTCGATTCCGGAAGTGCCATGGCGAACCTCCCCCTTGCGTCGTGTCTAATCGTCAATGGACGTTCACCTGGTTGTAGATCCCGTACATCGCCGAGATCAGCGCCACGGCCACGAAACCGACGACCACTCCCATAAAGACGATGATCGCGGGTTCGAAGAGGGCCGTCGCCCTTTCCAGCTTCGTCTCGAGTTCGTGACCGTAGAAGCCGGCGGCCACCTCTAACTGCTGATCGAGGGTTCCCGTCTCCTCCCCCACCCGGAACATCTGTCGAGCGGCACCGGGGAACAAGCCCGTTCGAGCGATCGGCGCGGAGAGCCCCTGGCCCTCCATCATGGCCTCGCGCACAATGGTCAGGGCTTCGTAGTAGACGGCATTGTTGGCCGAGTCCGCGGTAATCGCCATTGAGCGGGGCAGGTCGACACCCGCACGCAGCATCGACGACAAGATACGACACGTCCGCTCCAGAATCGCCGTCTGCGAGAGGTCGCCCACCACCGGAAGCTTCAGCAGCCAACCATCGAGGATCGCTCGCCCCTTGTCGGATCGACGCATCGAGATAAAGGTTGCGACGACGCCAATAATGAGAATCGCCCAGACGAACCACCAGTGTCCGAAGAAGCTCGTTCCGCTCATCAGCATCCTGGTCACCAGGGGCAACTTCGCGTTGAGTGACTTGAAGAACACCACGAAGCGCGGTAGCACGAAGGTGGCCAGAATGACCACCGTGACGACCGACATCAATGCTACGACGACGGGGTAGATGAGCGCCGAGGTGATCTTCTGACGGGCCTTCATGTCGCGGTCGATGTAGTCGGCCAGCTGGTTCAAGACGACGTCGAGATTTCCCGTCAACTCCGCCGACTCCAAGATCCCGACGTAGAAGTTAGGGAACGCGTCGGGGTGCGCCGCCGCCACCGCCGCGAACGTGTCGCCGGCACGCAAGCCGTCGATCATCTGGAGGAGTACACGACGCAGCATCTTGCCCTGGGTCTCCTCGACGATGACCTCCATCGCCTCCATGATCGGGATCCCCGCGCGCATGAAGACCGCGAGCTGACGCGTGAAGTTCATGACGTCGGACCGCGGAACCATCTTTTTGGTGATTTCGAACTTCATCCAACTGGTCTTCTCCTCAACCTCCTGGGGTTGAAGACCACGCTGCAGCAAAGCCAGGTGAGCGGCGCCACTCGACACTGCCATCTCGACTCCGGTCACCTTCTTTCCCGTGTCGTCGATGGCACTGAAGCGATACTTGACCAGTGGCAACTCTTTCGCAGGCTTGGCCGTGCGACGAGGAAGTCGAAGTTTCATAGCGTGTACATGCTCCGAATGACCTCGGCGAGCGACGTGACGTCCTGAGCGACGAGGTTGAGTGCTTCTTCGCGCATGGTGCGCATTCCCTGCTTGACCGCCATGTTGCGCAGTTCCTCCTGAGTGGCCCAGCCCACCACGAGACGGCGGATCTCGGGAGTCATGACCAACAGCTCGTACACGCCGATCCGATCCTTGTACCCCGTGTAGGCGCAGAAGTTGCACCCCACCCCGTGGTAGAAGACGTTCTTCTCCGGTCCGCCGCTCTCCTCGTAGAAGAGTCGCTCCTCGTCGCTCGGCGTGTAGGCGGTCTTGCACGACGGGCAGATCCGTCGCAACAATCGCTGACCCACCACGGCGAGAACCGACGACGCCACCAGAAAGGACTCGATCCCCATGTCGAGGAAGCGGTGCAGCGCCGACACCGAGTCAGTGGCGTGCAGTGACGAGACCACAAAGTGTCCGGTCAGCGCCGACTGCACCGCCACTCGGGTCGTCTCCACGTCTCGAATCTCACCCACCAAGATGACGTCCGGGTCCTGGCGCAGAATTGACTTCAGTCCGGTCGCGAAGGTCAATCCGGCCTGCTCGTTGGTCTGGATCTGGTTGATCGACGGGAAGACGTACTCGACCGGGTCCTCGATCGTCATCACGTTCACGGAGTCATTGTTGACCTCGCTCAACGTGGCGTAGAGAGTCGTGGTCTTGCCACTTCCCGTGGGACCGGCGCAGATCACCATACCGAAGGGGGCGCGCACGATCTTGGAGAACGCGGCGTGCGTGTCCTCGGGCATGCCCAACTCGCCCAGGTGCAGCACCGAGCGCGTCTTGTCGAGGATACGCATCACGCAGGCTTCGCCCATGATCGTGGCGACCGTCGCGACGCGGACATCGACCTCCTTGCCGTCGATGGTGATCGTCAGCTGACCGTCCTGGGGGCGGCGACGCTCGACGATGTTCATATTGGCCATGATCTTGATGCGACTGACCAGTCCCGGCCCGATGGAGGCCGGCAGGGAGAGGACCTCCTTCAACGTACCGTCGATGCGAAAACGTATTCGCACTACGTCGTCGGACGGTTCGATATGGACATCGGACGCACGGTCGCGCATGGCCTGAGTGAGGATGTGATCCACCACCTGCACGACCGGCGCGTCGGGCGGCATGACCTCCGGCGCGGTCACCTGAGTCGAGCGGCGGCGAGTCTCCTCGACGGCCTCGAAGGCCTGCACCAACTTGTCCACCGCGCCGGTAGCGCGGTAGTTGCTATCGATCGCCCAGTTGATATCCGAGAGCGGTGCAATAAGCAGCCGCACGGAGTAATTACTCTCGCGGGCCAGCGTGTCGCGCAGTTCGCTGGTCGGCTCGGCGACCGCGACCTGAAGAACACCGTCCTCGAGCCGGAGCGGAATCGCCATGTAGCGACGGGCGACGTCCTCCTTCATCAGCGGTAACACCGTGGGATCCGGTTTGTCCCGCCGTAGGTTGGCGACGCCCGTCCCGAAGAAAGCCGCGAGCGCGTGAGCCAACGACTGCTCCGACAGAGCTCCCGCGGCAACGAGCACCTCCCCGAGTCGTCCGCCCGACTCACGCTGCGTCGCGAGAGCCTGATTCAGTTGGGCCACCGTGATGAGGCCGCTACCAATTAATTGATCGCCCAACCGTCCACCGTTACCCGCCACCTCGTCACCCGCGAAACGTTCCGTGACATCCGATGATGCGACGGGAGGCACGGTCTCGGCGACCTCGACGGCGGGGGTTGCCGGTGGGACGACCTCGGCGACAGAAGGTGCCGATGGGACGGCGGGGGTTGCCGGTGGGTCGAGGGAGTCAGGGCTGACGGCCGGAGTCTCGACGGGCGCGGCGACCTCGGCGACGGGGGCTGTCGGTGGCTCGACCTCGGCGACAGGAGGTGCCGATGAGACGGCGGGGGTTGCCGGTGGGTCGAGGGAGTCAGGGCTGACGGCCGGAGTCTCGACGGGCGCGGCGACCTCGGCGACGGGGGCTGTCGGTGGCTCGACCTCGGCGACAGGAGGTGCCGATGAGACGGCGGGGGTTGCCGGTGGCTCGAATTCGAGTTCAAAATCGTCACGAGGATCGTCGAGCCCGTCTACCGCCTTGTCTGCGACCAGCGTCGCCGTACCCTTACCGTTCGCATGGGCCGTGACCTTGCGCTCCGCTTTGGAAGCCTTCCGACTTTTCCTCATGGATGTCACAGACCCTTCGACCCGACCGTCAAAAAAATATAACTTCTACAGAGCGCAATCTACTCTATCTCGAGCCCGTTTCCAAGTCCTACCTTGAACGGCCGCCGACCGCGTTAGCTACTCCACGAGCACGCATCACCTCGCTGTGGCGAACGATACCCGCTCACCATCAACCAGAGCACAACGCCAGAACTACCCGGCTCTCACGACTATCGACCGACCGATCCACCGTCACTGCCTACCCACTGCATCATTACCCGTCGCTCGTCACGTTCTCAACCAGACCCCGTCAACCTCCGGCGCCGAAAAGCGCCAGTGATTCCGTTTATTCCGTGAATTCTCGCGATTATGGGTCTCATCAAAGCTCGACGTCGGAACCAGGGACCGCACAACCGTGCGACGCACGATTCGTCGGACGGTCGAGATAATGACAACACTGTCACTACGATCGATGCGCCCGGCACACCGTTATAACAAACCTGACAAAAGTACTATAGATACATCTAGACTAGGTCTATCAGAACAGTAATGACACTTCTAATTGGTGGCATAACCGTGAACTGCGAGCAACGATGAAGGACGAAGCCTCACCCCAGTGGGCAGACGCCCTCGCCCTTCCGCCAGGCGTGGTCACGCGCGCGTTCTTTGACTCGCTCACTCAAGGTGTCATGATCGTCGACGCTACGGGCGTCATACTTGACCTCAACGCGGCCGCTCTCCAGATCATGGATGTGGAACGGGGATCTCTCGTGGGCCACAGCATCGCTGATCTGCCTCCCGCCGTCGACGAGCGAAGCGAACCACTCGCCACCGAGGACCGGCCGATCGCCCAGGCGCTCCGGCTCGGTGACTCGATCACGATGCGTACGATCGGGCTGGACCTACCACGCCACGGCCGACGCTGGATCATGGTCCACGACCGACCCTTAACAGTCGATGGACGGGTGGTCGGCGTCTCGAGTTCCTTCATCGACATCACGTCGCTTCGACGCGCGACCGCCACCTCCGATCTCTTCGCGGAAGTGAATCGGTCGATGATGCACGAACGCGACGAGGCGAGATTCCTCGCACGCTTTTGCGATGCGCTCGTCACCATCGGCGGCTACGAGCTCGCGGCGTTGGGCGAGGCCCTCGTCGACGAGCGCCACAGCATACGGCTTCTTCACGCCGCCGGAGCCACCCACTACCTCGACACGCTCGCCGACACCGCCACGTGGTCGGAGTTCAGCGACGCCGGACGTGGCGCGCTCGGCACGGCTCTGCGAACCGGTCTGGTCCAGATCTCTCACGAGTTGCCCGACTATCCGTCGTGGCGCGAGCGCGCGGAGCAAGTGGGCTTTCGCTCAATGATCGCCCTCCCGCTGGCGCTCGGCCACCGCTCAGCGGTCCTGGTCCTCTACGCGCGCGAGCCCCTCGCGTTTCGTAACGACGAGGTCGTGGCGCGTCTCATCCAGATGGCCGACGAGATCAGTTTCGGCGCCGCACACCTCGCCACCACCCACCAACTCGCCGCGTCACTCGAAGGAACCCTTCGCGCCCTCGCCCACCTCACGGAGATCCGTGATCCCTTCACCGCCGACCGCCAGAATCGCGTCGCCCAACTGGCCACGGCGATCGCGCGCGACCTCGGGTTGGATGGAGAACTCGTCCACCTGATCTACCAGAGTGCGCTCGTGCTAGATATCGGCAAGACGAGCGTTCCCGCAGAGATACTGACTCGTCCGGG
>JAJYSU010000060.1 GCA_021793395.1 Actinomycetes bacterium
CAGGTGCGCCCGCCGTTGAGCGAGTACTGGTAACTGCGTGGAACGCTGGTCCGCGTGGCGGGTCGCACCGTGAGGCGTAGCGCGCCGACCAGTGCGGTGATGGTGACCGAGGGCGGACGCGGTCGAGCCGCCGGCGCCGCGTGAATCTCAAGGGTCGTGGTGTAGATGACGTGCGACTCGTAGTTCACCACCAGATCGACGGGGCCCGGTTGGGAGGCGCTGACCGTGACGGTGGTCGATCCCTGGGCGTTGGTCGTGACGGCGTAGGTCGCTCGCCCGCCTCCGATCTGGCTGGTCGGGTCACCGTCGATGGTCGCGACGCCGCGCGACGCCGCGGCGGTTATCACCAGGGCACCGTTCGCCAGGGGTTCCTGCGACGCGTTGCGTAGCGACATGGAGAGCCGAGCGGTCGCCCCCACCTGCGGTTGCGGGTTCGAGAGCGTGAACGTGCTGCCCGTCGCGGCGAAGGGCTGGGGGCAGAGTCCGCTCATGAACGTCGCGGGGTTGGGGCTACCTAGTCCGGAAGCCATGTCGTAGCCGGGCCCGGCGCTGTAGCCGCCGACGCCGTAGAGGTCGTTAGTGCCCGACGTGACGTCGATGAATCCCGTGGAGGCCATCTGGTACAGCGTGGGGTTGAGGAAACCCAGACGACCCTGGCCACAGGACTGGGTGGCGAGGGCCACCATCGCGCCAACGAGCGGTGGACCGATCGACGTGCCCCCGATAGAGCCCCAACTGGCCGCACAGTTGCTCGTGCAGCCTCGCGAGCCGCTGTAGTACTCGATGAAGCCCGTGGCGGGGTCCGCCATCACGGAAAGATCGGGCACCATGCGCATGGTGTCGGCGCTGGTGATGCCGGGAGCGTTCTGCCACGTGGGTCGAGTCCAGAGAATCGACTGTCCGCCACCGCCCGCACCACCACCCGCACCGTCGTTCCAGACCGTCTGGCTGAGTGGGTTGATGCTGTTGACGCTGAGCCCCCCCACACCCGTGACGAAGGGCTGGGAGGCCGGGTCGTCCACCGCGAGACCGTTGGTTGTGATACCGGCGCAGTCCGAAGATCCGTTGTCGCCCGCGGCCGCGATCACGGTCTGTCCCTGCGCCGCCATCTGCTCGAAGAGAGGTTGCTCGGCGGCGGGATCACCGTTGGGGTCGGACTCGCAGGTGCCCCACGACGTGGTGACGATGGCGGCGGTATTGGCGTCGGCGATCTGCTGGTAGATGTCGGTGGGACCGGTGCCGTTGTTGGGACCGGTGTAGACGTTGATGGTGGCGCCGGGAGCCAGCCCGGCCGCCTCTTCGACGTCCATCGTTGCCTCGTTGCTGAAGCCTCCTGACGCCCCACCGTCCACGGTGGTCGACGTGATCGCGGTGTGCAAGCCGTAGCACGAGAGGTACGTGGCGACGTCACTGGGGTTGTACGGTCCGAGTTCGTAGACGGCGATCGTCGACCCGGCTCCGGTTACTCCGTGGGCCCATTGGCTGGAGAGCCCGTAGAGGGCTCCCTGCTGCTGGAGGGTGTAGCCGCCGAGACTGTTCGGCGTTGTCGTGGTGTCCGATCCGGCCGCGGGACAGACTCCCGGACCCGTCGCCGTGCTGTGAGCACGGCGTAGTTGCGCGTGCGACGGCACGATCGATGACAATCCGGCCACGGCGGTCACGTCACGAGCGATCCCGGCGGGCAGCGTGGCGGGTGTCGCGAATTGGGCGGCCAGTGTCGCGTGGGGACGGCGGACCGTCACGACGCGAGCATCGAAGGCGCGCGCGATCTGGGTGGTGCGACCACGCACGTGCATGATCACCCGACCGCGCGAGAGCGATCCGACGTGCAGGCCGAAGCGGGTGAAGTAGGAGCGCAGCGCGTTGATCGTCTCTCGCGGCGCACCGAAGCGACGAGCGAACTGTGCGGTTGACTCAAAATGGTGGAAGTCAGGTGAGGTGGGATTGTAGAGATTCGCGAGCAGGGTGCGCAGTTCGGTGGGGTGGGCGCCGCGCAGCGCGACGTCGAAGGACGTGACGAGGGGAGTGGCCACGACGTGCGAGTGGGCGGGTAGTGCGGCGTCGCCCGCGACGACCACGCGAGGTTCGCTGGCCAGTGCCGACGTAATCGGTACGACGCTGAACGAGAGTGCGGTTACCACGGCGAGCGTCCAGCGCCCGCGGCGCGCGTACGAGATCATCGCCTCAGCCTACGGAGTGGACCGGGGCACTGTCGAGATCGGGAGGCTCAACCGGCGCGCACCCGCGCGGCGTGCGCCGCCAGGTCCGCGCACTCGGCGCAGATCGAGTCGGGCACGAGACGCCAACGGATGAGCCACCCGAAGACGGTGCAGCCCAGGCAGAAGTCGGCCAGCGCCTCGAGAGTGGCTGCGGCCATCAGCGGTACGAGGACCCAGCGCGCGACTGACCAGCCGTCGCTCCACCACACGAGCGACGCCGCAACGCTGAACGTGGCACCGATTCCTTGAGCGAATCGCTTCGGTGGCCCGGGGACCGGCTTACGCCAGCGCGCGAGTCGCGGCGCGGCGAGTCGGGTCGCGAACTGTCCGAGGGGCGAGAACCGTGGCCCGCTCGCGAGACGAGCGAGGAAGCCGTACGTGAGGGGCGCCAGCCACCAGGGGCTGGTGAGCCACGCCAGTGCGCACATGAGCACCACGCCGGCCGCGACCGTGCGGGCGGCGGCGGCGTCGACGGGATGGGGAAACGCCAGGATCCTCTTCATCTCTAAATCTTAGTGAAATAATCAACTACTCGCGAGTGGGCTGGCGTCAGTGAATGAGCAACCGCACGGTGGTGGCCGCTCCCGCGATGATCACCAGCGCGCGCACCCACGGGGCCGGGAGGCGCTGGATGAGGACGGTGCCCGCCCACCCGCCCACCAGAGTTCCGACGAGGAGGGGGTAGACCGCGTCAAGGGCGAGGTGCCCGCGCGCGAGGAAGACGACGGCGGCCACCACATTGATGATGAGCGAGAGGACGGCGCGTAGCCCCTGGAGTTCGTCGATACTGGCGGGCAGGGTGACCGCCGTGATCGCGAGCAAGAGGATGCCCAGACCCGCCCCAAAGTAGCCGCCGTAGACCGACGTCGCGAACACGCCGAGGTAGAGGGTCCAGCGTCGCGCGGCGTGGTCGTGGCGCACGTGCTCGAGGTGAGTTGTAATCCGTGGTGCGAGTGCGAACAGAACCGTCGCGGCACCGATGAGCCAGGGAACGACTCGCTCGAAGGTCGTGGGTGAGCCGTGCAGCAATAGCGCACAGCCCACCAGTGTTCCCACCAGACAGGGACCCAGAAGCCTGACCACGAGGGCACGGTGCGTCACGATGTGGTCCCAGAAGCCCCGGATGCCGCCGAAGTAGCTCGGCACGACACCCACGGTGGACGAGACGTTCGCCTGTAGCGCGGGTAAACCAGTTGCCAGCAGGGTTGGAAAAGTGATGAACGTGCCACCCCCGGCGACGCCGTTCGCGATGCCTCCCAGCACGCCCGCGCCCAGGTAGAGAGCGAGTCGCCACCCCAACGCGAGTGTGGCGGCGGTCATCGCCACCACACTACGGGGCGTGACGTGAGCCCTTGAGGAGGTCGGCGACGAACCCGTGAACGATCTAGCGTGGATGGCGTGCCCTCGATGACTGGTGAGTTGATCGTCCCGCGTGACGCACCCGCGGACTTGATTCGCGCGGCGGGAGGCGTCGTGGTGCGGGTGGTCGACTCGCGTATGGAGGTGGCCTGTATCTATCGCGAGTCGCGCGGTGATTGGACGTTTCCAAAGGGAAAACTCGACCCCGGTGAGACGTTCGAGCAGGCCGCACGACGCGAGGTCCACGAGGAGAGCGGCATGCGCTGTCGGATTGTGCGCTTCGTGGGGACCACGAACTACACCCACCGTAAGGGCCGACCCAAGATCGTGGCGTACTACCTCATGGAAGTCGACGAGGGTGAGTTCGAGCCCAATGAGGAGGTGGACGAGCTCGTCTGGCTGGGTCTCGATCAGGTTCGCGCGCGACTTACCTGGGACCGCGACCAGGAACTCTTTGATCTCGTGTGCACGACACCGGAAGTGCGTCCGTGGGTGGTCAAGGACTCCGCGGCGGGCGGCTGACCCACGAGCGCGGATCGTTCACTATGATGGGCCCGCTGGGAGAGGTGGGTGAGTCTGGTTTAAACCACATTCCTGCTAAGAATGCGGCCTGTTAACGCGGGCCCGAGGGTTCGAATCCCTCCCTCTCCGCTGATGGAACACCGAGCGCAACGCGCTCGGTGTTGCCGTATCGTGAGGAGAGGGTCGTGCGGTACTGGATCGAGACGCTCGGATGCCCTAAGAATCACGTGGACTCCGAGAAACTGGCGGGGCTCTTGGTGTCCCAGGGGTACGACGCCGCCACGTCGCCCGACACGGCTGATCTCGTCGTTGCCAATACCTGCGCGTTTATTGAGCCGGCCCGCGAGGAGTCCATCGAGACGGTGCTCGATCTCGCCGATCGGCGTCGCGCCGGCGCTCGACTCGTTGTCACCGGCTGCATGGCCGAGCGTTACGCCGACGAGTTGGTCGATGCACTGCCCGAGGTTGATCTCGTCGCACGATTCGGTGAGAGCCTGACGCCGACGTCGGTGACCCTACGGCACCGTTCGACCCCGGCCTTCGACTTGCTGAACCTTCCGCGTCCGGCCGCCGATCGTCCCTGGGCGTACCTCAAGGTCGCGGAGGGGTGTGATCGTCGCTGTGGATTCTGCGCCATCCCGTCGTTTCGGGGTGATCAGCGATCTCGTTCGATGTCCGACGTCGTGACCGAGGCGCGAGGCCTGGTGGACGGGGGCGTACGCGAACTGGTGCTCGTGGCCCAGGATCTAGCGAGCTGGGGAATGGACCGTCGTCGTGGCGGCCGAGGAGAAGCCGTCGAGGTCTTGGACGTGGGCGGTGCGCAGCCGCTGACGTCGCTGGTGTCGGTGCTCGGACGTGAGGTCGATCGCTTACGCCTGCTCTATCTGTACCCGTCGGGACTGACGTCGGCGCTGATCGACGCCATTCTTCAGACGGGAGTGCCGTACTTCGACCTCTCGCTGCAGCACGCGTCGCGGCCCCTCCTGCGGGCAATGAAGCGCTGGGGTAATGCCGAGGTGTTCCTCGAGCGCATTGAGGCAATCCGACGGGCGGAGCCAGAGGCCACCTTTCGTTCGTCCTTCATCGTGGGCTACCCGGGCGAGACGGAGGACGATCAGCGCGAACTCCTCGACTTTCTGGAAGCGGCACAGTTGGACTGGGCGGGTTTCTTCACGTTCTCTCCCGAGGACGGGACCCACGCCGCCAGACTTGACGCGCCGGTTCCCTCGGAGTTAGCCCTCGAGCGACTCCGCGAGGCGAGCGAGGTGCAGGATGCCATTACCGCCCGTCGACGGGATCGGTTGATTGGCACTGAGCAGCGAGTGCTCATCGACGCGCCGGGCGTCGCTCGTACCGTCCACGAGTGCCCCGAGATCGACGGCGTGATCCTGGTGGACCCCTCACTCGCGGTGGGGTCTCTCGTGGACGTGGTGATCACCGCGAGTCGTGGCACCGACCTCGAGGCGGCCGTGAGGTGAGCTCGCGTCCGACCTACGGCGAGTCAGCCCTCCTCACTCCCGCCAATCTGATGACTACGTTTCGTCTGCTGATTGCGCCGTTCTTCGTCTACCTCATTGTCGTGCGTCGCGTGTCGTGGTGGACGGTGCTCGTGGGATTTCTCGCGGCCGCGTCGGATTACTTCGACGGCATAGTGGCGCGGCGACACGGCACGACGCGATCGGGTGCGTTTCTTGATCCCTTGGCTGACAAGATTATTGTTCTCGGATCGCTGTACGCCATCATTCTCTCGCGTCCCCACGGCGTCCACGGCTTTATTGTGCCGACGCTGGTGATCACCCTGCGCGAAATCTGGATGAGTGTGTACCGCTCTCGCGCCGCTCGCCACGGCGTGTCGATTCCGGCGAGTCGACTGGCCAAGTGGAAGACGTTCGTCCAGGACTGGGCAATCGCTTTCAGCGTCCTGCCGATCACGGCGTCGTACACCTGGCTGGCTCTGGCGACGATTTGGCTGGCCGCGGCAATGACTCTCTTTACGGGGTGGCAGTACTACCGTGAGGGTCGAGAGAGGTTGCGACGTGCGCGTTGAAATCGTGGCGGTGGGCACGGAGTTGCTCCTGGGTCAGATTGCCGATACCAACTCCCAATGGCTCGGCGAGCAGTTGGCGGCGCACGGGATTGATTCGTTCTTCCACCAGCACGTTGGCGACAATCACGAGCGCATAGTTCTGGCCCTGCGTACGGCGCTGGCGCGTTCCGACGCGGTGATTGTCACCGGCGGACTGGGCCCCACCCAGGACGACATCACGCGAGAGGCAGTGGCCGAGGTGATGAACGTTCCGCTCGAGCGAGACGAGGCGATCGCGAGTGTGATTCGCACTCTCTTCGAAACCCGGGGTCGTGTGATGCCGGCGAACAATTTGCGCCAGGCGGACGTGCCGCGTGGGGCTCGCGTGATCGCGGCGCGCCGGGGGACCGCCCCGGGGCTGATCTGTCCCGTGGGTCGCAAAGTGGTGTACGCCGTTCCCGGCGTCACGCACGAGATGAAGGAGATGTTCGAGCGGTCGATCCGACCCGACCTGGAGGAACGCGCGTCGCGCGAGGGTCACCGGGCCGTCATCGTGAGTCGTGTGTTGCGTACCTGGGGAGCCAGCGAATCGGCGTTGGCCGAAGCCGTCGCCGCGCGATTTGACGCGCTGCGCACCAGCGAGCGGGTCACCCTGGCCTTTTTGGCGTCAGGTATCGAAGGTATCAAGGTGCGCCTGACCGCCCGGGGTGACGACGCGACGCACGCGGAGCAACTTCTGCGCGTCGAGGAGTCCCTCGTGCGCGCTCTGATCACCGAGCGGCTGGGCAACATCATCTTCGGCGTGGACGAACAGACCATGGAAGACGCCGTGGCCGAACGTCTCGTCGAACGTGGCCTCACGCTGGCCGTGGCGGAATCCGTCACCGGTGGACTCATCGCGAGCCGCCTCGTGGCGGTGCCGGGTGCGTCGACGTGGTTTCGTGGCGGCGTCGTCAGCTACGCCTCCCAAGTCAAGTTCGACCTCCTTCACGTACCCGTCGGCCCAGTGGTGAGCGCCATCGCCGCCGACGCGATGGCTCGAGGGGTGCGAGACCTGCTCGACGCGGACGTGGGTCTCGCCGTCACGGGGGTGGCGGGTCCCGACCCGCAGGATGATCAGCCGGTGGGGACCGTCTTCCTGGGAATTGTCCGGGGCGATCACGCCCGCCAGGTGGCGCTTCAACTCCCCGGCGATCGCCCGAGGATTCGTGCGTACAGCGCGATCAGCGCACTCGACGCTCTACGACGCGATCTCGAGGCGACGCCGACGTCGCGCGCCTAGTCTCGGGACGGGAGGTGCGCGTGACGACACTGGAGTTACGTCGAGACCCGTCGGAGGTCGGATTCGATCCTCGACGTCTCGAGCGGATTCGTACCCACTTCGACGCCTACGTCGAGGATCGGCGACTCGCCGGGTGGCTGGTGACGCTGGCTCGCGAGGGTGATCTGGTGTGGACCGGGCGTGGTGGGCATCGTGATCGCGAGAAGGGTTTGGCGGTAAGCGACGACACCATCTGGCGCATCTATTCGATGACCAAGCCGCTGACTACGGTGGCGGCGCTCGTGCTGTACGAGGAGGGACTCTTCGATCTCACCGATGACGTGGGGCGCTGGATCGGCGAGCTACGCGAGCCGAGGGTCTACGTCGGTGGCCCGCCCACGGCGCCCCAGACCGTCCCCGCCACCGAACCCGTGCGCGTGCACCATCTGCTCACGCACATGAGTGGACTGACCTACGGGTTCAACTACACGCATCCGGTTGACGCCATCTACCGGGCCAAGGGGTACGACTTCGGCTTTCCGCGCGAGGCGGATCTCGAGCGAGCGGTCCACGACTGGTGCACGAGCCCTCTGCTCTTTCAGCCGGGGAGCCGATGGAACTACTCGGTGGCGACCGACGTGCTGGGGCGTCTCGTCGAGTTGTGGAGTGGGCAGCCACTCGACGAATTCCTGCGTGAGCGTGTTCTCGACCCGCTCGGGATGCGCGACACCGACTGGTTCTGCCCCGAGGACCGTCAGGACCGCTTGGCGATGCTGTACGTTCCGAACGAGGGTGACTCGTTCCCCTTCGTCGATCTCGCCCGTGCCGCGCAGCATCGGCCCGGGGTTCTGGGAGGCGGTGGCGGCCTCGTCTCGAGTGCGCACGACTACCAGCGCTTCATGACGATGCTCTGGCGCGGAGGAGAGCTCGACCACGTGCGGATCCTGTCGCCGCGCACGGTGTCGCTCATGACCGCGAACCACTTGCCCGGTGGCGTTGACCTGGAGACGCTGGCCACGGACTCCTTCGCTGAGGTGGACTTCGCGGGGATCGGCTTCGGGCTCGGCGTGTCGGTCGTGACCGATCCCCGACGCAACAAGAGTCTGGTCAGTGAGGGGACCTACGGGTGGGGTGGTGCGGCATCGACGGCGTTCTGGATCGATCCGGTGCGGGCGATCAGCGTGGCTTTCTATACCCAACTGCTCCCGAGTGGGACGTATCCCCTACGCCGCGAACTCCAGCAGTTGGTGTACCAGGCGATGGTCGACTGATCGTCGGTGCGTGACGTTCGGTGACGTCGCGCGAGGAAGCATTTCTACCGAGGTGGAACGGCGCGACTCTCGCCGCGGGGTGATGGCGACGCGACACGGCTCGGATGCAGAGTCGCGAGATGAAGTCGTGAAGTCTGCGACGAAACCGGTTGACGAAGGAGAGTCATCAAGGGTGGTCATCACCGAATCGGACGGTGAACCGGACACCGCGGAGCGGTGGTTGCCGCCGTGGTCGTGCGGGGAGCCTCGGTGGTCGTGGCGGCGCCGGCGGCGGCGTCGGCACAACCGGTGTGGCACGTCGCCGAAGGTGGCGGTACGTACCTCGCGATCGGGGACTCGGTGGCGTTCGGCTACGACCCACTGCGGGCGTCTTCTAGCCCGGACTACGCGAAGGCGAGTAGTTTCGCCAGTTACGCCAACGACGTCGCCTAGACGCTCGGATTGACTCTGATCGATGCTTCCTGCCCGGGCGAGACGAGCTCAATGATCTCGGTCAACGCGATCTCCCACGGGCGTGAGAACACATTGGGCACGCCAGAGGGGGTATCGGACGTCCTATTCTCTTCACGTCTCCTACACGGGTTCTCAGCGGGGCTACGACGTGTCGTCTCCGACGGAGCACCTCCACACGCGGCTCGTGATCATCAGCATCGGTGCCAACAACGCGTTCGCCTGCGAGGCGATGACCACTGAC
>JAJYSU010000061.1 GCA_021793395.1 Actinomycetes bacterium
CGTGGTGCGTCGCGTGCGTTCAAGAAGCCGCTGATCTCTCGACGTTCGCGTGGCGCGAGCGACGTCACGGCGTGATCCTTGTCGGCGTCGTTTTTAACGACACGCTGTCCTCGGCACGGTCATTCGAGCGGCACTACGGTTCCCTCTACCAATCACTCATCGATCCTCGGGGGGGCATGGCCAATAGTTACGGAGTCTCGGCGCCACCAACGACGTTCGTGATTGATCGCCGCGGACGAGTGGCCGTAACCTTGCTCGGACCCGTGAGCGCCAAGCAACTCATTGCAGTCGTAGCCCGAGTCCATTGACGAACTTCGTTCCGAGGGACGCATCCTCAGCGCCCGCAGAATGGGCTTTCGTGGACCAACATCGACCGTGAGCCGGCTGAAGCGACTGGTCCTCGCCCTCATCCTCAACTTGTCGTTGGTTGGCGCGCTCGTTGTCGTCGGTGAGTCCGCGCATTCGTTGGGTGTCATTGCCACCGGTGGGGACTACTTAGCTGACGCCGCCGGTATCGGCGTGGCAATTCTCGCCTATCCCCTATCGCGTCGATTCCCACGAGTTCATTCAATCGCGGCACTGTTGAACTGCGGATGGCTGCTACTGCTATGTGTCCTTGTCGCCGTAGCAGCTGTTTCTCGACTGATTGCGGGTACCCCAGAAGTCCATGGACTTCCCGTGATTGTCGTCAGTTCGATGGCGATGATCGTCATGTTGATCACTGCACTCGTCCTAAAAGTTGACTCCGATGAGGATACCGACGACCACGAAGATTTGAGTTCGCGCGCGGTAATCCTCGACACCCTGTCCGACGCTGCGGCAGCGGCGGGCGTGGCTATCGCCGGAGGAATCATCCTTGCGACACACGGTCTTTATTGGTTGGATCCCACCATTGCTCTCGTTATCGCTTCAGTAATTGGATTTCACGCATTCCAGTTGCTTCGAGAAGTGAGACTCGCGCTCCGGCGGTAATTGTCGACACCGGTCACCGGTCTCGCGCTGGACAAAGCGTCATTACGCGACGCGACACGACACGACGCGACACGACACGACACGGCACCGAACACGAACACGAACACGAACACGAACACGAACACGAACACGAACACGAACACGAACACGAACACGAACACGAACGTTTACTACTTGATCAGACTCTGCGTGACGAGGGCGATGCCCTTTCCCCAGGCAACAAGTTGATTCGCGGGGAGGTACGCCCTGCCCTTGGCAGTGTGGTTGTCCGTCGGGACTCCGATGTATCGTTCACGACCGTTCGGCCCGATGAAGAACACTATCGACGTGTGAATGATTTCGGACGTGGGTTTTGGGTCCTCGACCACAAGGCCGTAGTCGTGCCAGATGGCTTTGAGTTGGGGCACCGATCCCGTGAAGAAGTGCCAGGACGGAATGGTGTTCAGTTGGTGCTCATTGGAGAATTTCGCCACGTCGGCGACGCCGTGGAAGAACTGATTCACGTTCACCGCCATGAACACCACGCGTGAAGCCTTCGACCCCAGGTCGTGGTAGGCGTCAATGAACTCTTGCGAGACGATAGGACAGACGTCGACGCAATGGGGATCCATGAACTCGAGCACGACGGTACGACCGCGGAAGTTGCTCAGCGACATCGTCTTGCCATTCTGGTCGACCAGGGTGAAGTTGGGCGCGAGCGAGTGCGGTACTGGTGAAAGTGACATCAAGTTTGCCAGTGACGTAGACACGCTCGCGGGAATCCCCGAGACGCGAAGGCTCTGCAACCCTTGGGTCGAGTCACGATTGCGAACGGCGTCGTAGGCGAGGGTCCCCGAGAGAACGACCGCTACCGTAAGAGCGACGAAGAACAGTGGCCCAAGCACCCGGCGGCGCTTCTGGCCGTCTCCGTTGCCCACCTCGCTCGCCGCGGTATTGGCTGATTCAGGTGTCGTCATTACTTTCTCCCTTTTGGTAGATGTCGGATGTGTTGTTCTCGTGTCGCGTCATCTATTTACCAAACGCCTGGCTCAACGCAGCACTGAGGGTGTTGGCGAAAAACTCACCAATGTGTCGACCGAGAACTTTGCCGTTCGCGGAAATGAAGATCGTCGTCGGAAGTCCGAAGATTCCGTACTTAGCGGCAAGGTTTCCTTTGGTGTCGGACGCCACCGGGTACGACACGTGCACTTTCGCGAGGAAAGAACGCGCGGCAGCGGGCGTGTCGTTGGTGTCAATTCCAACGAAGGCCACCTTGCCCCCCTCGGGCCGATAGGCCTTTTCGAGTAACGGCATCTCGGTACGACAAGGCACGCACCACGACGCCCAGAAGTTGATGACCAAGGGGCGGCCTTGGAAGGTGCTGAGCGAGAGGACCCGGTGCGACGTCGTGACACTCGGGAGCGAGAAGTTGATCGCGGGCGCGCCACTGCGACCGGTGAGGACGTTCGACTCCGCGTTCGGCGACGAGGAGACTCCTTGATAGATCGCGAAGGCGACGAGCGCAATGACGAATCCAACCACTACTAATCGGCGCTTCGTCAACCAACGCTTCGGAGTAGTCGTGAGCGCCACCGCCTCTGCGTTATCAGCCGCTGGGTGATCGGTCGGTTCCAAAGAATTACTCATAGCCCCTCTAAGGTCGCTCGTTTGAGCACCGAGTCAAGCCCGGCGGCGGTCACGGGTCCGATGATCTTGGCGATCACTCGCCCCTTGGGGTCGATCACGAACTTGGACGGAGGATTGTCGACGCCGTAGTTCAGCGCGAATCGTCCCCCGGGATCGCCGAGCACCGGGTAGAGACCCCTCCAGGGACCGAGCATCGCGAGGGCGCTGGCGTTCAGATCTTGGAAGACGACACCCACTAACTGCGCGCCACCGTAGGGATGTTGCGCGAAGCGAATGAGCTGAGGCTGCTCGGTGCGACAGGCAACGCACCAGCTCGAGAAGAAGTCGACGACGACAAAGTGACCTCGGAGAGCACGAATATTGAATGACTGGTCGGTGCCGAGCGTCTTGCCAACGATTGCGGGCGCGCGGTGACCAATGAGCGGACTGTAGGCGCTGTAGACGGTGCTCGGCGGCGCAGCCGCCAACAGCAAGGTGAGCCCGATGAGGCCGACACCAACGACGGCGACGATCCATCGAACGACGTGCTGACGTCGACGCGCTGCATGTCGCACTGGGAACGTCGGAGAAATCACCGGTTCGTCTGGATTTGAGACGTCACTGCCGGTAGCGAGATCGGAGAATTCGGTGAGATCGGTCACGCCCTACACCTCACACCGGCGGCCAGCCGTAGCGTGCGAAAATTCGCTGCAGGGGTCGAAACCAGGCTTCCCAAGCACCCGTGACGAACAACACGCCGACGCCAACGAGGAGGGTCCCACCCGCCACTTCAATCTGTCGACCGTGTCGACGAAACCACTCGAGCGACCGTCGTGCCCGATTCAGTCCGAGAGCTAAGCCAATGAATGGCAGTCCGAGACCGAGCGAATACAAGAAGAGCAAGAGCGCGCCCCACGCGACCGTCTTCGTCGTGGCGGCGGTCGCGAGAATCACCGCGAGGACGGGACCGATACACGGCGTCCATCCCGCAGCAAAAGTGACACCAACCGCGAACGCGCCGCGGGGGCCACGTGCGACGCGCGCCATGTCAAAGCGACCCTCGCGCTGCAAAAACCCGACTCGCAGCACGCCGATCATCGAAAGTCCGAGCACGATGATCCCGACGCCCATGACGCGCACGATCGTCGGGAGCACCCGCAACACGAATGATCCAAAGAATGCCGACGCCACGCCGAGGGTGGTGAAGACGAGTGTAAAACCGGCGACGAAAATGAGCGAGGCGCGAAGCGTGATGGCCCGCGCTTCTTTCGTTCCGAGTTCAGACACGGGCAGGGCGGATATATAGGAGACGTAGCCCGGCAGTAGCGGCAGGCAACACGGAGAAGAAAAGGAGAGGACGCCCGCCACGACCGCAAAAATGGGAAGCAGGTACACGGACACTAACTACACACCATAGTAGTTGGCGACTATAGCGTTCCTGGCGTGAGGCTGTTGGCTACAGCAATTGGCAACGGCTCGGCATTGAGACGAGGCAGAAGGCACTCGCACCGAGTCGAGTAATTCCGTACAGTGACGCCGCTCCGAGCAACACGCCGGGAACGAGAAGGACCGGCCACCACAGCACCGGCATCTTTCCGCGCGTGGGCTCTCGCATGGCCGCCGCGCGCTCGACCAGACCGTCGAGCGCGGAGAAGGCCGCGAGCGCGGGTCGCGGTGCCTCGACAGCCACCGCGAAGAGCGCCGACGCGAGTCGTGAGCGAGAACTCACGTCCTCGCCCGCCGCCGTTTCGTCGGCCCAGCGCTCGATTGAGAGACGAAGGGCCCTTGTGCTTGACCTGGCCGGTGGCCAGAACCACGTCGATCCCTCTACCATGACCGCGAGAGCCAAGTATCGATGGTGACCGAGACTTAGATGGGCTTCCTCATGAGCGCGAACGAGTTCGAGTTCGTCCGAGGAGAGGGCTTCGATAAGCCCGATGGTTAAGTGGACTTGACCCGCGCGACCGCCCCGCCCCGGGACGCTGTGCGCCCGCGCGAGCGGACTGTCGAGCACGACGATTTCGAAGAGGTCACTGCCCTCGAGACGCTGACCGACCACGGGCTCGAGCCACGAGCGACTGGCGACGTCGCGATATCGTCGAAGTGATCGTCCTCCGAGCACCATCATCGACACGGTAAGAGCCATCGAGACGATCGAGATATAGGGGCCAGTACTGAGCGTGTAGCCGAACATTTCCTCGCACGCACGGGCCACTTTTGGTAGTCCCACCAACCAAAGAAGACCCGGCAACGATCCGACGGTCGCGGTGCCGAGAACCAGAACGAGTCCGGCAACGAGCGCGACTGCGCAGAGGAGTGCCCACCAACTCGGCCGTACTCGACGACCAAAACGTCGAAGCAGCGATGGCAGCGCGAGGAGGCCCAAACCCGCGACGAAGAGTGCCGCGATCACGGTCTCCTCCGTTCGGAAAGGATTCGTCGAAGCTGGCTGCGGTCAGCGTCACCGAGTCGCTCGAGGAAGTGCGCCAGCGCTGCGTTTCGATCGGTCGTGACGTTGAGCACCTCGTCCATACGTGTGGCCGCCCATTCGGCCCGCGTCAACGTCGGGTGATAGGCGAAGGCTCGACCGTCCTTGCGTCGCTCGAGTCGACCCTTCTTTTGAAGGCGACCCAACGTGGTCATGACCGTGGTGTAGTGCAGATTGCGCTCAGCGGGCAATTTCGCGTGAACCTCGGCGGGTATCAGCCAGCCGCCGTCCTCCCACAAAACTTCCATGATGGCGCTTTCCAACGCCCCCATGGGAAGTCGTTCCCCTCGCATCGCCACCTCGTTACTCGAACTTTGGTCCAAGGGTACCTTGCGAAGCGCCGCAGCGGTTCCGGGAGCGATCAACTAGCCCTCGGGCGTACCGGTTCCACCCGTGCACGGTGCGCCTGGCTCTCCCCCTTGCGCGCCTCCGATGAAGTGCGTCACGAAAGCCTTGAGCCGAGGATCGCTAGCTCTTTTCAGTCGAAGTTGCGCACCCCACGCGGAAGCGACCACCGGCGCGGGCAAGTTGGGATAGGGACTCAACACCAAGTAGCGCTGATAGCCGTCGTAGTTACTCGAGACGAATAGCTGAAGACTCGCGACTTCAGTCGGCGAGAGGTTCGGTCGGTAGGTGATCCATACGGCCCCGTGTTCAAGCGAGTGGACAGCGTTCTCGTTGGCGACGGGCTGCGTGTAGATGCCGCAGTTCAGCCACACCGCGTTATGCGCGCCGCCCACGGGTGGCGTACGGTCGTAGCGGACAGAGCCAACCACGTGGGTGTGGTTGTTTTCGGCGAAGGTCCTCGTGCCTACGGGTAGACCGGAACCCTTTCCGAGCACGGTGACGAGCACGAGGGCGAGCACCGCAGCGGCCACGGCGGTCCACAGGCCTGCCCACAGCGGACGGCGACGGTGCTGGACGGATCTCTTTCGTGCCGCTTCGGCCGCCGCCACCCGAGACTCCTGACGTGCCTTCTTTCCCACGTTGCCTCCAGCAAGTCCGTCAACGACAACCAACCATAGATTGTCTTACTATTCATTGTAGTAGATGTGCTGGTCAGGTTCGGGTTGCTCTCGCCGTCACCGGCATCTACGCCGGGAGGCCCAAATAAGTTTCATACTGTCATCATTGCACTACGAACTTCCCGTACATTCCTTGTTGGGCATGCCCAGGTACGGGGCAGAGGTAGTAGTACGTACCAGCTGCCAGTGTGAGAATGGAACTACTCGAATAATAGTTTGCCATTGACAGGTTTTTCGTGCCGCTGCGGGGGCCTCGCGAACCTTTATCGTAGTGGTCTATCGATTGATGTTCTCTCGCTCCGATATTGCGTCCACCGAACCACCGTCATACACCACCTCAATTCCCAAGGGGTGCCTAGACGACAAGCTGTCCGGAAACTCTCTGACGACGATGTCGCCAAGGCTGCGGAACTCTATGCAAGCGGATTGTCGCTTGCGAGAATCGCTGCGGCGTTCGGCGTGCATGAAGCAACCCTCACCCGAGAGTTGCGAGCAGCTTGTGTGCCGATCCGACCCCGATGGGGTTGAACTAAGTAATGTTCTTCGCGACGGAGCCAGTGCTGACGAGTCAGTTCGAACTCGGCCACGGCGCCTTCGACTGACAGCATGGGTGTCGCCATTGGCACGTCCACGCCGGTGAAGATCCGGTACCGAAGAGGAGCTCAACAGCGATTCTTCCGACCTTCATTGTCTGGACGAGGTGCATGAGGTCGCTGACAAACCCGTCGAGGGCGTCTTCGACAGCACTACTCGATCCCGAACCTGTATGGTGAACGTATGAACATACGTACAGATATGGAGCAGACGTGGCTGGCAGTTTGAGTTCGCTCGACGCCTGCGAGGTTCGAATGATCGATCCCGACCGGGTCGAGTCCGTTCGTTCGTCGATGCCAATCGACGATGACATCAACGTACTCTCCGACGTCTTTGGTCTTCTCTCTGATCAGGGACGACTCCGACTGCTCATCAGCTTGCTGGAGTCTGGCGAACTCTGCGTATGCGACCTCGCGGCAGCTACTGGTCAGAACGAGTCATCGGTCAGCCATGCACTTCGACTACTCCGGGCCCACCGGGTTGTGCAGGTCCGTCGATCCGGTCGAATGAGCTACTACCGGTTGGCGGATTCTCACGTACGCCTGCTACTCGATCTCGGGCTGGAGCACATTGGACACGCTGTGACAGTTCGCATGCACGACGGGCGACGGTCGTGAGCCATGCTCACAAGCACGGAGACACCGGCCCCTCCGGGCATGGTCGTGACATGATTATCGACGCAGACGCTCGCTTCTTGGCCATCGCACTGGCGTTGATTCTTGGCTTCATGGTCGTTGAGGTATCGGCTGGAGTTCTCTCCGGGTCGCTCGCCCTCCTCGCAGATGCAGGACACATGCTCATCGATGCCGGTGCGCTTGGCGCATCACTGTGGGCTGCACGACTGGCGGCTCGGCCAGCCCACGGAGTGTGGACGTATGGATACAAGCGGGCCGAAATCCTTTCTGCGGCCATCAACGGTATCACGCTCCTGGTCGTTTCGGCTCTCATCACAGTGGAAGCGAGCAACAGGCTCAGCCACCCAGCCAGCGTCGAAGGTCGAGTCGTTGTGGCCGTTGCTCTACTCGGTGTCGTCGTTAACGTCGTGGCAGCCTGGGTATTGGCAAAAGCCAACCGGACAAGCCTCAACGTTGAAGGATCGTTCCAGCACATCCTGACGGATCTTTACGCCTTTATTGCCACCCTCATCGCTGGCGTCATCATCATCCTCACCGGCTTTGGACGGGCTGACGCGCTTGCTTCTCTCGTCGTCGTTGCTCTCATGCTGAAGGCTGCGTGGACGCTCCTCAAGGCATCTGGTCGCATCCTCCTGGAAGCGGCGCCGGACAACGTCAACCTTGACGACGTCCGCGCTCATCTCCTTGGCATCGATCACGTCTGCAACGTCCACGACCTTCATGCCTGGACGGTCACGTCAAGTCTTCCCGCCCTCTCTGCTCACGTCGTTCTCGATGATGCGTGCTTCTCCGAGGGGGAAGTTCCGCACATTCTCGACGAGCTACAAGACTGCCTCATTGGTCACTTCGATGTCGAGCACAGCACGTTCCAAATGGAACCTTCCAGCCATCTCGACCACGAGTCAGGTATGCACTGATGGCTGGACGTCCCCCCGAGACTCCTCCAGATGCAGCACGCCAGGCACTGAGGCTGGAATACGCCACTATTGGATCGACCACCATCGAGGCAGTCGCGGCGATTACCAGTGGCATCATCGCCGCCTCCGTCGCCCTCACCTCCTTTGGAATCGACTCGGGAATCGAGTTCATCAGTGCAATTGTCGTGGCTGTCCGCCTGCGATCGCTCATCGCCAGTGGAGAGGCAAACGAGGAGAAGGAGCGTCGAGCACTCAAGGTCGTTGCGGTCCTGTTTTATGTGCTCGCCGTGTACGTCCTCATCGACGCCACACTGACGCTTGCGCTTCGTGACCACCCAGCCGTCAGTCCCGTGGGCATGGCCGTCTCCTCCGCCGCTCTCATCATCATGCCACTCCTTGCCATTGGTAAGCGACGAGTTGCTCGGCGGCTCGATGCCGTCCAACTCCCCGGTCCCGCCGTACTGCTCCGGGCTGATTCATCCGAGACAGCGCTCTGCGCCGTTCTGAGCGCGACGACCCTCCTTGGTCTCGGCCTCAATGCAGGCTTCAGCTGGTGGTGGGCCGATCCTGTCGCGAGCCTCGCCGTTGTCTATTTCGCAATCCGGGAAGGCCGCGAGGCGTGGCACGGTGAGATCGTCTGCATCGAGGACGATTAGGAATGTTATGTCACCATCGAGAGAAGGCTCAAACGATGATCGGCGAGTCACGCTAGTAAGTGGGATCAACGACTACATGGTGGAGATCATGGTCAGTCAGGTCTTCAGTAAAGAGTGAGCGCGAGTTGTATAGAACGAATCTGGACGTCGGAGCAGCGACGATCAGATGTAATCCGGCGCAGGAATCCGAACTTCGCTTCCCTACGGGTTTGAAAGAGCGACAAAAGGTGCCTGAGCGATCGGACATCGAAAATACCCGCTGACCTTGGCGAGCGTTGTAATTATGACGAGAAGTGGGCGCTAGTGTCTGAGGTGGACCTTGGGTCACACAATAAGAACCGAATCTCGGCGCTGACCTGCGGGCCCAACCGTACTAAATGCGAATTTTGTCCTTAGTGATGAGATGGCAGACACTCGACGCTGAACAGTCCT
>JAJYSU010000013.1 GCA_021793395.1 Actinomycetes bacterium
GCTCCTCGGGGGTTTCGCTGCTCTCACCGGCGTGATCACGCTCGACGCGTTGGCGAGCGCGATCGGAGAGCGCTTCGCCGGCGCGGTGGGCGAGCGCAACGTGGCCGCCGCACGCGCGGCGTTTGACGTCGTCCACCTCGAACAGGAGAAGCTGACTAGTGCTACGACAGATTGAGGGATCGCGCGCCGTCGCCGAGACGGTGGCGCTGTGTCGACCGGAGGTGGTGTGCGCCTACCCCATCTCCCCCCAGACGCACATCATTGAGGCGGTGGGTGTGATGGTCAAGTCCGGCCGGCTCTCACCGTGTGAGTACATCAACGTCGAGTCCGAGTTCGCGGCGATGTCGGTGTCCATTGGGGCGTCCGCGGCCGGCGCGCGCGCGTACACCGCGACCGCGAGTCAGGGTCTGCTCTTCATGCTCGAGGCGGTCTACAACGCGTCCGGTCTGGGACTGCCCATCGTGATGACCCTGGCCAATCGGGCCATCGGCGCGCCGATCAACATCTGGAACGACCACGGCGACGCCATGGCCGCGCGCGACGCGGGCTGGATTCAACTCTTCGCCGAGACTAATCAGGAGGCGGCGGATCTTCACGTTCAGGCCTTTCGCCTGGCCGAGGAGTTGTCGGTGCCGGTGATGGTGTGCATGGACGGCTTCATCCTCACTCACGCCGTCGAGGGCGTGGACCTGATGACCCAGGAAGAGGTCGACTCGTTCCTGCCGCCCTACGAGCCACGTCAGGTGCTCGATCCGGATGATCCCGTCTCGATTGGCGCGATGGTGGGACCTGAGGCCTTCGAGGAGGTTCGCTACCTGGCGCACCTGCGCCAGCTGGACGCGCTCGCGCTGATCCCGACCATCGCGGAGTCCTTCGCGACCCTCACCGGCCGTGACAGTGGCGGCCTGGTGCATCCCTATCGCACCGACGACGCCGAGGTGATCGTGGTCGCCCTCGGCTCGGTTCTGGGCACCATCAAGGACGCGGTGGACGCACGGCGCGCCCGTGGTGAGCGCATCGGGGTTCTCGGAATCACGACGTTTCGCCCCTTCCCGCGCGATGGCGTACGTGACGCGCTCGCCGGTGCGTCACGCGTTGTCGTAGTGGAGAAGGCGTTTAGCGTGGGCGGTGAGGGCGTCGTACTCACCGACGTGGCGATGGCCGTGGGCGGGCGTGACGTGACACTGCACAGCGTCATTGCCGGGTTGGGCGGGAGACCCATCACGCAGCGGGCACTCGAGTCGGTACTCGAGCGCGCGTCTCGCGGTGACCTGGAACGCCTGACGTTCCTCGACCTGGACGAGGCGGCGGTCTCGCGCGAGCGGTCTCGGATCGCCGCCGCGCGGCGGACCGGGCCGTCGGCGGAGAACGTACTTTACGATCGGGCGACCCAGGGGTCGCGAGTCGCACAGGAGCAGTCATGACGAAACGTCCCGTTCGCTTCTATCAGGTCGGCAGTTTCGCGGTAGGCAATCGCCTGCTCACCGACGATCAGCGCACGGTGCAGTCGGACCCGAATCGCACCAACTCGATTGACTCCGGTCACCGCGCCTGTCAGGGGTGTGGCGAAGCCCTGGGGGCTCGCTACGCGCTGGATGCCGCGATGCGCGCCGCCGCCGGTCGGGTCGTCACCGTCAACGCGACGGGCTGTCTGGAGGTCTTCTCCACCCCCTACCCCGAGACCTCGTGGCGAGTGCCGTGGTTGCACTCGCTCTTCGGCAACGCCCCGGCGGTGGCGACGGGGGTGGCCGCCGCACTGCGGGTGAAGGGTCGCGAGGACGTGCGCGTCGTGGGCCAGGCGGGTGACGGGGGTACCGTCGACATCGGCTTTGGCACGCTGTCGGGAATGTTCGAGCGAAACGACGACGTGCTGTTCATCTGCTACGACAACGAGGGGTACATGAACACCGGGGTCCAGCGCTCGGCGGCGACACCGCCGGCGGCGCGCACGGCCACGACCGACGCCGTGGGACCGGAGCCGGGCAATGTCTTTGGCCAGGGTAAAGATCTTCCGCGCATCGCCATGGCGCACGACATCGCGTACGTCGCGACCGCGACGGTTGCCGATCTGCACGACCTGGAGCACAAGGTGGAACACGCCATGACCCTGCGCGGGGCTCGCTACATCCACATTCTCGTACCGTGCCCGCTGGGGTGGGGCTCGGCGTCGAGTGACACCATTAAGGTCGCACGGCTGGCTAAGGAGAGTGGCTTATTCCCGGTCTTCGAGGCCGAAAATGGCCGGGTAACGAGCGTGTCGCCGATTCGCCGCCGCACGCCGGTAGAGGAGTACCTGCGCTTGCAGCGGCGCTACGCGCACCTGTTTGGCGCCCACCCGCGACCCGATATCGTCACGCGGCTGCAGGAGATCGCCGACGAGAACATTGCCCGTTACGGGCTCGTGAACGACGAGACCGAGGAGATACCCGTTCTCGAGGAGGCGAAGGAGATGGTGCACTGATGGAGACGCCCTTTGGCATCACCCTCGACGTGGGTTCCAGTCGGGCCAACCACACCGGCTCGTGGCGCGTGGAGCGGCCCGTTTACGTGGACCGGCTCCCGCCGTGCAACGACGCGTGCCCCGCGGGCGAGAACATCCAGGGCTGGCTCTACCACGCGGAGTCGGGCGACTACGAGTCGGCGTGGCGCGCTCTGGTGGAGGAGAATCCGCTGCCCGCCATCATGGGCCGGGTGTGCTTCCACCCCTGCGAGACGGCGTGCAATCGCGTGCGTGTCGACGATGCGGTCGGCATCAACGCGGTGGAGAGGTTCCTCGGCGATCTGGCTATCGAGCGCGGGTGGACGCTGCCCGAGCCCGGGGCCGATACCGGCAAGCGAATTCTTGTGGTGGGGTCGGGTCCCGCGGGGCTGAGTGCGACGTACCACCTGCGTCGCCTCGGCCACGCAGTGCACCTCGTCGACTCGTCGCACCAGCTCGGCGGGATGATGCGCTACGGAATACCCGCGTACCGGCTGCCGCGTGACGTGCTGGACGCCGAGATCGCCCGCATTCTGGCGATGGGCGTCGAGGTGACGCTCGACCACGTCGTCGACGACGTGGAGCAGGAACGACGCGACGGGTCCTACGACGCCGTGTTCTTGGCGGTCGGGGCACAGATTGGCCACCGCGTCTCGATCCCCGCGGGAGACTCGTCGCGCGTCGTGGACGCCGTGACCTTCCTGCACCAGGTGGCCGACGACGATCCACCGCTGCTCGGACGCCGGGTCGTGGTCTACGGCGGAGGCGACACCGCCTTCGACGCCGCGCGTACGGCGCGCCGCCTCGGCGCCACCGACGCCGTCATCGTCTACCGGCGCAACCGCGAGCACATGCCCGCCAACGAGGAGGAGTTCGCCCAGGCCCTAGGTGAGGGCGTGACCATGCGGTGGCTGTCGACGGTGAATCGCTTCGAGGGTGAGCGTCTGGTGCTCGAGAAGATGCGTCTCAACGAGGCCGGCTTTCCCGAGCCCACCGGTGAGCTGGAGGAGCTCGACGCTGATGCCCTCGTGCTCGCGCTGGGCCAGGACACCGATCTCTCACTTCTGGAGCGGGCGCCCGGGGTCGTGATCCGCGACGGCGTGGTCGAGGTGGCGCCCACGATGATGACCGGCGACGCGGGAGTCTTCGCGGGAGGTGACGCGGTTCCGGCCGATCGGACGGCCACCGTGGCCGTCGGCCACGGTAAGCACGCCGCGCGCAGCATCGACGACTACGTGAACGGTCGGGTACGCGAGGCTGTAGCGCGTCACGAACTGGCGAGTTTTGACCGGTTGAATACGTGGTACTACTCCGACGCGCCACGAACTCGTCGTCCCGAGTTGGAGAAGATCCGCCGACAGGACACCTTCGACGAGGTCGTGCAGGGGTTGACCGAGGAGAACGCGCTCTTCGAAGCTCGCCGGTGCCTCTCGTGCGGTAACTGCTTCGAGTGCGACAACTGCTTCGGGGTGTGCCCCGACAACGCGGTGATCAAGTTGGGCGGGGGCGAGCGCTAC
The DNA here is from genome assembly GCA_021793395.1 of Actinomycetes bacterium. Lineage (GTDB taxonomy): Bacteria > Actinomycetota > Acidimicrobiia > Acidimicrobiales > RAAP-2 > RAAP-2. The sequence goes on from JAJYSU010000013.1 coordinate 3,997, forward strand.
GAAATTGACTACGACTTCTGCAAGGGGTGCGGGATCTGCGTGAGTGAGTGTCCGTGCGGAGCGATTGAGATGGTACCCGAGAAGATCTGAGCCCGTTACGACGAGGATTCCGCGCGGTCTCGGCTACCGTGCACGACGAGACGAGACGGGGATGGTGACGGTGGATGCCTGGCAGCCCGATCAGTACCGTCTCTTCGCGCGCGAGCGCGAGCAGCCGTTCTGGGATCTACGGGCGCTGCTGGAACCCGTGGCGAGCCCGGCCATCGTGGATGGGGCTGCGGCGACGGGCGTCTGACGCGACGTCTCGCGACGGCACTCGGCGCGCGACGCGCGCGCGGAATCGACTCGTCGTCGACGATGATCGAGGCGGCGCGCGCGCAGACTCGGCCGGGAGACCCCGTCGAGTTCTCACTCGACGACATCGCCACCTTCGAGGAACCCGGCGCCTACGACGTCGTCATCGCCAATGCCTCGCTCTAGTGGGTCGGTGATCACCGCGGCGTGTTGGCGCGCTGGTGTCGGTCGCTCGCTCCGGGGGGTCAGTTGGCCGTGCAGGTGCCGGCCAATGCCCACCACCTCGCGCACCGACTCGCGGTAGAGATGGCGGCGGAGGTGCTGGAGGCGCCACCGGCTGACGTAGTGGCGGCCCACGTGCTCAGTCCGGAGGAGTACGCCCACGTCTTGGTGGACCTCGGAGTTCGAGCGCCGTACGTGGCGCAACGGGTCTACGTGCACCACCTCGCGTCCAGCGACGCGTTGGTGGAGTGGATGAAGGGCACGACGCTGACGCGTTTTCGTGAGCCGCGGGGGGCGGAGGGTTGGGAACATTTCGTCGCGCGTTACCGGGAGGCGGTGCGCGAGCAGGTCGGAACGGGTCCCTATACCTTGTACTTCTCGCGTATCCTCATGGTGGGGCGTCGCGACGTCGAATGGCGCTGATCGGCGGCGCACGGCCATACTGCACGTATGAGTTACGACGAGGCGCGCAGCGCCCTCGACGAGTGGCGGGCGGCCTATCCGGAGGATCCCTTCTCGACGGACGAGAGGCTGCGCGCCATTCTGAACGGGGCGCTCAAAGGGAAACGGAAGCGAGCATTGGAGGCGAGCGCGTCGACGTTCGCGCGTGCGATGGTGACGGTGGTTGGTCCGGCCGCCGCGCGCTACGAGCAGCGTTCGCACCTGCCCGAATTGGAGCGATACGACGGCGTGGGGCATCGTCGCGAGGCGGTGTCCTTCGACCCCGCGTACCACGAGGCGGGCGCGGCAGTCTGGGCTAGTGAGGTCGTCGCGCTCTCGCGACTGCCGGGTCGCGCCTACGAGCAGGCGACGCTCCTCTACCTTCTGTCGCTCGAGGGTGAGGCCGGTCACGCCTGTCCGGCCACCTGCACGATCGGTCTGGCACGGGCGCTTCGCCGTCGCGCCGACGCGTCGGTACGCGAGCGATTCCTGGCTCCGCTGGTCGACCCGCACTACGCGCAGGCCCAGCGCGGTGCGCAGTTTCTCACCGAGGTGCAGGGCGGGAGTGACGTCGGGGCGAACGCCTGCGTCGCGGTGGACGAGGGTGACGGAAGTTACCGGATCACCGGCGAGAAGTGGTTCTGCTCGGTGGCCGACGCCGATCAGTTCTTCGTGACCGCGCGGGTAGGTGACACGACGGGGACGGCGGGTCTCGGCAGTTTTGTCGTGCCGCGCCTGATCGATGGTCGACCGAATGGCTTCACCCTTCGTCGGCTGAAGGACAAGTTGGGCACACGCGGCCTCGCGTCGGGTGAGATCGACTTCGCCGACGCGCGCGCGTGGCCCATCGGACCGGTTGATGAGGGCTTCAAGACGGCGGTATCAGTGGTCTTGAACACGAGCCGCTGGATGACGGCGGTGGGCAGCACGGGCATTATGCGTCGTGCGGTTCTCGAGGCGCGGGCCTACGCTCGCGTGCGACGGGCCTTCGGGGTGACCATTGAGAACTTCGCGGACGTGCGTCGTACCGTGGCGGATATGACCGCGCAGTGGGCGGGCGCGCTGCACTTGGTCTTCGCGCTGACCGCGATGGAGGACCGGATAGACGACGAGACCGCGAGTGAGAACGACCGCCTCTACCATCGCTTTCTGGTGAACGCGACGAAGTTCGTGGCGTCGCGCCAGGCGACCTCCGTCGCGCGTGCGGGTATCGAGGTCCTCGGGGGCAATGGGACCATCGAGGAGTTCAGTGTTCTGCCGCGACTGTACCGCGACGCTATCGTCTACGAGTCCTGGGAGGGTACGCACAACGTCCTGGTCGCTCAGGTCCTGCACGATCTACGGCGACTGGCGATCCTCGACGTCGTGGAGGCGCGGCTGCTGACCGTCCTCGAGGGCGCGAGCGACGCGACGCTGGCGGGCGCGCTGCGTGAACGCCTCGTGGCCATGCTGTTGACGGTGCGGCGGTGTCGCGACGACGAGGAGTTTGGGGCGTGGCACTTTCGCGACGCCCTCGAGCAACTCGGAATTCTGGCGGAAGCCGTGTACGCGGCGGGCGCCGGTGAGACGCCGGCGGCGACGCACCTGCTGTACGAGTACGCGACGCCGGGCTACGAGGCGGCGAGCGATGCGGGGCTGATGGCGCGAGTGTCCGCGCTGGTCGGCTCCTGACCGGTAGCCGCCGGGACCAAAGTCCCGGCGAGGATGGTGCCGGGGTGACGAACAGTTCGCTATAAGTAAGGGAAAGAATATTACGTGAGCTGAGGGGGGAACCGTGGGGGAGATCTATCGCGACGTGTGGCGTCGTAGCATCGAGGATCCGGAGGGATTTTGGGGTGAGGCGGCGCGGGGCATCGACTGGTATCGCGAACCGACGACGGTGCTCGACCGCTCAACGGCGCCCCTGTACCAGTGGTTCTCTGACGGAGAACTCAACACGTGCTACAACGCCGTGGACCGTCACGTCGAGCGCGGCCGTGGCGAACAGACCGCACTGATCTACGACAGCCCCGTGGCGGGGGTGACGTCGCGCTACACTTACGCGGAACTGCTCGACCAGGTGTCGCGCTTCGCCGGGGTGCTGGGCGATCTCGGGGTACGCAAGGGCGATCGGGTGGTGATCTACCTGCCGATGATTCCCGAGGCGGTGATCGCGATGCTGGCCTGCGCGCGGATCGGGGCGGTGCACTCCGTGGTCTTCGGAGGTTTCGCCGCGCACGAGCTGGCTCTGCGCGTGCAGGACGCCACCCCGCGCGTTGTCGTGTCGGCGTCGTGCGGTATTGAGGTCGCGCGCGTGATCGAGTACAAGCCGCTGCTCGACGCCGCGATCGAGGAGAGTACTCACAAACCGGAGCACTGCGTCATCGTTCAGCGACCGCAGGCTCAGGCTTCGATGGTGGAGGGACGTGACGTGGACTGGGCGCAGGCCATGGCGAGCGCCAGCGCCGCGCCGTGCGTGCCGGTGGCGGCGACCGATCCGCTCTACGTTCTCTACACCTCGGGCACCACCGGACGGCCCAAGGGAGTCGTGCGCGACAACGGCGGCCACGCGGTGGCGCTGCACTGGAGCATGGCCAACGTCTACGGCACTCAGCCCGGCGAGGTCTTCTGGGCCGCCTCGGACGTGGGGTGGGTGGTCGGCCACTCGTACATCGTGTACGCGCCCCTACTGGCGGGTTGCGCCACCGTGCTCTACGAGGGCAAGCCCGTGGGCACGCCGGACGCGGGCGCCTACTGGCGCGTGATCGCCGACTACGGGGTGACGACGTTCTTCACGGCGCCGACGGGCTTTCGCGCGGTGAAGCGCGAGGACCCGACGGGATCGCTGATCGGCTCGTACGACCTCTCCTCGCTGCGATACCTGTTCCTCGCGGGAGAGCGTCTCGACCCCGAGACCTACTCGTGGGCGAGCGAGCAGCTCACGATTCCGGTTATCGATCACTGGTGGCAGACCGAGACCGGGTGGCCCATCGCGGCCAACCTGGTGGGCCTGGATCTGATGCCGGTCAAGGCGGGGTCGCCGACGGTACCGGTGCCCGGCTATGACGTGCGGATCGTCGACGAGGCGGGTGTCGAGGTCGAACCCGGTGTTGAGGGGTTGATCATGATCAAGTTGCCCCTGGCGCCCGGTTGCACGTCGCGGGTGTGGGGAGACGATCACAAGTTCACCGAGGCCTACCTCAGCCATACCCCGGGCTACTACCTGACGGGTGACGGGGGTCACTTCGACGAGGACGGGTACCTCTTCGTGATGGGGCGGGTGGATGACGTCATCAACGTCGCGGGGCACCGTCTTTCAACCGGCGAGATCGAAGAGATCATCGCCTCGCACCCCGACGTGGCCGAATGCGCGGTGATCGGAGTGGCCGACGATCTCAAGGGTCAGGTGCCACGGGGTCTCGCGGTGCTGAAGGCCGGGGTGACTCGTGATCCGGCGACCATCGCCGACGAGTTAGTGGCGTTGGTGCGCGAGCGGTTGGGGGCGGTCGCGAGCCTGCGTCGCGTGGACGTCGTCGCCGCGCTGCCGAAGACGCGTTCGGGCAAGGTGCTACGTAAGTCGATGCGCGCCATCGCGGACGGCATCGATCTTCCGGTTCCCTCAACGATCGACAACGTGGCCGCGTTGGACGCGCTGCGTCCCGTTCTCGAATCGCACTGATCGAACGGTCAGACGCGGAGGATGAATCGCTCCACCGCGTAGGCGAAGCCGTCGTCGTCATTGGTGCGGGTGACGACGGCGGCCGCGCGACGCACGTCCGGCGAGCCATTGCCCATGGCGATAGCGAGTCCGGCGCGCGCGAACATCGAGAGATCGTTGTGCATGTCGCCGATCACCGCGATATCGAGGCGTCGCACGCCCACGTGAGTGGCGAGGTAGTCCACGACGTGGCCCTTGGTCGCGCCGCGAGCCGTGACGTCGAGGTAGTAGGGCTGCGAGGAGGACGCGCTGACGCCGGGTATTTCGCCGGTGAGTTGCTCACGGGCGGCGTCGACGGCCGCCGCGTCGCCCACCCCTACGATCTTGATCACGCCGTCGGTCTGGGCGTCGACGCGGGCGACCACCCGCGGTCCGTAGCCGCCGGCGAGCGTCTCGTGATCGATGTAGGGCGCGTGGCCGTCACGCACGAGCCAGTCGTCGTGTCGGTAGACCCAGACGTCGAGGTGGTGGGCGTCGAGCCGCTCGACGACTCCGTGCACCAGGCTCGCCTCGATCGAACGGGTCTGGAGAACCGTCCAGTCCGGCGTCACGATCTGACCACCGTTGAAGCCACCGAGGGGCGTCGTGAGGCCGAGGGGCCCGACCAGGTGTCGCATCGCCAACGTGGCTCGTCCACTGGTGATCGCGAAGTGCACCCCCGCCTCTCGCAGTTGGGCGACGGCACGTAGCGTGCGCGGCGTGAGTCGCTTGTCCGAGGTGACGAGCGTGCCGTCGACGTCGGAGAGGAGCAGGGTGACGCGCGAGCTCACTCGGGCAGTGACCACCGATGCGGAGCCACGATGGCGTCGATGGACGCCGGGCCCCAACTGCCCGGCGCGTAGGGCTGCACCGCGGGCGGACTCTCCAGGAGCGGCGTGGCGACCTCCCACAGCCGCTCGATGCCGTCGGCGCGGGTGAACAGCGTTTGAGTGCCGACCATGGCCTGGAGGATGAGGTGCTCGTACGCCTCGAGGTGGTGCACTGACTGGAACGACTCGTCGTAGTGGAAGTGCATGAGTGCCTGGCCCAGCAGCATCGCCGGACCCGGCTGCTTAGCGAGGAAACGGGTGTGGATCGAGCCGGGATCGGCGAAGTTGATCACGATCTGATTCGCCCGCTCGCGCGTGGCGCGCGAGTCGACGGGGAAGAGCCGCATGACCGGTTCGTGGAAGGTGACGGTGATGAGCTGGCGACTCTCGGCTAGGCACTTGCCGGTGCGCAGGAAGAAGGGGACGCCCTTCCACCGCGTGTTGTCGACTTCCGCGCGCAGCGCGACGAAGGTCTCGGTACTCGAGTCGCCGGCGACTCCCGGTTCGTTCCGGTATCCCTCGTACTGGCCGTAGATCACGTGGTCGGGGTCGAGCGGGCGTAGCGAGTCGAAGACCTTGCCCACCTCGTCGCGTAGCGGCTTGGCGTCCAGGGACGTGGGCTGCTCCATGGCGATGAAGCCCAGGACCTGGAAAAGGTGAGTGATCACCATGTCGCGGAAGGTCCCCGTAGCCTCGAAGAAGGCCCCTCGACCCTCGATGGAGAGGGTCTCGGGAACATCGATTTGCACGTGGTGGACGTGGGTGCGGTTCCACAGCGACTCGAAGAGTTCGTTCGCGAAGCGCAGCGCCAGGATGTTGTCAACCGACTCCTTGCCGAGGAAGTGATCGATGCGAAAGACGCGCGACTCGTCGAAGTACTCGCTGATGGCGGCGTTGAGCTCTTGCGCCGAGGCGAGATTAGTGCCGAAGGGCTTCTCGCAGATGACGCGGGCGCCTTTGCTCAGCCCCGTCGTGCCCAACAACTGGATCATTGTCGTCACGGCGTCGGGGGGGATGGCGAGGTGGAAGAGGCGTCGCGCGTCGGGTCCCAGATCGCGCTGGGCCTGGTGGACGGCGCGCACCAGCGGTGTCGGGTCGTCCGGATCGGCCGCCGCGAAGGAGAGAGTCTGGGCGAAGGCGTCCCAGGGGGCGTCATCGAGGGGGCAGTCGCCGAACTGCGCCACGGCGTCGTGCGCGAAGGTCCGGAACTGGTCGCTCGTCTGGGCGAAGGCTCGCGGCGCGCTGGCGATGATGCGGTAGCGCCGCGGGAGCAGCCCCGCGAGGGCGAGGTGGTAGAGGCCCGGCAGGACCTTACGCCGTGCGAGGTCTCCGGTGGCTCCGGCGAGGACGATGATGTGGTCATCGGGGACGGGCGGGGTTGCGGTGCTCACGATCGTCCTCCGTTCGCGGGTTCGGCCGCCGCGCGATCGGCCAGAATGAGCGAGGCGTGCGCCTCGACGCGCCCGGCGGGGGTCGTGGGGTCGGCGTCGAGCAGGCGCGCGAGCGCGTCACGCTTGTCGGCGCCCGCTACCAACCACATCACCTGGTGGGCTCGAGCCAGTGCCGGGTAGGTCAGAGTCATGCGTCGATGGCCCCGGTAGGGGGTGGTGACGGCGACGAGGCGATCCGTGACGGCTAGCACCGGATCGTCGGGCACCAGGGACGCGCAGTGTCCGTCGGCGCCCAGGCCCAGGTGCACCAGGTCGAAGGTCGCGGGTAGGGCGTCGGCGTAGCGGGTCGCGGCGTCGGTGAGGTCGGGGTCCTCGACCGGCATCGCCACGACGCGGGCGCTGGTCGCCCGGGCCAACTCGGCGAGGTCGGTCAGGTTGCGAGCCGGGTCGTCGGCGGGCGCGACGCGTTCGTCCACCTGGTAGAGGGTGAGTCGGCGCCAGTCGGCGTGGCGTGTGGCCAGCCGCGACCACGTCGCCCGTGGGGTCGTGCCGCCGCTGAGCGCCCAGGCGAGATTCTCGCCGGACCGGCGGGCGTGCTCGGTGAGGTAGTCCGCCGCAGCCTCGGCGAGGATGGTCGCATCGTCGTAGACGTGAAGTTCGTGGCGCACCTAACTAGCCCTCTCCGCGTGGCCACCAAACTCCGCGCGCAGTGCCGAGAGAACTCGTGCGCTGAAGGCTCCTTCGTCGCGCGACTCGAAGCGCTGCCAGAGCGCCGCGGCGATCACCGGAGCCGGCACCGACTCCTCAATGGCGGCTTCGACGGTCCAGCGCCCTTCGCCCGAGTCCGAGACCCGACCGCTGAAGTCGTCGAGCTCGGGGGAGCGCGCGAGCGCGTCCGCCGCGAGGTCGACCAGCCACGACGAGATCACCGAGCCGTGGCGCCACACCTCGGCTACCTCGGCGACGTCGATGTCGAAGGGAAAGAACTCGGGGTGTCGCAGTGGCGTGGTTTCGGCGTCGGCGACCGGCGGTCGGCGACCGACGTTCGCGTGGTGCAGGATGCTGAGTCCCTCGGCCAGCGCGCCCATCATGCCGTACTCCACGCCGTTGTGCACCATTTTGACGAAGTGGCCGGCTCCGGCGGGTCCACAGTGCAGATAGCCCAAGGGTGCGGTGCCCGTTCGGGTGCGCCCCGGCGTCGGGTTAGTGCCATCCGGACCCGGCGCGATGGAGCGAAAGATCGAGTCGAGACGAGCGACGATCTCGTCCTCACCACCAATCATCAGGCTGTAACCGCGCTCGAGGCCCCACACGCCGCCGCTGGTCCCGCAGTCGACGTAGTGCAACTGGCGAGCCGCCAGCGTGGTGGCTCGGGTGATGTCGTCATGGTAGAAGGAGTTGCCGCCATCAATGATGACGTCGTCGGGGCTGAGCAGTTCGCTGAGTTCGTCGACGGCGCCCTCCGTGAGGGCCGCGGGCAGCATGAGCCAGACCGCGCGCGGTGCGTCGAGCGCGTCGACCAACTCGCGCAGCGAGGAGGCGGCGACGACGTGGTCGCCGGCGAGCGACGCGCTCGCCGCGGGGTTGACGTCGTAGACCACGCAGTGGTGCCCGTCGGCGGTGAGCCGGCGCACGAGGTTGGCGCCCATTCGTCCTAGGCCGACCATGCCGAGCGGGGTGGGTGGTGGTGTGTTCGCGGTACTGGTCATGGTGTGGGGACATCTCCTTCATGCTTGAGAGCGCGGTAGCGCTCGATGAGTGCGTTCGTGGATGAGTCGTGATCCAGGCGGGGGACCGTCGTGAGGTCGAGTTCGGGCGCGATTCGTGCCGCCAACTCCTTGCCTAGTTCGACGCCCCACTGGTCGAAGGAGTCGATCCCCCAGATCACGCCCTGGGTGAAGACGGCGTGCTCGTAGAGGGCGATGAGCGACCCGAGCGAGCGCGGCGTCAACTGATCGGCTAACAGCACGCTGGAGGGGCGGTTGCCCTCCATCACGCGGTGCGCCACGACGGCCTCCGGTGCTCCCGTCGCGCGGACCTCCTCGGCGGTACGTCCGAAGGCCAGCGCTTGGGCCTGGGCGAAGACGTTGGAGGAGAGGATGTCGTGATGAGCCCCGAGGGGATTGAGGGGACGGGCGAAGCCGATGAGGTCGACGGGGATGATCGAGGTTCCCTGATGTAGGAGTTGGTAGAAGCTGTGCTGGCCGTTGGTGCCCGGCTCCCCCCAGTAGAGCGCGCCGGTGTCGTAGTCGACCCGGTCGCCCTCCAGGGTGACGTGCTTACCGTTGGACTCCATTGTCAGTTGCTGAAGGTAGGCGGGCAGACGAGCGAGGTACTGGTCGTAGGGCATGACGCCCTGGGCCGCGAAACCGAGGAAGTTGCGATTCCACACGCCGAGCAATCCTGTGAGCACCGGGAGATTATGTTCCAGCGGCGTAGTGAGGAAGTGCTCGTCCATGGCGCGCAGCCCCGCGAGCAAGTCGTCGAAGCCGTCGGGCCCGACGGCGAGCATCGTGGACAGTCCAATCGCGCTGTCCATTGAGTAGCGGCCACCCACCCAGTCCCAGAATCCGAAGATCGCGTCCGGGGCGATTCCGAACTGTGCGACCGCGGTGTCGTTGGTGGAGACCGCCACGAAGTGGTTCGCGACCGCTCGTTCGTCCCCGAGCCGCGCCACCAGCCACTCTCGAGCGGAGCGAGCGTTGGTGAGCGTTTCGAGAGTGGTGAAGGTCTTGGAGGCGACGATGAAGAGCGTGCGGGCGGGGTCGAGGTCGGCCAGGGTCTCGACGAGGTCCGTGGCGTCGACGTTGGAGACGAAGTGGAACGAGATGTCGCGGGTCGTGAAGTGGCGAAGAGCCTGGTAGGCCATCACCGGTCCGAGGTCGGAGCCGCCGATGCCGATATTGACGACGTGGGCGATACGGTCGCCGCGGTAGCCACGCCAGTCGCCGGAGCGAACCCGCTCGGCGAAGGACCGCATTCGCGCGAGCACGGCGTGCACTTGTGCGACGACGTCGACACCGTCGACGACCAGCGTCGTCGTGGGCAGCATGCGCAGGGCGACGTGGAGCACCGCGCGGTCTTCGGAGACGTTCAGGTGCTCGCCGGCGAACATCGCGTCGCGACGTCCCGCTACGTCACTCTCGACCGCGAGTTCGACCAGGTGACGTACGGTATCGTCAGTGACGCGCTGCTTGGCGTAGTCCAGGTACCAGCCGACGCCCTCGGCTCGCAGTCGAGTCCCGCGCGACGGGTCGTCCGCGAACAGGTCGCGCAGGTGCCGCGTGCGCAGAGTCACGGCGTCATTTTCGAGGCGCTCCCACGCGCGTCGCTGGTGAAGGGGGGTGGTCATCTCGGTCTCCTCGTCGTGGTTCGCTCTCACTCGTCGGCACCGTGCGTGCCGTTCGCGTCGCGCCGTGCTCGGCGCGGCAGGTCCGGCGGCACGTAGAGCCGTGCCGCACCGATGGTGGCGTCGTTCAGCCCGTAGTAGACGTCGAAGCGATCCGGTTGGCCGATGTCGTCGCGCCGGTCGATGCCGGTCGGGAAGATCACGTCAGCCGCCACGTCGAGGTGGGGCGCCTGAGGATCGGGCGACAGGATGGGGTGGCTGGACCGGTAGATCAGGTGTTCCGGGTGATCACGATCCAGTACCATCACTCCCGCGCGGTAGGTCAGGCGCGGATCGCCGCCTCCGGTCGGCGTCACCGAGGCGACGCCGTGGTAGACGATCAGCCAGCCCAGGTGCGTGGCGACGGGCGGTGTGCCGGCACCTATCTTGAGTGACTCCCAGGGCTCGACCGGCGACGCGAGTCGGTGGTGGGCGCGGAAGTTGACGAGGTCGCGCAGGTTCTCGTCATCGGATCTGATCGTGCTGTAGGAGATCCAGATGCTCTCGCGGCGCACGTCAATGACGCGTTCGTCGCCGCGGGCCCAGTTTTCCTCGAGGGTGTTGCCCGGAAAGAGTGGGCGGTGGAGCATCGCGAGCTCGGGTTGACCGGAGGCGTTGGGCACCGCGAGGGGAAAGACGCTCGCGTCCTTATCGTCGATGTCCTGGAAGCTGATGTCCTCGAGGGGTGAGAAGTTGGCGAGGCCCAGGCGCTGCCAGGTGAGGAGATCTTTCGACGAGGCCAAAGCGATACGGGGTCCGGCGGGGGAGTAGGCCGTATAGGTCATGACGTACGCGTCGAGCGCCGACACGTAGGTGACGCGGGCATCCTCGCAGCCACCCCCGTCTTCACGCAGCTCGTAGGCGGCCTCCGGCTCGAGGGCGACGCCCAGCCGCTCGACGTGGTGGGGGTCGCCCTCGTCGTCGAAGACGACGCGCATGACGCCGATACGCGAGTAGTTCCCCTCGCCCACCATGCGCGGGAAGAGGTAGAGCTGTCCATCGGGGCCACGAACGGCGGCGGGGTTGAGCACGCCCTCCACTTCGTAGGGGTTGCCGAGCTCGGGGCGTACCGTGAAGGCGAGGGGCAGCACCGAGAACGTGTTCACGACGATCGCGGTGGCGCGGTGATCTGTGTGGAGCCGTCGCCTAGTAGTGCGAGCACCGTCTGGATGATGCGCGCGGTCTCGTTCGGGCCGGTGACGAGGATCGAGTCGACGCCCGCGCGCTGGGCGGGAAAGTCATTGCCGCCCACGAAGATGGCGTCGCCCGCGAACAGCATCTCCTTGATCGAGATGCCGAGGTTGTCGCGAAGCTTCTCGATCCCGTACGCCTTGTCGATCCCGGGTCGGGTGATGTCGATGGAGGTGGTGCCGCCCAGGTTGATCGCGAAGTCCCCCAGCAGGGGCGTTAGGAGGGTGGTGATCGCCCGTCGCTTGGCGAAGTCCGGGTCCCAGCGTCGCTTCTCGGCCAGGGGGGCCTGCTGACCCAGGGCGGAGAGCGTGATCTGGCTGCCTCGATCCTCGATCACCTCGCCCCACACTCGCGTGGCGCGGTAGCCCGACTCGTCGAGGGCACGATCCAGCGCGGCGATGATACGCGAGCGTTCGTCGTCGGTGAGGTTCTCGGCGTAGACGCGTTGCCAGCTCCCGTGGTAGCGGTAGAACTGCGTGCCGCAGGTGGGCAGGAGGACCAGTCGCTCCAGGCGATCGTCAGTCGGCAGGTTCGCGAGCAGTTGGGTCTCGAACTGCTCCCACGCTCCTCCCGAGATGACGGCGACCTGCATCACGTCCAGGAGATCGTGGAGCAGGCTCGCCATCTCGTCGCTGAGGGGTGATTTGCTGTCGGCGAGCGTACCGTCCAGATCGAACACGAAGAGTTTCTTCAACGGTGAAGGTCTCCAATCGTCAGTCGTCGTACTACGAACCTAGTGGACCGTGATCGTCCACGGTGGCGCAGCACTGCGCGAGTGCCGCTAGCGTACGAGTCGAGTGGAGGTGGACGTGAAATCCTCGACGTGGATCGTGGCCGCGGTGCAGACTCAGTCGGGCGCGAACCGCGACCGCAACATCGAGACGACGAGTGCACTCATCGAGCGGGCGGCCCGTGCGGGCGCCACGTACGTCCAGGTGCCCGAACTCGTCACCTATCTCGGGCCGCCGGGCCGCTACGACGAGATCGCGGAGTCGATCCCCGGGCCGACGACCGAGCACTTTGCGGCGTTGGCGCGACGCCTCGGAGTCAGCGTGCATCTGGGTAGCCTGCTCGAACACTCCGCGACGCCGGGACGAGTTCACAACACCAGCGTGGTGATCGGACCCGACGGCGCACTCCTCGCCACCTACCGCAAGGTTCATCTCTTCGATATCGCCGTTCCCGGGGAGGTCGAGTTTCGCGAGTCGGACCTCATCGCGCCCGGCTCGCAACTCGTGGTTGCGGAGGTTGGCCCCGCGCGGGTGGGCCTGTCGATCTGCTTCGATCTGCGCTTTCCCGAGCTCTACCGTGCGCTGGCCCTGGCCGGCGCCACGGTTCTCGCGATCCCGGCGGCCTTCTCCGCGGTGACCGGGCCGTCCCACTGGGAGACGCTGGTTCGCGCTCGCGCCATCGAGAGTCACTCGTTTGTCGTGGCGGCGGCCCAGGCCGGCACTACTGCCGAGGGTGTCGCCACCAACGGCGATTCGATGATTGTCGGGCCCTGGGGCGAGGTCCTGGCTCGCGCGAGCGGCGACGATCCCGAGGTGCTGGTCGCGTCGCTCGACCTCGAGCAGGTGCGCCGCCGTCGCGAACAGATCGCGGTGCTGGCGCTTCGCCGTCCTGACGTGTACGCGAGCGCGATCGCGCACGGTTCCCCCGCTGTCGCGGACGCCGCGACGGTTGCCGGAGCCACCAGCGAGGTGGCGGCGAGTCGGGGGTCCGGCACCTGACGGTGGCGTGTCCCTCCGACGCGGGCGACGGTCCGCCGGCGTCGACGAGTGAGCCCGCCCCATGACCGCCCGTCGTGCCGACTCGCCCCGCACGCCGCGGGCGAACCTCGTCGGAACCGTCGCGATCGCTCGTGGGCCCGAAGGTCGTTGCGTCGCCGGATCGAATCCGACGAGTGCGGCGCAGTCCTAACTCGTCGCCGGACCCCGCCACAGGTCAATTCCCGCGTCGACGGCGTGTTGGTCAATGCGACGCAGTTCCTCGTCGGTGAAGTTCGGGTGCTCCAGCGCCGCCAGGTTGTCGTCCAGCTGCGCCACGCTGCTGGCACCCAGAACGACTGAGGAGACCCGCGGGTCACGAAGCGCCCAGGCGATCGCGAGTTGCGCCATGGTCTGGCCACGTTCGGCCGCCATCGCGGACAGGGCGCGCACGTGGGTGAGGTTGGCCTCGCTGAGCATCTCAGGCGAGAGCGACGTGTCGTGAGCCGCCCTCGATCCCTCGGGGATGCCGTGCAGGTAGCGGTCGGTGAGGAGGCCCTGGGCCAGCGGTGAGAAGGCGATGCAACCCACGCCCTCCTGGTCGAGGACGTCGAGGAGTCGGTCCTCGATCCACCGATTCAGCATCGAGTAGGACGGCTGGTGAATCAGCAGGGGGGTACCCAGGGACCGCAGTATCGCCAGCGCCTCACGGGTGCGCGCGTCGGAGTAGGACGAGACGCCCACGTAGAGCGCCTTTCCCTGGCGTACCGCCGCGTCGAGCGCGCCCATCGTCTCCTCGAGTGGCGTGTTGGGGTCGAAGCGGTGATGGTAAAAGATGTCGACGTAGTCGAGCCCCATGCGCGTGAGGCTTTGGTCGAGGCTCGCGAGGAGGTACTTGCGCGATCCATGGTCGCCGTAGGGGCCGGGCCACATGTCCCAGCCGGCCTTGGTAGAGATGATCAGTTCGTCGCGGTACGCGGCGAAGTCCTCGCGCAACAGCCGCCCGAAGTTGATCTCCGCACTGCCGTAGGGTGGTCCGTAGTTGTTGGCGAGGTCGAAGTGCGTCACGCCGCGGTCGAAGGCTCGTCGTAGGATCGCGCGCTGGGTGTCGAGTGGTCGGTCGTCGCCGAAGTTGTGCCACAGGCCGAGGGAGATTGAGGGCAGGAGTAGGCCACTTCGTCCCACTCGCCGGTAGGACATGGTCTCGTAGCGCGACGAATCTGCAACGTAGGTGCTCATGGGCGAAGCGTATCGCGCCGTACGCGAGCGAGACTCTGGTCGTCCGCGAGCGCTCGGCGCGCCTTCTAGACTCGCGGACGAGATACCAGGAGGCACCACCGTGGCCCACGCGTCGCGTGAGTGGCGGTGTGCGCCGCGACCCGGCACCGCGACGGCGACGCCGGCGCGTTCGCGGCACCACCGCGAGGTTCGCTGATGAGCGACCCCGACGTCGGCGCTCGTTCGCCCGTGCGCGACGGCCGGTACCTGAGCGCGGCTCTGATCCTGATCGTGGCGTTCATGGTGGTCGAGGTCGTGGTGTCGGTGCTCTCGCACTCGCTGGCGCTGCTCTCGGACGCCGGACACATGGTGGTCGATGCGATGGCACTCGCCGCGTCGCTGGCCGCGTTGCGCTGGGGCGCTCGTCCGCCCCGCGGACCGTGGACGTACGGGTTCCGTCGGGCCGAGATCCTCTCGGCCGCCGTGAACGGCGTGACCCTGCTCGCGATCGCCGCGGTCATGTTCGCGGGCGCCGTCGAGCGCCTCTGGCACCCGGCCACGGTCGCGGGCGGCGACGTGGTCGTCGTCGCCCTCGTGGGGGTCGTGGTGAACGCGGCGGCGGCGTGGATGTTGTCACGGGCCGATCGGCGCAGCCTCAACGTGCGCGGCTCACTGCGCCACGTCCTCACCGACCTCTACGGCTTCCTCGCCACGGCGGTAGCGGGCGGCGTGATCGCTGCGACCCACTTCGAGCGCGCCGACCCGATCGCGACGCTGGTCGTCGTCGCGCTCATGGCGCGCGCGGCGTGGAGCCTGCTCGTCGCGTCGGGGCGGATCCTGTTGGAGGCGGCACCCGAGAACGTGGACCTGGACGAGGTGCGCCGGCACCTCACGGGGATTGCGCACGTGGTCGAGGTGCACGATCTGCACGTGTGGACGCTGAGCTCGGGGTTGCCCGTTCTCTCCGCCCACGTGGTGGTCGACGACGCGGTCTTCGCCACCGGCGCCGCCCCGCGCCTCCTGGACGACCTCCAATCCTGCCTGACCGGCCACTTCGACGTCGAGCACAGTACGTTTCAACTGGAGCCGAGTCGTCACCGCGCGCACGAGGGCCAGGTGCACTGACGGGCCCGAGGGGGGTCTCGTGAGGCGAGGGGGTCGCCGTAAGGTCACGCGGCGTCGAGTCGTCGCGGCGGGCGGACGGGTCGTGGGCGCGGGCTTGGTGTGGTGGTCGGGCGACGCGCACTGGCACCTATGGCGTGACGTGGGCTACCGGTATATCCCGATAATCGGACCGCTGTTCGTGGTGCAAGTGGTGATGGCCGGTGTGCTCGGTGGTCTCGTGCTGGTGTGGTGGCGTCGGTGGACGGCGCTCTCGGGGGCGGCATTCGCGTTGGGCACTCTCGCGGGATTCGTGACGTCGGTGGTGCACGGGCTCTTTGGCTTTCGCGACGTCTGGTCGTCGCCGTACGCCGTTGAATGCGCGGTTCTCGAGGGTGCGGCGGCGCTCGTTTTGGTGGTCAGTGCCGCGGCCACGCCGCGACGTCGACGCGGCGCCGCGTCGTCGCCGGAGTCGCGTCGCGACTAGAGTCGGCTCCGCCCGGTCGCCCGACGGAGGTTTCGGTGTCACAGTTTCCCCACCTCTTCACCCCCTTGCGGCTGGGCTCGCGTACGCTCGTCAACCGGATTGTGTCGTCGGGTCACGACACGGTGATGGTGCACGAGGGGATGATCACGGAGCGCCTGGTGGCCTACCACCGAGCCCGCGCCCGCGGCGGCGTCGGGCTGATCGTGGTGCAGGTGGCGGGCGTCCACGAGTCGGCGCGTTACACGAGTCACGTCCTGATGGCCACGGACGATCGGTGTATCGAGGGGTACGCGGCACTGGCGGGGGCGGTGCACGCCTACGGCACCACGATCGTCGGGCAACTGTTTCACCCCGGACGCGAGGTCATGGAGTCGAGCGACGGGTCGCGTCCGGTCGCGCTCGCTCCGTCGTCGGTGCCCAACGAGCGCTTCCGTGTCATACCGCGAGCGCTCTCACTCGCGCAGATCGACGAGATCGTCGAGGGCTACGCCGCCGGCGCGCAGCGTCTCGTGCGGGCCGGGCTCGACGGCGTGGAGGTGGTGGCGAGTCACGGCTATCTGCCCGCGCAGTTCCTCAACGAGCGGGTTAACCTGCGCGACGACGCCTACGGCGGCGATCCACCGCGGCGGCGTCGCTTCCTCGCCGACGTTCTCGCGGCGGTTCGCGAGTGCGTGGGGGACGCGGTGGTGGGTGTGCGGGTGTCGATCGGCGATCACGACCCTGGGGGCCTCGACGAAGCGATCGCGCTCGATGCGGTGGCCGACCTCGTCGAGCGCGGACTCGTGGACTACGTGAGCGTGACGACCGGAACGTCGGCGAGCCTGGCGGGATCGGATCACATCGCGCCCGAGATGCATTTCGCCAACGGGTACACCGCCACACTGTCGCGGCGTCTGAAGGAGCGGGTCAGCGTGCCGGTTCTGGTGGCGGGCCGGATCAATCAACCTCAGGAGGCGGAGCGCCTCATCCGTGACGGCGATGCTGACGCCTGCGTCATGACCCGCGCACTGATCTGCGATCCCGAGATGCCCCGCCTCGCCGCGAGCGGCCGGTCCGAGGACATTCGCGCGTGCGTCGCGTGCAACCAGGCGTGCATCGGCCACTTCCACGCCGGCTACCCGATCTCGTGCATCCAGCACCCCGAGACGGGCCGCGAGATGCAGTTCGAGCGACTCGCGGCTCCGGCGCGCCGTCGTCGAGTCCTGGTCGCGGGGGGAGGGCCGGCCGGACTCAAGGCCGCCGCGGTGGCGGCCGCGCGCGGTCACGACGTGACGTTGCACGAGGCGGGCGAGCATCTGGGCGGTCAGGTTCTGCTCGCGCAGCAACTGCCCGGTCGCGAGGAGTTCGGGGGCGTCGCGGCCAACCTCGAGGCCGAGGCGCGTCGCGCCGGCGTACGCGTCGTCACGCGCAGTACCGTCGACGCGGCGCTCGTGGCGCGTGAGCGACCCGATGTAGTCGTTGTCGCCACGGGCGCACGGCCCTATCGGCCGTCGCTCGAGGTTCTGGGGGGGCCGGAGATCTACGACGCCTGGGAGGCACTGCGCGGCGCGCCGACGCGTGTCGGTCACGTCGCGGTCGTGGACTGGGGCGGCGACTGGGTGGGAATCGGAGTGGCGCGAGCGTTGGCGGCGCGCGGCCAGCGGGTCACGCTGTGCGTCACGGGCTACGCCGCCGGCGAGGCGCTGCAACAGTACGTGCGCGACGCGCTGCTCGTCGCACTCGCGCGCGAGCGCGTCGCTGTCGTGCCCCTCGTGCGCCCGTTCGGCGTTGACGACGACACCGTCTACCTCCAGCACGTACTCACCGAGGAACTCGTCCGAGTCGAGCGGGTGACGGCGACCGTGCTGGCGACCGGGCACGCGTCGAGGACCGAGCTCGCGGCGCAGCTGGAGGGCCGCGGGGTAGAGGTGATGAGCGCCGGCGACTGCCTGGCGCCGCGTACGGTGGAGGAGGCCGTCTTGGAGGGATTGAGAGTGGGCGCCGCGCTCTGACGTCCATCGATCGCCTGTGTCGAGCGGGGATGATTCCTGCTAGGACGGAGGTGATAAGGGAGTGGTAATGGCATTATTCGACAAGGTGAAGTCACAGGCGGTCGATCTGGCCCAGAAGGCGCAGGAGAAGGCGCAGGTGGCCGGCAAGGTGGGCGCCGCCAAGTTAGACGAGGTTCAGGCCCGGCGTCGGCGCGACGGACTGCTACGCGACCTCGGAGCGGCCGTTTTCGAGCAGCACCAGGGGCGCGGTGGCCCGCAGACCGACGCCACCGTCGCGCGCGTGGTCGACGAGCTCGCACGCGACGAGGCCGAGCGTGGTGCGAGCCACGACTCGTCCTCGGGCGACGACGCTGACGCGTCCTAGTGCCGCCGCGGGCCGGCCGCGCCAGGAGTCGGCGTCGCGGTGGTCGCCGTGCTAAGACGGAGGAGTGGGGGACCCGTCGGGGGTGAACGGAGCGACCATGTCCGACGATCAGCACCCAAAGGCGCGAGAGGCGACCGCGTTGCGTGATGACGCGCGGCGGTGGGTCTATCCGGCGGATCAGGAGTTCGAACTTGTCACCGGCACCGGAGCCCACCTGCGGATGCGGCCAATACGTCCGGCGGACGCGCGGCGACTGGTGGACTTCCACGCCAAGTTGTCGTCGCGCTCGGTCTACCGGCGCTACTTCTCGTTTCACCCTGTGCTCTCCGACGAGGAGGTCGCTCACCTCACCCAGGTCGACTACGTCGACCGTTTCGGATTCGTCGTGCTCGACGATGATCGCTTCGTGGGGGTCGGGCGCTACGACCGGATACCCGAGACCGACGAGGCCGAGGTCGCCTTCGTGGTGCTCGATGACTTCCAGCAGCAGGGGATCGGCCTCTCGCTACTCGAGCACCTGGCCATCGTGGCGGCCCGCCAGGGTATCGTGACGTTCACCGCGGAGACTCAGGCGGATAATCGGGGGATGATGGGCGTCTTCGAAGTCTTCAGCGATCACGTGAGCGCACGCTACGAGGACGAGTTCATCCTGGTGAGTTTCCCGGTCGTGGGCTCGTCACGCTCGGGCGACCAGTCTCGGGGCGAGCAGCCACGCGGGGCCCCGGGCTCGGGGGAGACCCCCCCGGTGGGCGGAGCGTTGTGCTGATCGTCAACGAGCTCACCGAGAACGCGGCACACGAGGACCCTGGTCACCCCGAGCGACCCGAGAGGGTGGGGGCCGTGGCGGCGGGTATCGGTTCGCTGCACCTGGGCGGTGACGTCGTCAACGTGGCGCCCTATCGCGCTACGCGAACCGAGTTGGTGCGGGTGCACGACGGAACGTACCTTGACGAGCTCGGGGCTTACTGTTACGCCGGGGGCGGGGACCTCGATGAGGACACCTACGCGACCTACGACTCGTGGGCGATCGCGCAGTTTGCGGCGGGGGCGGGACTCGCGGTCGTAAACGAGATGACGCACCGGGGCGAGGGCGTGGGCTTCGTCGCGGTGCGACCGCCCGGCCACCACGCCCAGCGCGACCGGGCGATGGGGTTCTGTCTGCTCAATAACGTCGCGGTGAGTGCCGCCGCGCTGGCCGATCGCGGCGAGCGCGTGCTGATCGTCGATTGGGACGTGCACCACGGTAACGGGACGCAGTCGATGTTCTGGAACGATCCTCGGGTCCTGTACGTCTCCACCCACCAGTGGCCCCTCTTTCCGGGTACGGGAGTCGCCCAGGAAGTGGGTGGACTCGACGCGGTCAATCGGACCATCAACATTCCGGTGCCGCCGGGGTCGACCGGTGACACGCTGGTGCGCGCGCTGGACGAAGTAGCTGCGCCGGTGATCGACGAGTTTGATCCGACGTGGGTGCTGGTGTCCGCCGGTTACGACGCCCATCGCGCGGATCCGATGGGCGACCTGCTACTCACCAGTGGCGACTTCGCCCGGCTGGCGCGTCGCGTGCGTGAGGTGGTTCCCGCACCGGGGCGCCTGGCGCTCTTCTTGGAGGGGGGCTACAACCTCGAGGCGCTGCGGACTTCGGTGGCGGCGACACTGGGGACTTTGTTGGACGCTCCCTTCGACGCGGCGCCGCCCAGTTCCGGTGGCGCGGGTGAGGATGTCGCGACCCGGGTACGTGAGCAGCGCCGCGTGGCGCTGGAACTGGCGCGCGCGGCGCGCACGAGCGGGGAGGATGCGTGACGACCATTCGTACCATAGCGGTGGGCTTCGACGGCTCACCCGACTCCGAGGTGGCACTGGTCTGGGCCCTTGATCTGGCGGGGCCCCTGGGCGCTCGGGTCGTCGCGGTGCACGCTCGGGGTCTTCTCTCGCGCCTTGAGGGTTGGAACTCACGGGAGATGGAGTCGATCGTGGCTCGCCTCGCTCACGAGCACGGGGTGGCGGACGGTGACGCGAGCGTGCGCGTCGAGGAGGGCGACGCCTGTTCGGTGCTGGTGCGCTGCTCGCAAGCCCCCGTGAACGCGGACGTGCTCGTCGTGGGCTCGCGGGGCGAAGGTAAGCATCCGGGGCTGCTGCTCGGGAGCACCAGCCTGGAACTGGCCCAGCGAGCCGAGGTTGCGCTGGTCATCGTGCCGGGCGAACGTGACGCCGCGTCGGTCTAGCGTCCCCGTTCGTTGGAGCGCCGCAGGAGCGGCTGGCCGGAGGCGAGGTGCCACTCGGTGCGCGGGCAGGTGAAGCGTTCGAGAAGCGCCTCGACGATCGCGTCGTAGTTGACGCACCAGCCCACGAAGTCTCACCACGCGTCGTCGCGGTCTCTCACGATGGCGATGCCGCTGCGCGTGAGGCGCTCGAGGACCCTGTCGAAGTCGGCGCGCTCGATGGCGATGGGTGTCGTGCGATCGGGGTCCAAGGGATACGCCACGTGAAAGTAGTCGGCGAGGCGACGAAGGTTTAGCCACCCCGACCGGATGCAGAGTCCGGCGGTGGGTGAGGGGACCTCGTCCACCGCCGCGTTGAAGAGCGCTGCCGCGTCGAGGACGGCGGTGGCGGCGCCGATCCACGTCTGGTCAGGAGTTGGTGAGCGGTAGAAGTTGAGGATGGTCAGTGTCGTATGAGTCTCGCCCAGTTCGATGAACCACTGCTCCCATTCGCGCCACAGTTCGTCGAGGCGCTCGTAGGAGGACACGCTTTGCGCAATCTCCAGGATGCCCCACGGCGTGGCCGGTATGCCGGCACGCACCGACAGGCGCGACACCGAGATCTCACGACGCTGGAAGGCGGCGTAGAGAGTGGGGATGAAGGCGATCAGGAGCGCGAGGAGGGTGAGCCCGACGCCGGCCTCCACGAAGCCGAGTGCCGCCTGGCCCGCGCCCGCGGTGTGACTGGTGCCCAGGGTGAACAGCGATGACCCCGAGAGTGCGACGGCGTGGATGGGGGTCGACGCCCCGAGGGCCGCGAAGCCGAGAGCGAAGGCGACCACGCTGAGACCGAGCCACAGGGCCTGGTACGAGAGCAGCATGATGGACGGATACAGCGAGAGGATGCGATCGCGCGTGGGGTAGGACCGGCGTGGCGGCGTCAGGAGGTCGAACACACCACCGATCACGCGGGCGAGTGCGCGGCTCAGACGCACGTGGCGACGCGGGGCAGGAGAAAGGTGCGCACGGCCGCGTCGAGGACCACCACTTCGAGCGCGAGCCCGGCCACCGCCGCGACCAGTCGCACCGCGACGTTCACCGACGAGCCGCCCACGCGACGTGAGGGACTCGCGACGCGGTCACCGCTGCGAGGAGCCGTCGAGGTGTCAGGGGCGGAAGTTTAGCCAGACGGATCCGCCCGCGCCGAGTGCGACGTCATTGCTGTCGAGGGGCTTAGCCGGGCACGACGCCACGCCCCGAGGGGGAAGCGGACGTCCTTCGCGCGTGGGAACTCGTGGCCGGTCTCGGGCTCGAGCTCGTGAGGACGAGGTTGACGTCGCCGTCGCGTCACCTCCGGAACCGGCGGTGAGAGCGCGAGTGCTCGTCGACGACGCCGAGAGGGGCGTCGTCGAGCGTATCCACCCTCGATCGAGAGAGAGCAGCGCCGCGGGCGTGAAGGATCCGCGCGCAGTGTGGTGAACAGGGCGCCCGTTTTCACGGCGACGTGGTCGGGTGACGGCGCGGGCTCGTGTCGCTGATGAGCGTGGACCGCCGACGAGCCACAGGTGGAGCCCCTGGGTAGAATCGGCCGGTGATCGACGTCAGGGGCGATGAAGCTAGTTCGCCGGTGACACCGTTGGGGGACGATCGATATCTCGCGACTCTGCTCGAGGAGTTCCCCGAGGTCGTCCTCGTCCTGAGTGCGGTGGGGGAGGTGCGGTGGGCTAATCGACGGGCCGAGGAGTTGTTTGGTGTCTCGCTCGCCGATGCGGCGGGCGCATCGGTCCTTGACTTTGTGCATCCCGACGACCTGGAGTTAGTGGGTCGGTCCTTCGAGAGCATCCAGCGCAAGGAAGTGGGCCATCCGATCGAGGTCCGAGTACGGGTTCAGCGCGAGTGGCGTCTAATTGAGTTGATTGGACGACCCGTCGCAATGGTGGAGGAGGGGACGATTCTCTTCGCGCTACGCGATTTGACCGAGCGGCGCCGATTCGAAGTGGCTCACAACGACGTGGCTCGGTTTCGGGCGCTCGTGCACAACGTCGATGCGATTATCGTGTCGGCATCACGTGAGGGGATCGTGCAATCGGTGTCGGGGTCACTCACGCGTCACCTAGGACACGACCCCGAAGAACTCGAGGGTGTGTCGCTCGGGGTGATCGTCGCCGACGAGGATCGGGCGCTGTTCGACGACGCCGTCGTCCGGGCGGCGGCGTCCCCTGATCGCACGCCCGTTATCCGATCGCTGCGCCTGGTCGATCGCACGCACGCGGTAGCCGGTACTTACGAGTTTTCGCTGGTCAATATGGGTGATGACCCCGTGGTCGAGGGGCTCGTCATCACGGCGCACGACGTGTCGTCGCGGGTGGCGGCCGAACGACGGCTTCACGACACGTTGGAGGACCTCCACGTCGCGCTCTCGCTGCTGCACGCCACGCTGGAATCGACCGCGGATGGACTCATCGTCGTCGATCGTGAGCGTCGTGTGGTCAGCCACAATCAGACATTCCTCACGATGTGGCGGCTCGCTCCGTCGCTCCTCGCCGGCCCCTACGTCGAATTGTTCGCCGCGGTTGTGGAGCAGGTTGCCGATGCGGACGCCTTTCGGCGGCGCGCGGAGGAACTCTACGCTCACCCGAGTCTCGAGAGCGATGACCTTGTCGACCTGCGTGACGGGAGGACGCTTCGTCGGCTCTCGCGCCCTCAGCGCGTCGACGATGAGATTGTGGGGCGGGTCTGGTCCTTCAGCGACGTGACCGCGCAGAAGAGGGCGGAGGAGGAGTTGATCCACCTCGCTTTTCATGATCCGCTGACGGGTCTGGTGAATCGGGCGCTGCTGCGCGATCGCCTGGACGAGGCGCTGGCGCGTAGCGAGCGCTCGAGCCGGGAGGTGGCCTTGCTCTACCTGGACGTGGACGACTTCAAGTCGGTGAACGACGCTCTGGGACACGGCGCTGGTGACGCATTGTTGCGCGCCGTCGCGGACGGCCTGACGCGCTGCGTGCGTCGTTCCGACTCGGCCGCGCGCCTGGGTGGTGACGAGTTTGCGGTTCTCGTCGAGGACGTCGTCGACCGAGCGGAGGTCGAGGCGTTGGCCGAGAGGATCCGGGCGACGCTCGCTGAGCCGGTGGTAGTGGGCGAGCGCCTCCTCGACATGACGGTCAGCATCGGCCTGGCTTTCGCCAATTACCGACGTACGAGTGATCAGGTCCTGCACGATGCCGATCTGGCGATGTACGAGGCCAAGTCGCACGGTAAGAACCGCTACGAGGTATCGGGATCGGCACACGGGAACGGACCACTGGGAGGAGGTGATCGTTCGTGAGTTCGAGAGCTGCGGCCGAGGGAGCGAGCGACGACGCGGCGTCGCTCGTAGAACTCTTCCCTCGCGGGACCACGGTGGACGAGCGCGGCCTGGTGATCGCGGGCTGCGCGGCGACCGATCTAGCGCGCACCTACGCGACGCCGACGTTGGTGATCGACGAGTCGGCATTGCGCCAGCGAGCCCGCGCGTACGCGAGTGGCCTCGCGCGGCGCTGGGCGAACTCGCGAGTGGTGTGGGCCTCCAAATCATTGCCGTGTACCGCCGTGTACCGGGTGATGGCCGAGGAGGGACTCGGCGTGGACGTGGCCGGGGGTGGCGAGCTGGTGATGGCGCTGGCGGCCGGCGTGGAGCCGTCGCGGCTCGTCCTGCACGGTAACGCGAAGACTGATACGGAGATGGCGATGGCGCTGGCGGCCGGCGTGGGCACCATCGTCGTCGACAACGCTGACGACGTCGAGCGCCTCGAGCGCCTCGCGACCGGAGAGCAGGGCGTTCTCGTGCGCGTGACTCCGGGGGTGCGACCGGCAACCCACGCGGCAATCTCGACCGGACAGGCGGCGTCGAAGTTCGGGTTCGGTCTCGCCGACGCGCCGCGCGTGATCGAGCGCTTGCGTGCCAGTCGCCGGCTGCGTCTCGACGGGCTGCACGTTCACATTGGTTCGCAGATCCTCGAGACCGAACCCTTCGAACGAGCGGTAGAGGCGCTGGCGCCGCTGGGCGAGTTCGGGACCTACGACCTGGGCGGTGGTCTCGGGGCGCGCTACACCTACGACGATCATCCCCCCACCATCGAGGAGTACCTCGACGCGCTGGTCGGCGCGGCGCGCCGCGTGCTTCCTCCCACGGCGCAACTCCTGATCGAGCCGGGTCGTTCGATGATCGCCGAGACGGGGGTGACCCTCTACACCGTGGTGTCGGTGAAGGAGAACGGCGGGACGACCTTCGTGGCGGTCGACGGGGGAATGGGTGACAACCTCGAGGTTTCGCTCTACGGCCAGCGCTTCGAGGCGACCGTGGCGACCCGGATTGGCGGGGGAGCCACGTACACCGTGGTCGGACGTCACTGCGAGTCCGGCGATCAGCTCATTGACGGCGTAGCCCTGCGCGATCCAAAGGTGGGCGACGTTCTCGCAGTGCCGGTCACCGGCGCCTACTGCCTGACCATGGCCAACAACTACAACGGCGCGCTGCGCCCACCGATCGTTTTCGCGTCGGAGGGTGCGTCGCGCGCGGTGCTACGTCGTGAGACCTACGACGATCTCGTCGCTCGCGACCTCTGACCGGCAGTCGACGAGAGGCCGGCTCGCGCTACGCGAGGGTCCTGGCCCACGAGATCGAGCAGCCCGTCACTCGCGCGCCGAGCGCGTCGTTGAGCGTGATCATCGGCTGGTTGGTGGCGAGGTTGAAGGTCGTGATGAGAGTCGTGGCGAGGCGCTCGCGCTCGAGGAGACGCATCGTCGCAATTTTCATCAAACCACCTAGGCGGTGTCCGCGGTGGGGCGCCGTGACCAGCGTGTCCCACTGGTAGGCGACGTCGGGGTAGACGCGCGAGACGGTGAGATCGCTGAAGCCCACGAGCTGACCAGTGGGTCGGTGGACGGCGACCGTGGTGAGCAGGTCGCGACCCATCTCGTCAACGGTGCGTTCGTACTCGCGCAGTCGGGCGACGTCCCAGCGCTCGAGGCGCGTGCCGAATGCTCCGTGCGGCGCCTCGTCGGGCATGATCGAGCCCAGGTGGGCGCGATCCTCGGCCAGCGTGTCGGGCGTAGGACCGCGCCAGCTACGGATCTCGTAGGCCGTGGCTGAGGGCCGCCAGCGCGACGCGAGGTCGTCGAGCTCGCCGGCGGGTCGGGGCCAGTCGATGTCGCGCCGCACGTTCTCCTCGTCGAGCGTGTAGCCCCACCGTGGAGCGACGACTCGGCTGGCCCCGTGGCCCATTTCGTGGGAGGACTCGGTGACCGTGAAGGAGATCACGGGCCGTGCGAGTCCTCGAGCGCGCTTCTCTAGGGCGTGGACCATCGACGTACCGTGGCCGCGGCGACGGTGAGCGGGCGCGACGAGCAGCGTCGCGGTGGTCGAGTCGTGGTTGTCATCGCGGGTGATCTCCAGGGAGCCGATGGCGACGGGACGTTCGACGGAATCCCCCCACGAATAGAGCTGCTGGTACGTGGCCGCGCGTTCGTCGATCGCCCGTGCCCGCCACTCGTCGGGGTGCCAGACCCGCCTCGACTCACGGTCACGGTCGATCTCGCTGGCGTGCAGGACGTCGTACCAGGCGGAGAACTGGCGCGCGTCGCGCGCGTCGACGCGGTGAAGTCGCGCGCGAGTCACGTGGGTGGAATCCGTGCGTGGCTCCGGAGGTGTCACGGTGGTGAAGAGTACTCCTACGCGCGAATCGCCGTTCATGACGGACGTCGCTCTCGCGTGACGGCGGTCCGGTGCCGCGGTGATGGTGACGTCGGTGGCTCGATCGCGAAGAACGTCGCCGCGCTCGACCGGGACCGACGGACCCCGGCGCGACGCGCTGAGTAATCTTGACGGCGATGGAACCACCGACGTTCCCGGCGTCGCGACCGAGGGCGTTGCTGCCCACTGCGGCTCGCGACAGCTCAGGGAGTTCGTGGTAGTGCCGTACGCGCCACGGGGCGATCCCTCGCGCGCTCCCCACGAGTCGCCCACGATCGTATTGGAACGATCCTTCTTCGCGCGTTCTCCCGAGACGGTCGCCCGGGACCTCGTGGGGGCGTACCTGGTGGTACGTACGGCGAACGTGACTCATCGCGTCCGGCTCGTGGAGACCGAGGCGTACGGGGGACGAGACGACCCAGCGTCGCACGCCGCCCGCGGACCGACTCCGCGATGCGCGGTGATGTTCGGGCCGGCGGGCTACCTCTACGTCTATCGCAGTTACGGGGTCCACTGGTGCGTGAACGTGGTGACCGGTGTCGAGGGGTCGGCGAGCGCCGTGTTGCTGCGAGCGGGTGAACTGGTCAGCGGCGGGGACCCCGGCGGCTCGCCGCCGACTCTCCTGCGCGGTCCCGGGTTGCTCACGCGCGCCGTGGGTCTCACCGGCTCGTACTCGGGGGTCGACGGCGCGCAGGGAGAGGCGGGCCCGGTGTGGTTCGAGCGCGCGGTGCCGGTTCGCCGCGCGACGATACGCGCGACACCGCGCGTCGGTATCTCCAAAGAGACGGAGCGCGCGTGGCGCTTTGTGCTGGATGATCAGACGAACCGTTCGAGACCGAGGGCCAGCTCACGACGTGATGGTCCCACGTGATCGGCGGTGGTTACGCCCGGCGTTGACCCACCGTCTCGAGTAAGTCGGCAGCTCGCCCGACGCCGTCGGCGTGGCGAATGCGTCGCGAGGCGACCGCCAGGCGCCGGTGCAGCGTGTCGTCATCGAGGACTCGCCTGACGGCCTTACGAATGTCGTCGGCGGTGGCCCGGTAGGTGTCGAGACGAAGTCCGTAGCCGCGCTCGTGGACGCGCTGGGCGTTGTCGTACTGGTCCCAGAAGAGGGGCATTACCACCATGGGCTTGCCGAAGTGCATCGCCTCGGTGACGGTGTTGTTTCCGCCGTGGGTGATCACGACGTCGGCGAGCGGCATGAGTCGAGTCTGGGGGAGGAACTCGTTGCCCCACATGTTGTCGGCCAGGGTGATCTCGTCGTGGCGTGGACCGGTCGAGACGATGACGTCGTAGGGTTGCGTCGCGAGCGCCTTGATCACGTGGCTCATGAGCCCGACGTCGGCGCTGCCGAGCGAGCCCAGGCTGAAGTAGACCACGGGTCGTGCACCGGTGGCGAAGCCGCGAGGGGTCTCGACGGGGGCATCAGTCTCGCGCACTGACGAGTCCAGACGGTGCCACGTGGTGGGCAGTGGCCGGGCCTCACGGTAGTCCAGCTCCTCGGGGTAGACGTAGAGGTTGAGGTCCCCCGGGCCGATGAACGACAACTCGGGCAGGCCGGGTGCGCCCTGGGAGCGGAACCACGTGTCGAACTCTCGCCACAGATCGAGGTGCGTGCGTCGATAGGCATCGCGAAAGGTGGCGAACGACGAGGTGTCATCCGCGGCCAGTCCGGAGAACGCGGGTGCGATGCCGGGACCGGGGACTTCGAGCGGGTTACAGGAGACCACCCGCACGAAGGGAACGCCCGCGGTAACGAGGGCGGGGAAACCCACGACGTTGTCCTCAATGATGACGTCGGGCTGGACGACGTCGAGGGCGTGGCGTAACTGGGGTTCCACGTAGCGAGCACCGTCGATCAGTTCCTCCCAGATCGGCCGGATGACCGTGGACAACTGCTCCACCGTTGGGCGCGCGAACTGTGGTGCAATCGCCGCGACGTAGTCCTTCCAGAACTGTCCCGCCTCCTGGGGTTCGGTTGTCGGCGGGCTGAGGTCGACGAGTTGCTCTTCGAAGCCCAGCCGAGCGAGCCGTCCCTCCCACGAGCGCTCGGCCGCGAACACGATTCGGTGACCGCGAGCCGCGAGACGGTGGGCAATGCCGACGCAGTTGTTCGTGGGCCCGTACGCGCTCTCGGGCATGAACAGATACGTCCGCGAGGGCTCGCTCACCCCGTCATTGTGTCACGGTCGTCGCCGTCGCCTCGAGCAGCCGTCGAGACGATGGTCCGCGCGAGTGTGGGGCCGTCACGGCCCGGGGTGCTCGCCCATCTCCTTGACCAGGTTGGCCACCGTGGTGTCCGAGAGGGTGTGGCGGATCACACGAGTGGGGTGGTGCTCCTCGAACGCCCGCGCCATCTCGTCGGTGTCGCCGTGCTCGCCGATGAGCAGAAGTGCGGACGTCCCCGGTGTCAGGGCGGACGTGACCTCGTGGACCAGCTTCTCGTCGAGCCCGGATCGTTTCATCGCCTCACCGATGAGCGCTCCGCCCCCGAGCCCTCCGAGCCAGCCGCCGAAGAACCAGGCGGGCGGAAACCACCAGAAGAGAAGAAGGCCGATGAGCCCACCCCAGAGGGCTCCCTGGGCCGCGGAGCCGTGCGGCGTATGGAGGGTGACGAGGCCGCCCTTGTGTTTCTCAACCACGGCGACGTTATCGGTCCAGGAGTAGTGCAACTCGTCGAGTGCTCTCACGGTCGCCAACGCTCGTTGTGCTTCGTAGGGGTCCGCGAAGGTGAGGACGATCAGATCGGCCATGAGTACCTCGCACGTCGGCGACGCGACGCGGTGGTGATGGGTGTCGCGCACGATCGCGACACTCGCCCCGGACCCATTTCGGAGGCGACGGCCGTGGTTCGTGAGACGCCCGCCAGCGGGTGGGACACCTGACGAGTCGAGGTCGACGACGAGGGCTGCCCCGTTGAGTGAGGGGCGAGACGTTGTTCCCCAGGACGCTGTTCCCCAGGGAGAAGGGATTCGTAGGCGTTCACGACATCTCCCTTCTCATCGAACATCGACGACGTCCCTACGTTCCTACCGCGGCGTGTGTCCTGCCAGGGCCCTAGGTCACAACCTTGTCAACTCCTCGGGTGCGACCTCGTAACACGAAGGCGAGCCCGTCGTGGCGTCCGTTTGCCGTCGCTGGTGGCGAGGTAGGTGTCTCAGCTTCGCGATCAACCCGTGATTCGCAACACTGTCGCCGGTCGCTACGGTGGGCCCATTGCGCTGCGGTGTGGCGCCCGAGCGCGTGCACCTCGCACCTCGGGACCCGTCGCAGGTCGACCCGGCACGACGATTCTTCTCGGGCGTGGTGGCGTGGCCCTCGCGCCGCCGCCTCACCGTGGCGAAAGGACCGTTGAGGGGCGAGCCGCAGCCGTGGACTCGGAGTCTCCGACGAGATCCGTGAATCTGTCGCGGACCGACGACGCCATCGTGACTCGTCTGTTGATTCACGGTCACCTAGCGGATCGTTCCCCTGACATCTCCGGCGGTTACGTCGCCCGTTACTCTCTCACTCGAGCCTCTGGTCGAACATTCTACCCCCCCGAGATCTGCCCTCTACTCGTTGTCCCTTGACGTCGACGTTGTCGCTCGCGTTGCCGTACGGGTAGGTCTGGTCGAGATCGTCGCGCTCTCGTCGTCCGTTGACGCTCGGACGGCCACGGTGGTAGTCGCGGGTCTCTTCTGTCACGGGCCGGCACCTCAATACCATGATGACGACGGCCGCTCGCGCGACGCTCGCGCGGTACTCCTCCGTCGGTCAGCACGGGTGGGGTGTCGCCGACGTCCTGTGACGGGCCCGAGACTCTCCTTCGCCGTCGCGGTTCACTGAGTCCGGTTCTGTCGGGGAATGACGGAGAGTTCACTGGCCGATGAGGAGTCGCGCGGAGTCGAGGGAGCGGTGCGATGATGGAAGTGACAACGTCGCTCACCCGGCGTGATGGCCGACGACGAGCAACGTTGCTGTACCGCGTGCGCCGGAGGCGTGGTCCCGCCACGATTGCGTCCGCGTCGAGTACAGTGCCACATTCGAGCGAGGTGAGGAGACATCATGGACCTGCGAGGACGGAGTCTGCTGAAGGAGATCGACTTCACGAAGGAGGAGTTATTACACCTCGTCGAACTCGCCCAACGAGTGCGTCAGGAGAAAAGAGACGGAGTCGAACCCCCTTCTCTGGCGGGAAAGAACATCGCCCTGATCTTCGATAAGACGTCGACCCGCACGCGGGCGGCTTTCGAGGTAGCCGCTTACGATCGCGGCGCGCACGTCAGTTATCTCGGGCCGGGCGAGACTCAACTCGGTCGTAAGGAGTCGATGATGGACACGGCGCGCGTCCTCGGTCGACTCTACGACGGGATTGAGTACCGGGGCTTCTCTCAGGACCTCATCGAGACCCTCGGCCATCACGCGGGGGTGCCCGTGTGGAACGGGCTCACCGATCAGTGGCACCCTACCCAGATGCTGGCCGACCTTCTCACCATCACCGACCATCTCGATCGACCGCTGGAGGAGATCTCCGTGTGTTACCTCGGCGATGCACGCAACAACACGGCACGGTCGCTACTGGTGACCGCGGCCATTATCGGTATGGACCTGCGACTCGCGGCGCCTCGCGAGCTGCAGCCACCTGAATCGGTGCAGTCGCTGGCCCGCGAACTCGCGTCGCGTTCGGGCGCGCGACTTCACATCGGCGACGAACCCGCCGCGGCGGTTCACGGCGTCGACTTCCTCTACACCGACGTGTGGCTCTCCATGGGCGAGCCCGAGGAGAAATGGGACGAACGGATCGATCAGCTGCTTCCCTATCAGGTCAACGCGGCGCTCGTGCGTGACACGGGGAACCCGGCGGTGAAGTTCCTGCACTGTTTGCCCGCGATGCACTCCACGGACACCGTGGTGGGTCGTGCGCTGTTCGAGCGTCGGGGAGTCGCGGCTCTCGAGGTGACCGACGACGTGTTTGAGTCAGCGGCGTCTCTGGTCTTCGATGAGGCCGAGAACCGCTTGCACACGATTAAGGCCGTGATGGTGGCCACCCTGGGCGAGTAGTCGAAGAGGACGCCGCGGCGCCGACGCGTGGTCGTGGGGATTCGACGGAGACTCACTCGACGGAGGTGGTCGTCAACGCACTCGACTCGCGCACGTCGACTCCGTCCGTCGAGTGACGGGCCACGTCGCCGTGGACTACGTCGTCATGCGCACGTACGCACCCGCGCTGCGCTCTCGGAGCGTGACGGACGTTCGTCGTCGCGTGCGACTCCATGGTCTTCACGGCGCACGGCACCCGTCGGGTGGGCCACGGCCGTGCCAGGAGTAGCCACCTCGATGACGCCCCGCCCTTCCTGAGAGAGGTGGTGACGTCATCGAGGGATGACCCAACCGACTCGCGCGGTTCACCCGTGCGAGATTGCTACCTTCGCGGGAGCAGCCGTTGGTTTCTGAGGGTTAGGAATATGCACCTCCAGAATCCCGTCCCGGTAGGAGGCCGACACCGCCGCCGGATCCGCACCCTCGGGTAGGGCGATCTCGCGAGTGAACTCGCCGTAGCGAAACTCACTGCGATATCCCGATCCGTTAGTGTGCTTGGTCCGCTGCTCGCGGTGAGCGTGGATTCGCACCAGACCATCCTCGATCGTGATGTCCACGTCCTTGTCGGGGTCGACGCCGGGAATCTCCGCGCGAACGATGATCGTGTCATTGTCGCGCGACTCCTCCACCGGGAGCCAGCCGTCGCTCTCGTCGGTCTCGAAGAACCGACGCCAACGGTCGGCTAGCGGGAAACTGCTCCACTCCACCGGTGACGCGCGATGTAGGACAACAGCCATGATGCTCTCCTTGGCGAACTGTCGCACTAGCAGGCCGCCACGTCCAGTATTGGTCGGCGCTCGACGATTCTCTAGAGCCGTAAGTCACTTCTGGGCTCGAACCTCGGCCACGACGGAAGGGCTTCGGTAGGGTGGAAGCGAACGCTGAAGAGCGTCGCGACGGGAGGTGGGTATGACGACGGCAGCGACCGCGCCGCGCATCGTGGTGGGCATTGATGGCTCCTCTGACTCGTTGGTGGCCCTGGAGTGGGCGGCGCGTCAGGCGGAGCTGACGGGGTCGACGCTCGAGGTGGTCACGACCTGGGAGTGGCCTAACACCTACGGCGTACCGTTCTCTCTGCCGGAAGAGTACGACCCCGACGCTGACGCTCGCGGTGTCCTCGAACAGGCCGTGGCGCCGGTTCACTCCGCGCACCCCTCGGTCACGATTCAGGCCAGCGCCGTGAAGGGGCCACCGGCACCGACTCTGGTCGACTTGTCGCAGGGGGCCGACCTGCTCGTCGTGGGCAGCCGGGGCCACGGGGAGTTCACGGGGATGCTGATCGGATCGGTGAGTAATCACTGCGTGAGCCACGCTCACTGCTCGGTCGTCGTCGTTCGTCCGCCCGCCGACGTGAGTCACTGACGAGTTGAGCACGTTAACCACGATCGGGTGGTTTTCCGTGATGACGTCACGGTGACGGTCGTGGCCGTGCGACCGGCGTTGGATTGAGACGCTCGCCACCTCGACCCGTTCGCAACAGCACGAGGGCGACGGACTCGATCGAGTAGGACGGGCATCGCCGGGTTGACGGCCGAGCTGTTCGACACGTCGCGCGAGACGAGTGGCGGCGCGACGACTCACCAGACCGTTGCTGAAGCGGGCGTCGACCGAGGTGACGAATAGGACGTCGTGGTCATGGACCGACGCCGTCTCCTCTCGGGTGCCTCCTTTTCACCGTCGGCTGATGAGCCGTGTCATCGTGACGGACGTCAGGTGATGCGACGGCCGGGACTGTGGACCGTGTCGTGTCGAGTCGTGGCGGGGGATTCGTTAGGTGGTGGGAGCTGGATCTCGCACATTATCTGTGGAGAACTTGTCGGTATGTGGTGAAAAATGACGTCAGTGGAGGAGAATTCGGTGGATAAATAGCCCGAACATGGGTAAAAGTCTGTGGGCGCGAGATTTCTAGTGGCGCTGGTTCTAGTGACCTGGCACAGTGTCACTCGTAGTCCACGTAGTACCGGTCGACGATCGGCGAAACCGAAAGGGGACACCGACGGAGGGGTGAGGGACCTCGCAAGAGGGAGAGAACCCCCACCGGGTCGCGGAGTTCGGT
Source organism: Actinomycetes bacterium (assembly GCA_021793395.1). Lineage (GTDB taxonomy): Bacteria > Actinomycetota > Acidimicrobiia > Acidimicrobiales > RAAP-2 > RAAP-2. Next base: position 37,367 of record JAJYSU010000013.1, read on the forward strand.
CCGCGGCTCGCACGACGAATGACGTGGAGTACCCGCCATCGCGCGGTGGTCTGTCCGACACGGGCCGACGGGCGATGTGCCTCGGAAACCCCGAGGGGCTGGCGAGTTTCGACTCACTGGTCACTCGGGGTTTTCGGCTGTTCGGGATCAGAGGAGGGTCGTCGGCTCACTCGGCTCGATCAGTTGTGGCCCATCGTGCCGTGGCGAACCTACGTCACGGCCCACCGGGTAGTGGGCGAGGGTTCCCGCGGGGGAGGGGTTCAGGAGACGATGTCGCTCGGCCGAATCGTGGTGAGCGACATCGAGCCAGGGAGTTACGTCGTCGAGTTCGAGGATGACGGGCATACGGTCGTGCAGGTCGTCCATGTCGTTGCTCGGCGTGGTCGTGATAACGGTGCAGGTCGCGACGGGCGGGCTCGTCTCACCCCCGGCGGGATCGTGCCAGTGCTCCCAGAGACCAGCCAGGAGCAGAGGACTCCCGTCAGTGCGGTGGAAGTAGTGGGGCTGTCTCACCCCCGGCGTGCGGTGGTCCCACTCGTAGAAGCCGTCGACCGGGACCACGCACGGACGCCGGGCGAAGGCGCTGCGAAAGGAGGGCTTTTCGGCCACCGTTTCGGCGCGGGCGTTGAAGAGACGGTTGGCGACGGACGCCTCCTTGGCCCATCCCGGGATGAGACCCCACCAGTAGTGGTCGAGGACGCGGTTTTCGTTACGCCACACCGCGGCGACGAGTTGCCGGCGGGGTCCGATATTCCAGCTCGGATGGCCGTCGGGGTCCACGCCCGCGGCGAGTGCGGCGTCGAGGAATCGCGCGAGACGAGCGGGAGGGGTGAAGAGAGCGACACGACCACACACGGGTACATTCTGGCCGCTGGCGTGGGGGTTGGAGTGTGGCTACTCTTACGAACATATGTTCGCTTTTTCATCGACTCGTCCTCCACTGCCCACCGACGTGGCGGCGATGTTGCGCCCGATTACTCTCGCCACGACTCGCCGACTTCCCCTCGCCGACCCCTGGTGCACGATGGTCCCCGGAGGGACTCTGCGCCGGGGGTCGACCGTGACGGTGCAAGCTCCCGCCGGCTCAGGGGGACTCAGCCTCGCGTTGAGTCTGTTGGGCGCGGCGAGCGTGGCGGGTCACTGGGTTGGGGTGGTGGGGATCGACGACCCGGGTGTCGTGGCGATGGGGGACCTTGGGGTGGACTTGCGGCGCGTACTCTTCGTGCCGCGGCCGCGCGGTGCGTGGGCCGAGTCCACGGCGGATCTGCTCGACGGGGTGGATCTGCTCGTCGTGCGTCCGCCCACTCGGACGTCACGTTCTCTGGCGCGACGCGTGATGGATCGTGCGCGCGAGCGCGGCGTCGTTCTCATCGCCCTCGGTGAGTCGACTGCGCCGTGGCCGCTGCCGGCGGATCTCTCCTTTACCGTGACCGCGACGCGGTGGCGCACGTCGTCGCAGCTCGATGCGCGGTATCTCACGGTACGCGTCGCCGGACGCGGTGAGGCGTCGCGCACGGGGGAGCGGGTCGTGCTGTTGCCGGATCACCGGGGACGAGCGGCGGCGTCGTAGATGGAGCGGCTCCTCGCCCTGTGGGTCGAGGCTCTCGCCTACGAGACTCCCGACGGTCCGACGTCGCGGGAGTACCTGGCTCTCCTCGACGCACTCAGTGTGTTCTGCCCTTTCACCGAGCCGGTGCGGTGGGGCTGGTTCATCCTGCCGGTACGGGCGCCGAGCCGGTTGCTCGGTGGTGAGACGGCGGTGCTCGACGCCGCGCGCACGCTGGTGCGCGACGTGACGGGTCGAGAGGTCGCACTCGGGGTCGCCGACGGTCTCTTTTGCGCCGAACAGGCCACCCGTCGGGGGGTGGTACTCGCCCCGGGCGCCACGGATGACTTTCGCCGGTCGTTACCTCTCGACGCGCTGGGACGTCGTGATCTCGCGACGACGGGTCATCGGCTGGGAGTGCACACGGTGGGGGACTTCGCCGACCTGGCGCGGGCGCGAGTGGCGGAGCGCTTCGATCGAGCCGCGCTGGTTCTGCACCAGGTAGCGCGCGGAGAGATCGCCGAGTTGCCGGGCCAACGCGACGGGCGTCTCGCCGCGCGCGTGCGCGAGCTGCGCGGAGAGGTGGCAGTGCGTGACGAGCAGCGTGGTTTCTTTGGCTCGCGTGGTGCGGGGGACGAGCGTGCCACCGCCGCGGTGCAACGGGTGCGTCACCGTCTCGGCGGTGGCGGGGTGATGGTGGCGCACCTGCACGGCGGACGCACCCCCCAGGATCGCGCCGCGCTGGTCCCCTGGGGCGCGCCGACGCCGTCGTCGTGCGATGATGCCCCGTGGCCGGGGCGTCTGCGGGCGCCGGCACCCGTGATTACTCTGGCTCACCCGGTAGGTGTGGGTGTACGTGACGTCACCGGCGCGCCGGTACGTGTTGAGTCGCGGGGGTTGTTGAGCGCCGCGCCGGACACGGTGGTGTGGTCGGCGCGTACGAGTCGATCGGTGACGTGGTACGCGGGTCCCTGGCCGACGGTCGAACGGTGGTGGACGGTACCGCGGCGTCGCGCGCACGTTCAGGTGGTGTTGGTCACGGGCGAGGCGCTACTGCTCGCGGCCGAATTACGACGTTGGTGGCTCGTGGGGATTTACGACTGATGACGAGTTACGTCGAGTTGCACGCCCACTCCGGCTTCAGCTTCCTTGACGGGGCGAGCGATCCCGAGGAGCTCGTGGTCGAGGCGAGTCGGCTCGGCCTCGCGGGACTGGCTCTCACCGATCACCACGGTCTCTACGGTGCGGTGCGCTTCGCCGAGGCCGCTCGGGCTGTGGCTCTGCCCACCGTGTTCGGTAGCGAGATCACCCTCGGAGCCGACGATGATCGCGTGGGGGTGCGCGACCCCTCGGGTCGTCACCTCGTGGTGGTGGCACGCTCGCCCGAGGGGTACCGCCGCCTGTCCCACGTGCTCGGCGAGGCCCACCTGGCCCGGGGGGAGAAGGGGACGCCGCGAGTGACCCTCGAGGATCTCGCGCGTCACGCGGGCGACTGGCTCGTTCTGACGGGGTGCCGTAAGGGCCCGCTCACGCAGGCTCTGCTCGCGCAGGGACCGCGTGCGGCGGCTCGAGAGTTGGCGCTGTTGGTTGAGGTGTTCGGTCGTGAGAATGTGGCGGTCGAACTCTGGCACCACGGAGAGCCCGACGACACCGCGCGCAATGACGCGCTGGCTGAGTTGGCGGTGACGCACTTCGTCGACGTAGTGGCGACGGGCAACGTGCACTACGCCACACCTGACGCGTTCGCGCGTTCTCACGTGCTGTCGGCAATTCGCGCACGGCGCAGCCTCGACGAGATGGAGGGATGGCTCAGCGCGTCACCGTTGGCGCACTTGCGCGGCGACGCTGAGCAGCGCCGTCATTTCGCGCGGTGGCCGGGGGTGGTGGATCGAGCGGGAGAGATTGGTCGCGAGGCTACTTTCGATCTGCGTCTAGTGGCGCCGAATCTCCCGCGGTTCCTTACGCCGAACGGCGTGTGCGAGCAGGACTACCTTGAGGAGGTGGTCGCCCGCGGGGCCGCACAGCGCTACGGCTCGCGCGAGAGCGAGCGTGTGGCCGGGGCCTGGCGCCAGATCGATCACGAGTTGCGCGTTATTCGTGAGTTGGGCTTCGCTGGATACTTCTTGACGGTGTGGGACATCACCGAGTTCTGTCGTCGCGAGAACATCTACTGTCAGGGTCGCGGATCCGCGGCGAACTCCGCGGTGTGCTTCTCGCTGGGCATCACGAACGCTGACGCGGTGGCGTTGAATCTCTTTTTCGAGCGTTTTCTCTCGCCCGCGCGCGACGGTCCCCCCGATATCGACGTCGATATCGAGTCGGGTCGGCGCGAGGACGTTATTCAGTACGTCTACGAGCGCTACGGGCGCCACCACGCTGCGCAGGTGGCGGCGGTCATCACCTACCGACCTCGTTCGGCGCACCGCGACGTGGCACGCGCCTTCGGATGGAGCGAGGACGAGATTGCCGCGGGTGGTCCGGCGGCCGACGACGGTCGTGCCGCGCTGATTGACGCGGTGGCCGCGGAGCTGGTGGGTCGCCCGCGCCACTTGGGAATCCACTCGGCGGGAATGGTTCTCTGTGATCGACCCGTGCTTGACGTCTGTCCGGTGGAGTGGGGACGCACGCCCGGACGCACGGTGCTGCAGTGGGACAAGGATGACTGTGCGGCGAGTGGTTTCGTCAAGTTCGATCTGCTGGGGCTGGGCATGCTGGATGCTCTGCACCGCGCGGTGGACGTGGTGGCGGCCTTCCACGGGGTGACCCTGGACCTGGCCACGCTGCCTCAGGAGCCGGCGGTGTACGACCTTCTTAGCGAGGCGGACACGGTAGGGGTTTTTCAGGTCGAGTCGCGCGCGCAGATGGCGACCCTGCCGCGAATGCAGCCGCGGTGCTTCTACGACCTCGTGATCGAGGTAGCCCTCATCCGTCCTGGTCCCATTCAGGGGCGCGCCGTCAACCCCTACCTGCGTCGACGGCGAGGTGAGGAGTCGGTGGCCTACCCTCACCCCCGGCTCGAGCCCATTTTGCGTCGTACCTTGGGCGTTCCCCTGTTCCAGGAGCAACTGATGGAGATGGCCGTGGCGATCGCGGGGTTCTCGCCCACCGAGGCGGATGAGTTGCGTCAGGCCATGGCCGCTAAGCGCTCGGAGTTGCGCATGCTGCGTCTAAAGAGTCGCCTCTACGCCGGGATGGCGGCCAACGGTATTACGGGCGAGACGGCCGATCAACTCTTCGACGCGCTCGCGGCCTTCGCGAACTTCGGATTCCCCGAGTCGCACGCGGCCTCCTTCGCGCACTTGGTGTACTGCTCGGCGTGGATCAAGTACCACTATCCGGCGGCGTTCCTCGTCGCGCTACTGAACGCTCAGCCGCTCGGGTTCTGGTCGCCCCAGAGTCTGGTCGCCGACGCGCAACGTCACGGTGTCGTGGTGCGCCGACCCGACGTGAACGCGTCGGGGGTGGGCGCGACTGTGGAGGGGGACTCCACGCACCCCGACGTGCGCCTGGGCCTGGCGTCGGTGCACACGGTGGGCGAGGAACTCGCGTCGCGCCTGGTGGCGGGCGCGCCCTGGTCGGGCGCGACCGACCTCGTCCGGCGCGGGGGATGCCGGCAGCACCACCTCGAGGCGTTGGCGGTGGCGGGGGCGATGGACTGCTTCACGATGAATCGTCGAGCCAGCGTGTGGGTGGCTGGCGCGGCGGCGCAGGGTACCGCTGATCGTCTGGCCGGTGTCGTTACCGGACTCGATGTCCCGACGCTGGCGGTACCGGACGAACTCGAGCGGGTGGCCGACGATCTCTGGTCGCTCGGTCTCACTCCCGACGCGACCGCGATGGCGCTCGCGCGCGAGTCATTGGCGCGGCGAGGTGTGGTGTGCGCGACCAGTTTGGTCACGTGGGAGGGCGATCGGGTCACGGTGGCCGGTGTGGTCACGCACCGCCAGCATCCCGAGACTGCCCGAGGGGCGGTGTTCCTCAATCTCGAGGACGAGACGGGGCACGTGAACGTGATCTTTTCGCGCGGAGCGTGGGTTCGCTGGGAGTCGGTGGCTCGCCACGCCCCGGCGCTGGTTGTACGCGGCGCCCTGCAGCGCGGTCAGGGAACCGTGGCGCTCGCGGCTGAGTTCGTGGAGCCCCTCGCACTCGGGGCGGCCGCGCGTGCGCGCGACTGGCGTTGATCACTCGGTCGTCGATGAACGTCGTGACGCCGGTCGGATCTAGTCGACGAAGGCGGTTTCCGGACGTTCGCCCAACTCAACCTGGAGCCGTACGTCCATCTGCACTAGTGCTAGGTCGTCGGCGTGGGTGACGCCTACGCACCGTGACGTCGTTGGCAGGACGTCGAAGCGTAGCGGGTAGTGGTGCAGGATTCGCCCCACGAAGACCGGGAGCTGGATCTCCCGCGCGGTGGTGAAGTCGTGGGTTTCGAAGACCTGATGCAGTAGCGGCCACACGGCCGGCTGAAAGCCCCAGAGGTTCATCGACACGACTGACTGGGGGTCGAGGAAGACGGGGGAGAGACCGTCGTCGGCGACGAAGCCGTCGAGCCACGAGTGAACCTCGTGGCGCTCGACAATGTCGGTGAGATGGCCGTTCACTACGTGGCAGATTCCTCGCGATACCGGAAGGTCGCCGACGAGGGCACGATCTAACTGGAAGCCAATCAGGCAGTTGGTTGACCGCGTCATGAGGTGGCGCGCGAGCAACTCGAAGGCGTCGCGGCCGTAGAGGTCATCGGCATTGGAGATGGCGAAGGGCTCGTCAGGGTCGAGGAGGTGCTCGGCGGCGAGAGTCGCGTGCACGGTTCCCAGAGGTTCGTCCTGGACGGCGAAGGAGACGCGTAGATCACGGGGCCAGTGCTCGCGGACGTGCTCGCGGATGAGTGGTCCGGTGTCGGGATTCACCACGAGCACGAGATGATCGAAGCCGGCAGTGATCGCGTCCGAGGCGATGAGGTCGATGACGCCCTCGCCGTGTACGCCGATGGGGGCCAACTGTTTGAGACCGCCGTAGCGACGGGCCCGGCCGGCGGCGAGGATGACGAGAGTTGTCGACATCACGCCCACCTCATGACGGCCGACGCCCACGTCATCCCGGCACCAAAGCCGGTGAAGAGGGCGTACTCTCCCGAAATGACGCGACCATTCGAGCGCGCGTCGTGGAAGGCGAGGGGGATTGAGGAGCTCGACGTGTTGCCGTAGCGGTCGAGGACGACGAC
>JAJYSU010000014.1 GCA_021793395.1 Actinomycetes bacterium
CCGTAGACGACGTGAACGCCGGCGTCCTCAAGGGCCTTGGCCCACTCGATGTTGGCGGCCTCGTCGAAGCGGGCCTTCAGCTCCACGAGAGCGACGACCTGCTTACCCCGTTCGGCGGCGCGAATAAGTGAGCCGACTACTGGCGAGTCCCCCGAGGTGCGGTAGAGAGTCTGCTTGATCCCCACCACGCGCGGATCATCGGCCGCTTGAGCGATGAAGGCCTCCACGGAGTCGGTGAAGGATTCGTAGGGATGATGGAGCAGGATGTCGCCCGCGCGAATAGCGGCGAAGATGTCACCCACGTGGTCCCCGGCGAGCAGACGTGGCGGGGTGAGCGGCGACCACCCCTCACCCTTCAAGTCCGGGCGGTCCACCGCGTACAGACCCCAGAGATCGTGTAGGCCGAGCGGAGCGTCCGCGACGTAGACGTTCGAGGGATCCAGCTCCAACTGTCCCACCAGCAGTGAGAGGAAGTCCTCGGGCATCGCGCGCTGTACCTCCACGCGTAGGGCCTCGCCGAAGCGCCGGCGTCGCAGTTCAACCTCTAGCGCGACCAGCAGGTCATCGGCCTCGTCCTCCTCGAGCGTGAGGTCCGCGTTACGCGTCACGCGAAAGAGCGCCACCTCGCCGACGACCATCCCGGGAAAGAGCCGTGTGAGATTCGCCATGATCAGGTCCTCGAGCAGGCACCATCGCCCCGTCCCCGCCGCGAGAAAACGCGGCAGCGAGTTGGGCACCTTGACGCGCGCGTGGCGCTCCTCGCCCGTCTGCGCGTCGGTGACGGTCACCGCAATGTTCAGCGACAAATTGGAGATCATCGGGAACGGGTGCCCGGGATCCACCGCGAGTGGCGTCAGCACCGGGTAGACGTGCTCGTCGAAGTAGGCGGTCAGCGTCTCCCTCTCCTCGTCACTCAACTGCGCGTAGTGAACGACGGCGATTCCCGCCTCCGCCAGCGCGGGGAGTAACACGTCAAGCATCAGACGGTCCTGACGTTCGGTCAGCGCCAGGACGCGCTCGCGGATCGCGGCCAACTGCTGGCGGGGTCGCACGCCGTCAACCGAGGGCGTCTGGACGCCGGCGGCCACCTTATCCTCGAGGCTCACCACGCGCACTTGAAAGAACTCGTCGATCATGTCGGCGAAAATGGCCACGAACTTACAGCGCTCCAGGATTGGCAGTCGACGATCGGCGGCGAGGTCGAGCAGACGCGCGCCGAACTCCAACCGCGATAACTCCCGGCTGGAGAACCGCTCGGGCCCGAAAGAGGGCAGGTCGAGGGCCACGACGCGGTCAGTCCTTTCTGGGTGCAAGAGGATAATTTCTACCATCGTACGGCTACTGTGAGGGAGTGGCGAAGCACTCAGCGACGATTTCGCGATCGCTCGATACTCCCGATGAACGCGTACGGCGTTCGCGGCCCACCGAGTTATGGCTGATGGTCCTGGCGTGGGTGATCATCACGTCCTTCTACATTCTGGCGTCGCTGGGCTCTCAGGGACACATGCCCCATCGGCTCTGGTTCTTCCTCGCGGCGATGGTCACCATCTCACTCGGCATGCATATCGCGATCCGTCACTACGCTCCGCGGTCCTCCCAGGTGCTGCTCCCGATCGCGACTCTTCTGAACGGCATTGGCTACGTCGAGATCGCGCGCTGGAACTCGAGTCAAGCGACCTACCAGTCACTCTGGTTCCTCGTGAGCGCCATTGTCGTGATCGTTACCCTCAAGTTGGTTCGTCACGTGAAGGACCTGGACCGTTACCGGTACGTGACGCTGACGTCAGCGGTAGCGCTACTCCTGCTGCCGCTGGTGCCTGGCCTGGGCGTATCGATCTACGGCGCCCGCCTCTGGGTCGCGCTCGGCCCCATTTCCTTTCAACCCGTCGAGATCGCCAAGATCCTTCTCGCCTTCTTCTTCGCCTCGTACTTCGCCGCCAACCGAGAACTGCTCTCCACTCCGACCCAACGCCTCGGACACCGGCTCATCGTTCCCCCTCGAACGCTGATACCCATTCTGGTGGCCTGGATAGCCGCCATGGGGATCTTGGCGGTGGAGAACGACATCGGCTTCGCGCTGCTGCTCTTCGCACTCTTTCTGGCGTTGCTCTGGGTAGCCACCGGCCTCAAGACCTACGTCGTGCTCGGACTCGGACTGTTCGCGGGTGGCTCGCTGCTCGCGGCCAACTTCTTCCCCCAGGTCCAGGCGCGCGTCAGCCTATGGCTGGATCCGTGGTCGGCCGCGAACTTCAACTACTCTCACCAGCTGGCCTACGGGTGGTACTCCCTCGCGGCGGGAGGCGTCACCGGAACCGGTCTCGGCCTCGGCCAGTCAGGAACCGTCCCCGAAATCACCTCGGACATGATCTTCGCCGCGGTCGGTGAAGAACTCGGACTACTGGGCATCCTGCTCGTCCTCGCGCTCTTCGCTCTCTTCGTCGGCGAGGGCTTTCGTATTGCCCAACGTGCGCACTCGGACTACGTACGACTGGCCGCCGTGGCGCTGGCCGCGACCGTGGGTATCCAGGCATTCGTGATCATGGCGGGCATCGTGCGTCTGCTGCCCTTCACCGGAATTACCCTGCCCTTCATGGCCTACGGCGGTAGTTCGCTGGTCGCGAACTACTTCATCGTGGCGCTTCTGCTACGAATATCGGACGAGAACCACACCGAACGTCACGGTGGTGAGGTCCACGCCATCGTCTTCGCTCACGAGTAAGCCGCGACCAGAACCTCCTCGGCGCACAGGATCGGGGCCGCGACCGGCTGACGCAACGCCACGACGATCGCGTCACTCGTGCGGCAGTCGACGTGCATCACCCCTCGCGGCGACATGAGGTCCAACTGGGCGTGGTACACGCCCTGGTCGAGACGGACGATGCGCGCGGCCACGACGTCACAGCGCAGCCTCGCCACGATCTCGCAGAGCAACTCGTGCGTGGAGGGACGTCGACCCCTCACGTTTTCTAGCGCCGCGTGAATGGCCTGGGCGTCGGGAAGCGCCACGGGGATCGAGAGGCTGCGATAGGGCAACTCCTGCTCCATCAGGTGCACGTGAGGCGAGGGATCGCCGAGATCGAAGAGAACCGTCTCCACCGACATCACTCGAAAGCCGTCGGACTGCGAGGTCGCGTCGTCGCCGGCGTCCTCGACCGGATCGACCGGGTCGACCGATTCCTCCACCTCGTCAGTGTCCGCGCCGCCCGCGGACGCCGCGTCCGCGTCCGCGTCCGAGGCTCCCCGGCTCGCCACGTCCTTCACGTCATCGCCGGCGTCGTCGAGGTCCGGATCCACTAGTTACCTACTCTCCGCGACACCGAGAGCACCAGCCCGCCGGCGCTAAAGAACACCAGTGCGGCCGATCCCCCGTAACTGAGGAAGGGCAGTGGGATACCCGTCACGGGCATGATGCCCATCGTCATACCGATATTCTCGAAACAGCTGAACGCGAAGAAGATGAACACCCCCAGACACAGCACACGACCCATGGCGTCCTTGGCGGCCCGCCCCACGGCGTACATCCGCCAGGCGACGAACGCCAGCAGCAGAATGATCAGCACCGAGCCAATGAAGCCGAGCTGCTCGCCGATCGCGGTGAAGATGAAGTCGGTTCGCTGCTCGGGAACGTAGCCCAGAACGGTCTGTAGTCCTCGAAAGAGACCCGCCCCGTGCCACCCGCCCGAGCCGATCGCGCTCTTCGCGTTGTCGACCTCGTAAATAAGCGGCGCCATTGCCGGGTTGGTGGAGTTCTGGTTAAGGAAGGAGACAAAACGATCGACCTGGTACTTGTGCAGTAAGTCGAAGTAGATCGACGCGGTCACGCCGAGCGAGCCCACGATCGCGAGAAACGTCATGAAGCGCGGCGGTACGCCCGCGATCACCATCATGGCCGCCACCACGAGGACGATGATGATGGCAGTACCCAGGTCTGGCTGCAGGACGATCATCGCCAGCGGCACCGCACCCATCGTCAAAATACGCGTCACGTCGTACATCGAGAGTCCGTCGGGTCGTCGGTAGACGTAGGTCGCGATGGCCAGAATGAGGATCAACACCGTGAACTCGCTCGGCTGGATCTGGATCAATCCGAGGTTGTACCAGCGCTGAGCACCGAGTGAACTCTGGCCCACCACGAAGACCCCGGCGAGCGCGAAGAGCGCGATCACGTAGAGCGGCGTGGCGGCGATCTCGAATCGTCGGTAGTCAAATCGCGAGATGGCGTACATGACCACGACGCCGATCACGACGAAGAGGCCCTGGCGTTCGAGGTAGTAGTGGGGGTTGTAGCCCGCGTCGACCAGAGGGGTACGCGTCGCGCTGTAGATCATTCCCGCCCCGATCACCCCGAGCAAGGTCATCGCGACGAACAGACTGATGTCGAAGGACTCGCGCCCGCGGACTTTGGCGCTGATCGCCGCTAGGGCGTCGCTCACGTCAGCACCTCCAACAGCGTCGCCCCCTCAATCTCGGTCTGGAACCACCACTGCATCTGCAGTGCCGCCTGGTACGCCAGCATCGACAGTCCGTTGACCGTCGCGCAACCCACCGCGTCGTAGAGGGAGCGCCAGGATGACGTGGGCGGCGCGTAGGTGATGTCGACGGCGATCGTGTCAGGTCCCACACCGTCCAAAACATCGTCGTCCTCGTCGCGGCCGGCCGTCGGTATGGTATTGACGACCAGGTCAATCGGCTCACGCCGTCGCGTCGGCGGGTGCACGGTGTCGTAGTGCTGAGCGAGCCAGTCGAAGTTCGCGGCGGTACGTGCGTGCACGACGATCTCCTCGGCCCCCGCGACACTGAGCGCGTCGACGATCGACCTCGCCGCCCCGCCCGCGCCCAGTACCACGGCCCGAGTCGCCGACGCGTCGAAGCGGAACTCGTCGCTCAGGGCGTCGAGTAATCCCTGGCCGTCGGTGTTCGCTCCGTAGAGACGGCCGTCGTGCCACCACAACGAGTTCACCATCCCGGTGCGTGTCGCCACGGCATCGAGACGGTCGCACAACGTCGCCGCCTCCCTCTTCAGGGGCATCGTGACCGACGCCGCGTCGAGGCGCGCACCGAGCAGCGCCGTCACCCTTGACGCCTCCTCCTCGCGCACCTCGACGTAGTGGCTCGATCCCGTCAGGCCGGCCAGTTCCAGCCCGGCCTCGTGTAAGCGTGGTGAGAGTGAGTGACTCACCGGATACCCCAGCACCGCCAGACGCCAATTCACGTCACTGCACCCCCGACGTTGCCAGCCGGCGTTCGTTCGCGAGTTGCTGAGCGAACGTGGTAGCGAAGGCCTCATCGCCGCGCCGGTTGACGACCGTGAAGTACAACCAGGGACCCGGCGGCGCGTGAAGGACCGCCGACAGTGCCGTCGCCGATACCGCGCAGATCGGTGTCGGCGTCAGGCCGTTGTTCAGGTAGGTGTTGTAGGGTGAGCGCGTCTGGAGCATGGCGTGCGTCACCACGCCACCGTCTCGTCCGAGGGCGTACAACACCGTCGAGTCCATCTGAAGAGGACCCCCGCGCGCCAGCCGGTTGAGGATCACCCGCGCGACCTTGGGCATATTCCTAGCGTAGTACCCCTCCTTCTGGACGATGGAGGCGGCGATCACTATCTGGTAGGCGTTCAGACCCTGCACCGTCGTCGTCGGCGACAGGCCCGTCGTACGAGCCTCACGCGCGAATCGACCCACCATGGCGCCGAGCACCTCTCGGGGCGACTCCGACGGCGCGACCACGTAGCGGCCCGGGCCGATCAGCCCCTCCAAGGACCCGGCCGGGTGGTAGGGGCTCTCGCGGGCCAGTTCGACGGCGTCACCGAGAAACGACCGGGCGAAGGGCGCCCCCCGATCGACCGACAACTGGGCCGCGACTTCGCGTAGCGTCAGTCCGGGCTCGACGACGACCACGACGCTCCGGCGAGCCAAGACGGTCGACGCGACGGCCCATCCGACGGCGACCACGAGAACGCTCGCGACCCCCGCGGCGAGCGCCCGCCGCGCGCGTCTAGTCACGGCGCCACGCGTCAAGAAAATTCTGGAGCAGAATGACGGCCGCCGCGCTGTCCACCCGTCCGCGTTGAGCAGTCCCTCGATGGCCGGCCTCGCGTAGTGCTCGTGTCGCCTCGTGGGTCGTCAGTCGCTCGTCCCAGCGCACGATCTCGAGCGACGCGACTCGCGCACGAAGTTTATCGGCGAACGCCCCCGCCACCTCAGTGCTCGACGTCGCCCGTCCCGACAGTGCCAGTGGATGACCGATGACCACGGTCGTCACGTCCTCCTCGGCGATCAGGTCCGCCAACGACCCGACGAGCCCCTCGTCCACGGCCAGTGCCGGACGGGGAAACGCCATCGTGCGCCGCGTATCACTGACCGCGACGCCGCAGCGACGACTCCCGGGGTCGAGCCCCATGGCCCGTCCCACGTACCTACAGCACCGAGGCGGCGGCCAGAACCCGATCCACCCCGTCTACGTCACGACCACCGGCGAGCGCCAGACGCGACGTACCACCGCCACCGCCACCGACCAGCGGCGCCAACTCACGTACCACCCGTTGCGCGTCCAGGCTGTCGTCCGAGGCGACCGCGACGGCAACCTTGTCTCCCTGCGCGCCCGCCACGACGACGACACGCCGGCCCCGGCGCTGCAGATCACCAGCCAGAGTGCGCAACTGCTCACCGGAGTAGCCGTCCACGCGCACGACCATCCGGTCACCCGACGACGTGTGGTCCAACTCATCCGCCAGGGATGACAAAGCTCGCTGGCGCAGGGTGACAACCTCGCGTTCGATATTGCGCTGACGCTCGATCAGTCGCTCGAGTGACGGCACCACGTCCTCGGTTGAGGTCTTGAGCAACGCCGCCACGGACGCCAACGTCGACGTCATCGCGGAGGTGCGCCACTGCGCCCCCATCGCACTCACCGCCTCCACCCGACGGGTGTTCGCACCGATCGAGGTCTCACCCACAATCTGGATCTGACCGATGTCACCGAGGCGATCGACGTGGGTGCCCCCGCAAAACTCGAGGCTGTGCGCGCCCGCGCGTACGACGCGCACCCGCTCTCCGTACTTGTCGCCAAAGAAGGCGACCGCGCCCATGTGCTGCGCCTCCTCCTTGGTCGTCTGTACGGTCACCACCTCGTCGTTGGTCACCACGTCAGTGTTCACCATCGTCAGGACGGCCTCGCTCTCCGCGGGCGCCAGGGGTGAACCGTGTGAGAAGTCGAAGCGAAGTCGATCGGGTCCGACGAAGGATCCCTGCTGGCGGACGTGATCACCGAGCACGCTACGCAGGGCGGCGTGCAGGAGATGGGTCGCCGTGTGGTTACGCCGCGTCGCTTCGCGGCGCCCGGCGTCGATGGTCGCTACCGCCACCTGGCCCGGTACCACCTCCCCGCTCAGCCGACCCCGGTGCACGACGAGCCCTCCCGCCACGCTCTGAGTGTCGTCGACCTCGAGACGGCCGGTCTCGGTGACGATCGTCCCCGTGTCGCCCACCTGTCCGCCACCCTCGGCGTAGAACGGTGTGGCCTCCATGAACAGCTCCACGGCCCCGCTCTCGTCGCGCAGAACGGCCAGGACCGTGGTCTCGATGCTGTAGCGGCTCACGTCGCGACCCACGAAGGGCGTCACGCCGTGACGCTCCACCAGCGAGCGGTAGTGCACGTCGTCGGCGGCGCGCAGCGTCTTAGCCGCCGCCCGCGCCCGAGTACGCTGAGCCGACATCGCCTCGTCAAACTGCGCCCGCTCGACCGTCAGACCCGACTCGGCCACCACCTCCGCGGTGAGCTCGATGGGAAAGCCGTGGGTGTCGTGAAGACGAAAGGCAACGTCGCCCGGAAACACGGTCGCCCCGCGGGCGACGACGTCATCGCGCGCTTCCTCGAGCAGCGTCATACCCGTGCGCAGGGTGCGCGCGAAACCCACCTCCTCGCGCTCGAGCACCGAAATAATCAGGTCACGATCACTCTCGAGCACGGGGTAGGCCGAACTCATTTTGGCGATCGTCGCGTCCACGAGCGCCTCGCTCAGGGGGCGGTCGGCGCCCGCGCGTCGCGTCGCCAGTACGGCACGACGAATCAGGCGTCGCAGCACGTAACCGCGTCCCTCGTTGGACGGCAGGACGCCGTCCGCGACCAGCATGGTCATTGCCCGCCCGTGATCGGCGATCCGGCGTATGGCCACGTCGGCCGCCTCATCACGTCCGTACGGGGTATCAATCGCGCGCGAGGCCGCCTCCAGCAGTGGGGCGAAGAGGTCGGTGGCGAAGACCGACTCCACCCCGTTGAGGATCGACAGGACGCGCTCAAAGCCCGCCCCGGTGTCGATGTTCTTGGTCGGGAGTTCACTGAGCGCCCCCCCCGGTCCCTTGTCGTACTGCATGAACACCAGATTCCAGATCTCGATGAATCGGTCGTCGCCGCCCTCGGCGGGTCCCCCGTCAGCGCCGAAAGCCGGCCCCTTGTCGTAGAAGATTTCTGAACAGGGTCCGCACGGGCCGCGATCGCCCATCGACCAGAAGTTGTCCTCCTCCAGGCGCTGGATCCGTTCGGGGCGCACGCCCACCAGGTCGCGCCACAACTCCTCGGCCTCGTCGTCGGTCGTGTGCACCGTGACCCACAGGCGCTCGGGATCCAGACCGAAACCCTCAGTGACCAGGCCCCACGCCAGAGTGATGGCGTCGGCCTTGAAGTAGTCGCCGAACGAGAAGTTGCCCATCATTTCGAAGAACGTCAAGTGACGCTGCGTCGTACCGATGATGTCGATGTCCGGCGCACGAAAGCACTTCTGAATGGATACCGCTCGTGGGTACGGGGGATCCTCCTCCTGCAAAAAGAAGGGCTTAAAGGGCACCATGCCGGCGATCGTGAACAACAGTGAGGAGTCGTGGGGAATCAGGCTCGCCGATGGCACCACGGTGTGCCCACGCTCGGCGAAGTACTGCAGGAACGTTGTGCGCAGGTCGGCGGAATCCACGCAGTTACTCTACCGGCGACCCGCTCGCGTCCGGGTCTGAGGAGTCAACCGGGTCCCCCGTCGGGGGTGCTGGCGCATTCCCACCCGTCGACTGGCGCCGACGCCACTCGCGCACCAACGTACCCTCATCTCCGTGCACGGTGGGCTCGTACAGCGTCAACCCGTTGAGGGCGTCGGGAAGATACTGCTGGTCCACCCACCCACTCGGGGCGTCGTGGGGATACTGGTAGCCGAGTCCGTGACCGAGGCTCGCCGCTCCTCGGTAGTGGGCGTCGCGCAATGACGCCGGCACGTCGGTTGAGCCGCCCTCACGCAGTGCTCGTTGCGCAGCGGCCAGGGCCCGCGTGGCCGAATTACTCTTCGGAGCCAGCGCCAGGGCCAACGTCGCGTGCGCGAGTGTCAGTCGTGCCTCGGGCAGCCCCACGAACTCCACCGCCTGCGCGGCAGCCTGGGCCAGAACCAGCGCCGAGGAGTCGGCGACCCCGATGTCCTCACTGGCCAGTATCACCAGGCGGCGCGCCACGAAACGAGCGCTCTCCCCCGCCTCCAACAACGCCACCATCCAGTAGAGGGCGGCGTCGGGGTCCGAACCGCGTACCGACTTGATAAAGGCACTGATCTGGTCGTAGTGCGTATCACGTGACTGGTGCACCAGGCGCCCGTCGCGCGCGAGCGTCACGTGCTCGCGGGTCACCACGACCTCACCGTCACCCTCACCCTCACCTTCACTTTCACCTTGAGCTAAGACCACCGCGGTGTCCAGCGTGGTCAACGCCGCGCGAGCGTCACCCTCGGCCGTGATCGCTAACGCCGACGCCACTCCCTCGCCCAGCTTCACCCCGCGCAAAACAGCGCCACGCCGACAGAGCTCCTCGAGGTCCTCGTCGCGCAACGCCGTGAGGCGCCAGAGCGTACAGCGACTCATCAACGCGGCGTTGACCTCGAAGAAGGGGTTTTCCGTCGTCGCGCCGATCAGCACGATGGCTCCCGTCTCACTAGCCGGGAGTAGGAGATCCTGCTGAGACTTGTTGAAGCGGTGAACCTCGTCGATGAACAGAGCCGTGCGCACACCACGCTCGGCCAGACGCTGGCGCGATCGCTCCAGCGCCTCACGCACCTCGCGCACACCCGCGCTCACCGCCGAGATACCTTCCATCTCGTACCCGGCTGCCTCGGCGACGATGCGGGCGAGACTGGTCTTACCGGTTCCCGGGGGGCCCCACAAAATTGATGAACCTAGACGCCCGGACTCGGCGAGACGTCGCAGGGCAGCCCCTGGCGCCGTCAGGTGAGCCTGACCGACCACGTCATCGAATCGGCGCGGGCGCAGTGCGTCGGCCAGGGGCGCCAGGCGCGCCAGGCGCTCGGCCAGGGCGTCGTCAAAGAGCGACGTGACTTAGCCCTTCGCGAGAGGCGCCAAGCGCAACTCGCGCAGCTGACGTGGCGTGATGGCTTTGGGTGCCCCGGTCATGAGGTCGGTGCCCGACTGAGTCTTGGGAAAAGCGATGACCTCGCGGATATTCTCCTCGCCCGCGAAGATCGCGACGAGGCGGTCGATACCGAAGGCGAAGCCCGCGTGAGGCGGCGCCCCGTAGCGAAAGGCTCCGAGGAGGAAGCCAAAGCGACTCTCCGCGATCTCGTCACTAATGCCCAGCGTGCGAAAGATGCGCGACTGGATGTCGGCTCGATGGATACGCACGGATCCGCTACCAAGTTCCCAGCCGTTCAGGACCAGATCGTAGGACTGGGAACGCACGCGCAGCGGATCACTCTCCAACAGGTCCAGATCGTCGGGGTGGGGCATCGTGAAGGGGTGATGGGCCGCCATCACGTTGCCGTCCTCGTCGACGCCTTCGAAGAGCGGAAACTCGGTGATCCACAGGTAACGGTGCGGGCCCTCACTCACCGGCGGCGAGCCCAGAGTTACGCGTAGCGCGCCGAGTACCCGACAGGCCACGTCGTAGTCGTCGGCGATGGCTAGGACGAGGTCTCCCGGCCGCGCACCGT
Organism: Actinomycetes bacterium; assembly: GCA_021793395.1. Lineage (GTDB taxonomy): Bacteria > Actinomycetota > Acidimicrobiia > Acidimicrobiales > RAAP-2 > RAAP-2. The sequence continues at coordinate 10,973 of JAJYSU010000014.1, forward strand.
CCACGGCGGCGATCGCCGCACTTTCCGACTCCGACAGGAACCTCGCGAGTGGGGAGTCGATCCCGTCGGCGGTGAGACGGAACCACGCCAACCCCTTCGCGCCGAGCTCACGAGCCTGATCCGTGAGCTGGTCGAGCCGGTGGCGGGTTAACGCCGCGCCGTCGGGTACGCGCAGCGCCTTCACCGTTGGCGCGGCGAAGGCGCGCACCGACGTGGTGGCGAACACCGGCGAGAGATCCTGCAGCGTCATGGCGAAGCGAAGGTCCGGCTTGTCCGTACCGTAGCGATCGCGCGCCTCCGCCCAGGTCATCGTGTCGATCGACTCCGGACGAACGCCGGTCGCCACCTCGGCGGCGTTGAGGACCGCAAGCGACACGAAACGCATCACGTCCTCTTGGGTCACGAAACTGGCCTCCAGGTCGAGCTGGGTGAACTCGAACTGACGGTCGGCTCGCAGGTCCTCATCGCGTAGGCACCGGGCGATCTGGTAGTAACGGTCCATCCCACCGACCATCAGAAGTTGCTTCGCGATCTGGGGACTCTGGGGCAGAACGTAGAAATCGCCAGGATGCAGGCGCGAGGGCACCACGAACTCGCGTGCTCCCTCCGGCGTCGGGGCCCACAACAGAGGCGTCTCCACCTCACAAAATCCCTGCTCGTCCATAGCTTCGCGCAGCGCGCGATTCACCCGCGCGCGCAGGCGCAGATTGCGGGCGAGCGAGCCCCGACGCAGGTCGAGGAAGCGCCAGCGAAGCCGCAGCGCCTCGTCCACGTCAACGCGCTCGTCGAGCGGAAACGGCGGCGTCTCGGCCACGGAAAGAATGTCGACGTCGCAGTCGGTCAACTCAATCGAACCCGTCTCGAGGTGTTCGTTACGGGTCCCCTCGGGTCGCTCCGTAATGGTGCCGGTCACGCGTACAACCGACTCCGGACGTACGTCCAACGAGCCCTCGATCACCGCCTGCAGCAGGCCCGAGTAGTCACGAAGGTCCAGAAACGCGAGGTGCTCGCCGTGCTCGCGCCGCCGCGCTACCCATCCGCACACGCTCACACGGCGCCCCACGTCGTCGCTCGTCAGTGTGGCGCACAGGGAGTCGCGCAGGTCAGTAATTTCGTGGTCTGGGGTCATCGTGGTCACTTCGTCAGTAGTCGGGTCAGCGTCGCCACGAGGTCGTGTCGCGCCACCAAATGCTGTGGCACGGATTCCTCGGAGCGCAGGTCCCTAATCGTAACCTGGCCGGCGGACTCCTCCCGCGGCCCCACCAGCACCGCCACCCGCGCCCCCGAACGATCGGCCACCCTCATCTGCGCCTTCATCGAGCGTCCGTCGTAGGCCCGATCCGACGCGAATCCCGCGCCGCGCAGGTCGTCCAAAAGTGTCGTCGCGGCGTCGTGACCGGTCGTGTCCACGACGAAGACATCCAACTCCCGTCGCACCAGTGACGTCGTCACGCCCTCCGCGCCGAGGGCCAGCAGAAGCCTCTCTACGCCGCTGGCGAAGCCGATCCCGCTCGTTGCTGGCCCCCCGAGCCGTTCGACCAGACCGTCGTAGCGACCGCCACCACCGATGGCGTTCTGAGCTCCGTCGAGCGCGTCGGCGACGAACTCGAACGTCGTGCGGGTGTAGTAGTCGAAACCGCGTACCAGGCGGGGGTCACGGGTCCAGGGCACACCCAACTGCACGAGTCCCTCGGTCACCTGGGCGAAATGAGCGCGGCAGTCGTCGCAGAGGTAGTCCGGCAGTTGGGGTCCCACGCCGGTCACGGCCACGCACTCGTCGCGCTTGCAATCGAGCAGACGAAGTGGATTGCGACGCCACACCTCGCGATGCTCGTCGCATAGCCGTGACGCGTTCGCCTCCAGGTGCGCCCGCAGCGCGGCGACGTACCGACCCCGACACTCATCGTGACCCATCGAATTGATCACCAAGCGAACGCGCGTCAATCCGAGTGACTGAAAGAAACGCCACGCCAGTGCGATGACCTCCACGTCCAACGCGGGGTCGTCAGTGCCCAGGGCTTCGACCCCCAGTTGGTGATGCTGGCGGTAGCGTCCGGACTGCGGCCGCTCGTAGCGAAAGGCCGGCGTCACGTACCACGCCTTCCAGGGCGTCACCGGCTGATGCTGCACGAAGGCACGCACCACCGACGCCGTCCCCTCGGGGCGCAGCGCGTAGTGCCGTCCGCCCCGGTCCTCAAAGACGTACATCTCCTTGGTCGCGACGTCGCTGTCCTCGCCAATGCCGCGATTGAACACTCCGACGTCCTCGAATAGGGGCGTAAGGACCAGGGAGAACCCGTAGCGATAGGCGAACTGGGCGAAGGTCGCGATAAGTCCCTCCCACCGGGCCGACTCCGGGCCAAGGACGTCGTGGGTCCCCACGGGTGCGCGCAAAATGGGAACCTCGCTCATGACGACTTGTTCTGGCCGGGCAGCTGACGAAAGGCGTCGAAGACACCATCCACGGACTTGAGTGCCGCCAGCAAACTGGACAAGTGCGCCGGGTCCGCCAGTTCCACGTCGAACACCATCCGCACGATCCGTGAACCCGAGGTCGTCGTGGAACTCGACATGATGTTCAGGTGGTACTCCGCGACCACCTTGGACACGTCCAGCAAAAGTCGTGACCGATCAAAAGCCAAGATCTCGAGGACGGCGCGGTACTGCCCGCTGGCTCCGGCGTCCCACTCGACATCGATAACCCTCTCTCCGAGGCGTCGGGCCAGCGCCACCGCATTCGAGCAGTCGTCGCGGTGAACCGATACGCCACGGCCCTGGGTAATGAAGCCCATGATCGGATCCCCCGGCACCGGCGAACAACACCGCGCCAGGTGCACCATGACGTCATCCAGACCCTCCACGTAGACCCCCGCCGACCGCGGACGGTCGCGCGTCGAGCGCGGGGCCTTGGCCACGGTCGTCGGCAACTGCTCCGCGTCGCCTCCGTGCAATTCGCGGTCGAGTCGTTGCACCACCGCCAGAGCGGAGATCTGCCCCGAATCGATCGCCTGGAAGAGCGACTCCAGATCGTCCAACGACAGCGACGCGATAACGGCGTCGAGCGCGCCCGACGCCAGGGTCGTGGCAATGGGCATCCCCTCGCGGCGCAGCGCCCTCACGAGTTCCTCCCGACCGCCTTCGATGGCGTCCTCGCGTCGCTCGCGCTGGAACCACTGTCGAATCTTGGAACGAGCCCTCGAGGACTTCACAATCTTGAGCCAGTCCCGCGATGGTCCGGCCGACTCGCTTCGGCTCGTCACAATCTCGACGACGTCCGCCGAATGCAACGTCGTGTCAAGGGGAACGAGTCGACCGTTGACCTTCGCACCCACGCAGTGATGGCCCACTTCCGTGTGCACCGCGTAGGCGAAGTCGATGGGCGTCGCCCCTTCCACCAGGGCGATGACACGTCCCTTCGGAGTGAACACGTAGACCTCGTCGTGGCCGAGATCCAGTTTCAACGCCTCGAGAAACGCGATGGGGTCGCGCTCCTCCTCCTCGACGTCGGCCAGTCGCTGCATCCACGCAATCTCCTTGGTCGACGCTCCCTCTTTGTACACCCAGTGCGCGGCAATACCGAATTCGGCTCGCCGGTGCATCTCCTGAGTACGAACCTGCACTTCCACCGACTTGCCACGCGGCCCGATCACGGTGGTGTGTAGCGACTGGTAGAGATTGAACTTAGGCGAGTTGATGTAGTCCTTAAAACGACCCTGCACGGGTGACCACAGGGCGTGAATCGCCCCCAGCACGGCCCAGCAGTCGCGCTCCTCTTCGACGATGACCCGTAGGCCCACCAGGTCAAAGATGTCATCGAACTCCTTGCCACCGATCACCATCTTCTCGTAGATGCTCCACAAGTGCTTCGGGCGGCCCCGCACGTCGGCGGGAATAGCGAAGTCCCGCAACTTCGCTTCCAGGGTGCTCATGACCTCCTCAAGATACGCCTCGCGCTCGGGCTGGCGCGTCGCCACCATCTGCTCAATCTCGGCGTAGCGCTTGGGGTGCAGGGTCGCGAAACTCAGATCCTCCAGTTGCCACTTCACCTGCTGCACGCCCAAACGATGCGCCAGTGGGGCGTAGACGTCGAGGGTTTCCTGGGCGATGGCGCGCTGACGCGCCATCGGCATGACCGAGATCGTGCGCATGTTGTGCAACCGGTCCGCCAGCTTGATCAGCAGCACGCGCCAGTCACGGGCCATCGCGATGAACATCTTGCGGATCGTCGCGGCCTGCTGCGCCTCCTTGGAGTCGAACTCCAGGCGATCCAACTTCGTCACTCCGTCCACCACCGCGGCGACCTGCTCACCAAAGTCTCTGGTCAGCGTATCAATAGTCATTCCCGTGTCCTCGACGGCGTCGTGAAGCAGCGCGGCAGCAATCGTGGGTGCGTCCAGTCCCAGCTCCGCCACGATGCCGGCCACGGCGATCGGGTGAGTCACGTAGGGCTCACCGGTTCGACGCAATTGCCCCTCGTGAGCGGCAATCGCCGCTTCGCCCGCCCGGCGAATCAGGTCCTCGTCACCGACCTCGTGATGCTCGTGGTACCGCGCAATAAGCCGCTCGAGCGACGTCGACAGTGCTATATCGCTCGAGCGGGAACTGACACTGACCATACGGTCAGCCTACCGGCGACTATCGACGCTTCGGCTTACGCGCCCGCGCCTGAATTGCCGGACCCTTCGCTCGCGAGGCTGAGGTGGGACGGGGGGTCGGCGAACCCTCCGACGTGATCATCGCCGCCGCGACGGGGGTCAGCACGGGCCGAGCCGCTCGTTGACTCACCCGTTGCGACAGCTCGCGAAAGCGCGGCTCGCGCTCTTTCAGAATCGAGAGCAGCGGACTTGCGATGAAGATCGAGGAGTACGCTCCGCTCAAGAGTCCCACTACGAGGGCGAGACCGTAGTTCTGCAACGTCGTGGCGCCCAGGATGTAGGCACCGACGATGAGTACGGAGAGCACGGGCAGGATCGCCACGAGGGAGGTATTGATCGATCGGGCGAGCGTCTGGTTCATCGACAGGTTCACCATGTCGGCGTAACTCAGTTCTCCCGATTTGAGCACGCCCGCGGTGTTGTCGCGTATGCGGTCGAACACCACCACCGTGTCGTACAGCGAGTACCCCAGAATCGTCAGTACCGCGATCACCGTATCGGGTGTGATCTGGAAGCCGAAGAGCGAGTACACCCCCACCGTCACCAGGAGGTCGTGGATCATGGCGGCGAATGCGGCCACCGCCATCTTGGGTTCGAAGCGAAGACTGATATAGGCGATCACGGCGATAAAGAAGACAATGAGCGCCTCTAGGGCTCGCTGGGTGATCTGCCCGCCCCACGTAGGTCCGACACTCGCCGTCGATACCTGGTTGGGTGACGTTCCCGCCACCTTGGCCAGGGCATTGACCACCCGTGTGGTGACCACGCCCTGCTGCGCGCTCGACAGCGAGTTGAGATCGGCGGTGACTTGGTAGGTCTTGCTACCCAACTTCTCCACGGTGGGCTGGCTGAGGCCGGCAGCGTCAACCGCGTGGGTCACCGCCGTGATCGACGAGTGCGGTGCCAACACCTCCCACGAACTACCACCGCGAAAGTCGATCCCCAGATTGAAACCACGAATCGCGAGCGACCCCATGCCGAGCACGATCACAATCAGTGACATCGTGAACCACGTACGCCTGCGTCCCACGAAGTCCACGGTGGTCAGACCGTGGTACAGGCGCGCGAACCGTCCGTAGCGGCGAGGCTCCTCGATCGTCTTGACGACGTTGTTGTCACTCATGAGTGCCTCCTACGACGAGACCCGCCGCCATCGACAACGCAGAGTTCCCCCCCGCGTTGCGTCGTCCGAGTAGCACGACGAGTGGACGCGTGAAGTACCAAGTGATGAGAACATCCATGATCGTAGAGAGCCCCAGGAAGAACGCGAAACCACGCACGTCGCCCACGGCGATCAGATAGAGCAGGACGGCGGCGAGCAGGCTAACCGTGTCGGCCGCCAATACCGTGCGCCACGCGGAGTGAAACCCGCGGTCCACCGACGTGCGAATCGAGCGTCCCGCCCGGGTCTCATCCTTCAAACGTTCGAAGTAAACCACGTAACTGTCCACCGTGATACCAATGGAGACGATCAGTCCGGTTACGCCCGCCAGAGTGAAACTCGGAGCCAGGGCCGTGTGACCCAACGCCGAGATAATCGCCCACAGCAACCCCCCGGTTACTCCCAAACCCAGTACGATGACCAGGCCCAGGAGCCGGTAGTAGACGATGGTGTAGAGCAGCACGAGAGCCAGGCCGACCAGGCCCGCGACGAGACCAGCCACCAACGAACTGTGGCCGAGGGTCGGCGAGACCGTCTGGGTCGTGAGGGCGACGAGGCGAACGGGCAGAGCACCGAACTGCATGGCCAACGCCAGATTCTTCGCCGACCCCTCCGTGAACGATCCGGAGATCTGTCCGGATCCTCCGAAACTGGTCGGTGAGGCGTCCGTGGGCTGGATGACGGGAGCCGACTGCACGACGCCGTCGAGCTCGATCGCGACCAACTGGTGGAAGTTAGCGCGCGCCACCGAGTCCCACAGGGGACTTCCCGAGGACGTCAGCGTGTAATTCACTACCCACGCACCGGCGGCGTCCTGCTGGGCAAAAGCCTTGCCAATGGACTGACCGGTCATCTGCGCTGGCCCTAGCAGATAGCGGACGCCGTGACTACCCAACACGGGCAGAATGACGTCCTTGTTAGGCTCGTCCTTGGCGGGAGGAGTCGAGGCAATGGAGGCGTACGCCGGATCCGCCGGGACGTTGTTCATCGTGAAGCCAGCCACCGTATTGGGCGCCGGCTGCACGTTCAAATTGGCGGCACTGAGCAGGTACTGACTCGCACACGCAGGGATCTTCTTGACCGCGTGCGCCGTCGTGGAGGGCGGTGCCACCTGACACAACACGGGTCGAAAGAGCAACTGCGCGGTCTGGCCAATCGTCGCCAGGACCTGACGCGCGTCGGTCACACCCGGCACGCTCACGACCACGTCCTTGCCCTGGAGATTCACCTGAGCCCCCGAGACTCCGAGACCGTTGACGCGGTTGCTCAAGATCGTCACAACCTCTTGCATGTTGGCGTTGCTCGTCGTGGTGGCCGGCTTGTAGACGACCGACAGTCCCCCGGCGAGGTCGAGCCCTAACTTCGGTCCCCACCCCAGCGACAGAGTGGTGACCAGGGCCCCAATCGAGATCACGATCGATAGCGCGAGGCTGACGATCAGCGACCGACGCGATCTGGCCGGAGTTGCCATTACTGGTGGTCGCCGTCGCCGTCGGCGGCGCCGGTGCCCTCGTCAGGGTGCTCCTCGTCGTCACGAGACTCCGGTATCACCGGGTCGAATCGACGGGCAATCGCCGACGGAACAAAGTCGAGTTCCACGCCGCTCGCACTGCGTAGGGTGATCAACTCGTCGCCCTGGGAAATCACCGTTCCCACGAAACCGCCGATGGTCTGGGCGCGATCACCCACCTCCACCTTGCGCGCGGCCGTGCGCGCGGCCTTCTGCTTCCTCGATCGCGGCCGCAAGTACAAAAAGTACAGCGCCGCGAAGATCACCACGTAGATGATCAGGATCGACGACGAGCTACCGCTCGAAGCTGCGAACATGTGGGAATCCTCCGTCAATAGACCACCGAAACCCTAGTCGGTCCGCGGCGCTGCGCTAGACCAGGCCGCCGCCGGGGGGAGTACGCCCGACATGGCGATAGCCTCGTTCGGTCGCGAGGCGCCCCCGCGGTGTGCGCACCAGGAAGCCTTCGCGCAGCAGGTACGGTTCGTAGGCGTCCTCGATGGTGGCGGGTTCTTCGCCGCAGGCCTGAGCCAGCGTCACCAACCCCACGGGCTGGCCCGAAAAGGGGCCACAGAGCAGGCCCAGGATCCGTCGATCGATTTTGTCCAGTCCCCGCTCGTCCACGCCGAACAAGTCGAGTGCTGCGGTCGCCACGGTGCTCGTGACGACCGTCTCCTCGCGCACGGCCGCGACATCGCGCACTCGACGCAGAAGCCGGTTCGCGATGCGTGGCGTTCCCCGACTGCGGTCCGCGATAACACGGGCGGCGTCGTCCACGATTGTCACCCCCAGCAGGGATGCAGACCTCGTCACGATCGCCGAGAGTTCCTCGGAGTCGTAGAGATCCAACTGACCGACGAAGCCGAAGCGATCGCGCAGCGGTGCAGCCACCAATCCCGTTCGCGTCGTGGCCCCGATCAGGGTGAACGCACCTAGGTCGAGGCGAATCGCGCGGGCCGAGGGTCCCCGCCCGATCATCACGTCGAGGCGGCGGTCCTCCATCGCCGGATAGAGGACCTCCTCCACCGCGCGTCCGAGCCGGTGAATCTCGTCGATGAAGAGAACGTCGCCGTCGCGCAGATCGCTGAGAAGTGACACGAGATCCCCGGGGCGAGCGAGAACCGGACCCGACGTCACCCGCAGAGTCGCGCCCATTTCGTGGGCGACGATCGCCGCCAACGACGTCTTGCCGAGTCCCGGTGGACCCGCGAAGAGCAAGTGATCACAGACCTGGCCCCGAGCGCGAGCCGAACCCAGCACAATCTCGAGATGGCCAACCAGATCACGCTGGCCCACGAACGTCGACAGCGACGACGGCCGTAGCGACACCTCAGCGTGGCGCTCATGATCGTCAGCGATCGGAACAACGAGACCCGTCCCGGCGTCGACGTCGCCGTCCGCGTCGAATGCCGTCGCCAGGTCACTCTCGCGGCGCGTCACGAGCGACGCACCCTCGCGAGGGCGACGCGCAGCGCTTCACCCTCGTCGTCGGGCAGGGTTACGCCGTGCAGCGCGGCGTGGATCTCACCTGCGCTGTAACCCAGCGTGCGCAGCGCCTCGTCGACCACGCCGGCCAACGGCGGAGCCAGTTCGGGGGCCTCGGCCAGTTTGCCCCGTAGCTCCAGCACAATGCGGCTCGCCGTCTTCGTACCGATCCCGGGGATCGTTGAAAGACGTTGCACGTCGCCGCCGTCAATGGAGCGCGTCAACTCGTCAGCGCTCATGGTGCGTAAGGCGGCCATTGCCGTCGACGGACCCACGCCGGGGGTAGCCATCAGCAGCGTAAACAACTCTCGCTCCTCGGGTTGCGCGAATCCGTACAGGACGATCGCGTCATCACGCACGACCGTCTCAACAAAGAGTTCGGTGACGTCTCCCGAAAACAGCACGTCGCGTGCAGCGACGCGAACCTGGTAGCCGACCCCGTTCACGTCGAGTACCACCGTGCCGTCGGCGCGGTGGTACACCACCCGTCCACTGAGCCACCCAATCACGACAACCGCCCCGCGGCCAGGCGCTGCTCGGTACGTGCGGTGACGAAGTAGGTGATGGCCAGGCCCAGAGCGTCCGCGGCGTCGGCGGGTTGAGGAATGGTCGCCAGACCACACAGCCGCGCGACCATGCCCTGCACCTGCATCTTGCTGGCCGCGCCATACCCGGTCACCGCCAGTTTCACCTCCTGAGCGGTGAACTGTCGCACGATCATCTCGCGTGATCCCGCGAGAGCGACCGCGATGCCGCTCGCCTGAGCCACCGAAATAGCCGTGCGGGCGTTTCTCTGAAAGAAAACCCGCTCCACGACTACCGCGTCGGGATGCGTGTCGGACAGCAGCGAACTCAAATCCAGCAGGAGCGTGGCGAGACGCTCTTCGACCCCTTGCGCGGGATCCGTGGCCAGCACGCCCGCACGCACCGCTCGAAAGCGCTCCACGTCATCCAACGAACCCTCGATGAGGCCGAATCCGCAACGGGTCAACCCAGGATCGACGCCAAGCACGAACATACGTTCGATACTACCGCTCCACCGACGCTCACGGGGACTTACCCTTCGAAAGCCGCCAGAACCTCATCGGGGAAATCGGCGTTCACGAAGACGTTCTGTACATCATCGTGATCATCCAGCGCATCCATGAGTCGTAGTACCTTCTTCGCTTCCCCTTCATCAGTCACGGGGATCTCGTTCTGGGCCACCAGTGTCAGTTCGGCGCTCACGATTCCCACGCCAAATCCTTCGAGAGCATCACGCACGAGTGCCAGGGCACTCGGATCGGTCGTGACGACGTAGTTGTCGCCCGAGGCCTCGAAGTTCTCGCCACCCGCCTCGAGAACCCACTCCAGCAACTGATCCTCGTCCACCGGGCCGCGAACCTCGACCACTCCCTTGCGGTCGAACTGCCACGCCACGGCTCCCGGCTCCGCGATCGATCCCCCATTCTTCGCGAACAGGTGCTTTATCTCGGCGCTGGTCCGGTTGCGGTTGTCCGTCAACGTCTCAACGATCACCGCGATGCCACCCGGCGCGTATCCCTCGTAGGTCACCGCCTCGTATCGAGCCCCTTCGAGTTCACCGGTACCACGCTTAATCGCCCGCTCGATGGTGTCGATTGGGACCGAGGCCTCGCGCGCCTTCTGGAACATCGTGCGCAGGCTCGCGTTCGACGCGGGGTCACCCCCACCCTCGCGAGCCGCAACCTCCACCTGGCGAATCAGTTTGGCGAACACCTTGGCGCGTGCGCTGTCCTTGGCGCCCTTGCGGTGCTTCGTCGTTGCCCACTTTGAATGGCCGGACATAGTTCCTCCTGCCCCGCAGGGCGTAGCAATGCTAGCGAGAATTCAAATCGAATCAAGAAAGAGACGGTGGACGCGGGTATCCTTCGTCAACTCCGGGTGAAATGACGCGCCCCACACCGCGCCCTGGCGAACCAGCACGGGGTGGAGACCGTCACCGTGGTCGTGTCGGGCCAGCACGTCGACCCCCGGTCCGACGGAATCAATCCTCGGCGCACGAATGAAAACTCCCGGAACCATTCCCACTCCGACCACGTCGAGTTCGGTCTCAAAGCTCGCCGTCTGACGTCCGTAGCCGTTACGGCGCACCGCGACGTCGAGAGCGGCGTAACTCCACTGATCGAGACGCCCGTCGATCACTGTCGTGCTCAGCAGGATCAGTCCCGCACAGGTCCCCAGTATCGCCAATCCCTGAGCCATCCGCTGCGCCAATGGCTCACGCAGCCCCGACGTTCCCAGCAAGTGGGCGATAGCAGTCGACTCGCCACCGGGCATGATCAGACCGTCGAGGTTATCGAGTTGCTCGGGCCGCTGAACCGTCGTCGCCGTCACACCAACCTCGTGCAGCATCGCCACGTGCTCACGCACGTCGCCCTGCAGGGCTAAGACGCCGACGCGCACTACCAGCCGCGTTCGGCGAGCCGGGTCTCCAGCGTTGACGTCTCCGCTCCGCGCATCGCGCTACCCAGCCCCGTCGACACCTTGGCCACCACCGCGGCGTCCGAGTAGTGCGTCGTGGCCTCCACGATCGCGTTAGCCATACGTACCGGATCCTCACTCTTGAAGATCCCCGAGCCGACGAATACCGCCTCCGCCCCCAGTTGGAGAACGAGTGACGCGTCAGCCGGTGTCGAAATTCCCCCCGCGCAAAAGAGCGGCACGGGAAGATGACCCGTTTCCGCTACTTCTTGAACCAGGGGCAACGGCGCCTGGAGGTCCTTGGCGAGCGCGAAGAGCTCCGACGCGTCGGCACTCGCGAGACGTCGCATCTGCGCGTTGATCGTGCGCAAGTGGCGCACCGCTTCTACCACGTTGCCGGTTCCCGCCTCGCCCTTGGACCGGATCAGGCACGCGCCTTCGCCTATTCGTCGCAGTGCCTCGCCCAGGTTGGTCGCACCACAGACGAACGGCACGGTAAATGCCCACTTGTCGATATGGTTTTCCTCGTCAGCCGGTGTGAGCACCTCCGACTCATCAACGTAGTCAACGTCCAGCGCCTGAAGAATCTGAGCCTCCGCGAAGTGACCGATCCGGGCCTTGGCCATAACGGGAATCGTCACCGCCGCCTGAATATCCTTGATCATCTGGGGGTCGCTCATCCGCGCCACCCCCCCGTCACGTCGAATGTCCGACGGGACCCGCTCCAGCGCCATGACCGCGACGGCGCCAGCGTCCTCCGCTATTTTCGCCTGCTCGGGATTGACCACGTCCATGATCACCCCGCCCCGCAACATGTCCGCCAGTCCGCGCTTAACCAGCGCCGACCCCACCGTTGACCCGCCGTGTGATGCACTCATGCCCTTAGCCTACCGGTCTTTTCTCACCACTCCTCAAGAGCCCGCGCCCGAACCAACGGATCATCCAAGTCGCCAACCTCGATACTGTCGCGTCCCGCCGCAGGATTGAAGAACACCCACCGCCACGACTCAAAGCGCCGATCACGCAGGAGCGTATGAGAGGGCGGCGTCTGCGATGCGCAGCGCCGCAGCGCCGCGGCGAGACCCAACGGATAACGAATCGCGGCGGCGGCCACCTCGTCCGCGCGATAGGCCACACCGACTCCGGCGAGCTGGCGAGCCGTACTCTCCGACAGAGCGAGCGCGGCGGCGGTAGCCTGACGGCCGAGAGCGCCGATGCGCTGGCGCGCGAAGCAGTGGGCGACCACCGCCTCCAACTCAATCAACTCAAAATCCCTCATCAGTGCGTTGGTCACGAAGAGCGAGAGACCATCGCCGCTCGGTACGAGCGCCGCGTTGTAGCCGCCATCGTCCACGATGTAGGGCACGACGCCGTCGACGCCGAAGGTGGCCGACAGGCGATCAACCACCGTGGCGAGACGCGCAACCTCACCCGCGCTGCCCGCAAGGGTAAAGGACTTGCGTAAGACCCCCTCGAGAGCCAAGGACCGTCTTTCGAAGTCGCGCAGGTAACGATACAGATACCAGGCGTAGAGGCCCGCCACGACCACCGCGCCCAGAACAAACCAGGCCGAGACCATCGCGAGAACGAGCAGCACCACGACGACGGTCGCCACCACCACACTCGGGACGGTCTGGCGACGCCGAGCGAAGCGACGAAGTGCGGCCTGGTGTGCGAGACGCTCCTGCGTCGAGGGCGCGTAGGGGTTCTCCCACGTCGGGTCCAGCACCGGCGCGACGTAGGGTGCGGCCGCGCGCGAGGACGCCGAGCGCCGTGAGCGCGATCGCTGCTTGGTGGCCACCCGTTCAGGCTACCGCGTCGCCCGGAAGATCCCGCGTGCGCGATCGTAGAGTTCCTCGTAGCGATCGACCAGGCTCGACATCGACCATCCCTGCGCGTGCGAGCGCGCCGCGGCCACCCGGTCGGGCTCGACCGTTGACAGGGCCGTGACGATCGCACGCTCGAGTGCGTCGGCGTTGCCCGGCGCAAAGAGTGTCGCGAAACCCGCCGCCGCCTCGCGATAACCCGGAATGTCACTCGCGACCACCGGAACCTCACTGGCCATCGCTTCGAGGATGACCAGACCGAAGCTCTCGCCGCGCGTAGCAGCGGCCACGACCACGCTCGCTCGACGAAGCCACGTCCGCTTTACGACGTCGTCCACCGCTCCGAGAAAAGTGATCGCGTCGTCGTCGCCGACCCGCGCCGCGAGCGCGTCACGCTGGGGACCGTCACCGACCACCACGAGGCGCCACCGATCGCCGCGACGATCATTGTGGCGGCGAACCGCGTCCACCACGGTGGCCACGCCCTTACGCTCCTCGAGGCGCCCGACGCAGACCACGGTCACTACGTCAGGAACCTCGCGAGGCACCTCAATGAATCGTTCCACCTCGAAGCCGTTATAGAGAACCACCGGGTGAAGAGGTACCACTGACTCCAGGGTGATCGCCGCCGCCGGGCTCACGACGGCACTGACGTCGAGGCCCCGCGCGAGACGAGCCAGGACGGGACGCGTCAAGCGAAGTGCCGGACCATCACCACTGCGATGAAACGTGGCGACAGCGGCGTACGCGTGTGCGCGTACGACGTACCAACCAAGAAACGGAGCGAAGGGCTCGTGGAAGTGAATCACGTCAGGGCGAAACGCGCTCACGACCTCGCGCGCACGGTGCGCGGCGAACGGCGAGAGGGCGAGGGGGGCCCGCGAGCCGTTGGCCGGCACCGACCAACGGCGACCCAGTCGCTCGATCCGCGCGGGAGTGTCGTACACCGTTACGTCAGCATGGTCCGGTGCGACGACCAGAACCGCCGCACCACGGCGCGACAACTCACGACTCATAGCCAACACTTGCTCCTGCACGCCCCCGAAGGCGCTCAGCGCGTAGGGCGACACCAACGCGACGCGAGTCACGCTCGAAACCGCGCCTCGAGTACGTGCCACTGCTCGGGGGCGCGGCGGATCAGGCTCTCCAGGTCGTCCGCCACCGCTTGAGTCACGCGCGCCACGTCGTCGCGCAAACGACCGAGGCGTTGCACGGGTATTGGGGCCAGCACCACCGCGTGATGGTCACGCCCAGGACCGGCGTAACACGCCGCCGCCACGAGCGTGGCGCCGGTGCGTAGGGCGAGCGTCGCGGGGCCGGCCGGCAGCGTCACCCGCTCACCAAAGAGGGTGGCCGCGACGCCATTACCCTGGATGTCGCGATCGCAGAGAAGCCCCACGACCCCACCGGCGCGCAGCGTTCCGAGCAGCGTCGGTCCCGCGCTGTCGCCTAGCGCTACGACGGAAATGCCAATCGCTTCACGTTTGGCCACGAACCAGTCAAAGAGTTCGGGAGGGTCGAGCGCCTCGGCGACCGCCGTCATCGGCATCCCCACGTGCGCAAGGAGGGCACCGCCCCACTCCCAACTTCCCACGTGAGGCAGAGCAACGATGAGCCCTCGCCCGGCGGCGCGGGCCTCATCCAGGTACTGACGACCCTCGCTTATCACGAACCGCGACGTGATCACCTCCGCAGGAAGCGCCGGCAGTTTCGCCCCCTCCGCCCAGTACTGCCCGTAACTGGCCATCGCGCGTGACGCCAGACGATCGACCAGTCGATCATCGCGCACTGTCGCGTCGGCCCCCGTCACCGTCGTCAGATTCTCGCGCAGGGCTCGACGCGTGGGCGTTCCGGGTCGACCTACCCAACGCGCCGCTCGACGCGCGACCGCCACGTCGACGCGTTCGGGGAGCCACTCAAGTACCGCGCCGAGCGTGCGGTACGCCACAACATTGAGCCGTCCCGACACGCTCAATGACGCGACGCGCGTGTGACACTGCGACGCAGGCGGCTCGCGTGATGCGCGTAGCGGTGCACGACCGGAACGGGCGCGGGCCGGGCAGCCACCTGCCACACTCGACGAAAGCGGCCGAGCGCCGTCATCGCGGTAAGTGCCAGCATGAGCCACAGGATGGGAATAAAGATCACCGTGGCGAGGAGACCCACCCCAAGGAGGATCATGCGCTCGGCGCGCTCCATTAGACCTCCCTTGGCCGACAGGCCCAGACTCTCAGCCTTAGAACGCTGGTACGAGATCAAGAACGTAGTGGTGAGAATGGCGAAAGGTAGCAGCACCAGCTGACCATGATGGTGCGCCGTGATCCAGTACGCCGCGCCACCAAGTAGCGCCGCGTCCGAGACACGATCAATCACCGAGTCGAAAAAACTACCGCGCTGGCTCGCCCGATGCGAGGCCTTAGCGACCGCCCCATCCAGCATGTCGTGGAAACCGGTCAACGTCAGCATGACGATGGCCACCAGGTGGTAGCCCACGGCAATGAGCCAGCCCGTGGCGCAGGCGAACACGAGCCCCGACGCCGTGAGGGCGTCGGCCGATATCCCCATGGTGACCAACTTGCGGCCTACCGGCGCGGTCGTCTGATCTAACGCTGCACGAAACTTTCCGTCGAACACTGAGCCTCCGGCTGTCGCGAACGAGTCTAAACGGTCCGCACTGTCCGGGTCAGGATTCGAGCGCGCCGTGGACCTTGCGCCACGTAGACGCCAGTGATTCAGGCAAAACACGCGTCTCGCCGATGGTAGTCATGAAGTTCGTATCACCCAACCACCGCGGCAGAACGTGCCCGTGAAGATGCTGGGGAATTCCCGCGCCACCCGCCTGACCCAGATTGAAACCGATGTTCATCCCCTCGGGCTGATAGGCCGCCTCGAGCGCCTCGACGACGCGGCGCACTCCCTCAAAGAACTCGCGATACTCGGGCTCTTCCAGATCCTGGAGCTTGGCGACGTGGCGAATCGGTAAGACCAGCACGTGGCCCGACCCGTAGGGGAAGGCATTCAGAACAACGTAGGTGTGCTCGCCACGCCACAACACACCCGTCGACTCCTCTGGGTCTAGCTTGGCCAACGCACAAAAGACGCACCCGCCGGCGTCAACGGCCCCGCCACTGGCGTCGGTCACGTACTGCTCACGCCAGGCCGCCGAGAATCGCTCCAAGGGCATTAGTCGTCCTCGGGCGAGCCGTGAGCGTTGATCTGATCGAGAACCCGACGGCGGAAATCGTCCAGGGGGACTCCTCGCTCGGGATCGTTAGATCCGCGAGCATTCACCCCCACGCTGCGTGCGCTCACGTCCTGGTCGCCCACGACCACGACGTAGGGAATCTTCTCCATCTTCGCTCGTCGAATACGCGCGCCCAGTGGCTCGTCGGCGTTCTCCATACTCGCCCGCATGCCGTCACCGCGTAGGACCCGTACAACCTCGCGGGCGTAGTCGTCATGGGCATCGCGAACGCCGAGCACGCGAACTTGCTCCGGACTCAACCAGGTCGGCATCGCTCCGGCGTAGTGCTCGATCAGTATCGCCATCATTCGCTCCACCGAACCGAACAGCGCCCGGTGAATCATGATCGGGCGCTGTCGCGCGTTATCGGCGCCTACGAACGTTGCGTCGAAACGCTGGGGGGTCTGAAAGTCGAGCTGAATCGTCGACAACTGATGAGTGCGTCCAATAGCGTCACGGGCTTGCACCGAGATCTTCGGACCGTAGAACGCCCCGCCCCCCTCGTCGCGCACCAGCGCTAGGCCCGCCGTCCCGGCCACGCTCGCCAGCGTCGCCTCGGCCTCCGCCCACTCCTCATCCGTGCCCACCGCCTTGCCCGGAGGACGTGTCGACAGCTCAAGATAGAACTCCTGAAGACCAAAGTCGCGCAGTAGGTTCAAAACGAACGTCAGCAGGTTTGACAGCTCCTCGCCCATCTGCTCGCGGGTACAGAAGATGTGCGCGTCATCCTGAGTCATCCCGCGTACTCGAGTAAGACCGTGAACCACACCAGACTTCTCGTAGCGGTACACCGAACCAAACTCGAAGAGCCGAAGCGGTAGTTCGCGATAACTGCGCTGACGCGACTTGAAGATCAGCACGTGAAACGGGCAGTTCATGGGCTTGAGGTAATACTGCTGCCCCTCGTCAAGTTCCATGGGCGGATACATGCCGTCCGCAAACCATTGCAGGTGCCCGGACGTCTCGAACAGAGTCGCCTTCGTGATGTGAGGTGAGTACACGAACTCGTAGTCGCCTTCCACGTGGCGAGCCCGTGAGTACTCCTCCATGACTCGTCGTATCGTGCCACCCTTAGGGTGAAAGATCGCCAGTCCCGGACCCAACTCACTCGGGAAGGAGAAGAGATCTAGTTCCTGACCAAGGCGACGATGGTCGCGGCGCTCCGCCTCGGCCAGTTGGTGCAGGTGAGCGGCCAGCGCGTCAGCCGACTCCCACGCCGTGCCGTAGATCCGCTGCAACTGCTCGTTGTGCTCGTCCCCACGCCAGTAGGCGCCGGCCACTCGCGTGAGTGCGAAGTGCCCGAGACGTCCCGTGGAGGGAACGTGCGGCCCCCGACACAAGTCACGGAACGCGGGCGAGTTCTCGTACGTCGATACCGCATTCGCGTCGCCGACGTCGTCGAGCCCCTCGTCGACCTCACCGCGCCGCACGGCCTCAATAATCTCAACCTTGTACGGCTGATCCTTGAAAAGTTCCAGAGCATCGCTCGTCGAGTGCTCGTGACGGACGAAGGGCTGGTCTTCGGCGATGATGGCTCGCATCGTCTCGTCGATCCGGGTGAGGTCGTCGTCACTGAAGTGCGCTCCGCCCGGTAGAGCGAAGTCGTAATAGAAACCATCACGAATTGTTGGGCCGATGGCGTACTTGGCTCCTGGCCACAAGCGCGTGACCGCCTGGGCGAGGACGTGCGCCGTGGAGTGGCGCAGGATGTCGCGGCCTTCGTCACTGGCCGGGGTGATGATGGAGATCGTCGCTCCGTCGTGGAGGACGGTGTCTAGATCACACGCACGCCCGTCGACCATCGCCGCGATCGCGTCGGCCGCGAGCCGCGGTCCGATCAACGCGGCGACGTCGTACGTGCGCGAGCCCTCGGGCACCGTACGCGTACTTCCGTCGGGGAGGAACACCTCAATATCGGGCATGACAACCTTCCACTTTTTCCCTACAGCGTAACCCCGAGCAGTGCGGCGGCCTCGGTGACGTTGACGCCAGCCTCGGCTGCCTCGTCGATCACTCGAAGCGCCGATGGGCAGTCGAGGTCGTCGTCGAGCGCCGCACGCACGTCATCGAGCACCGAAGGACTCGGACTCTGGCACTGGCTCGAGTGCCATGTTGAAAGGCGCGACTGCGCCTGGGCGAGGAGCTCATCGCGCCACTCCCAGTCGTGTCGATAGTGCTGGCCGAGCAGCGCGAGACGCACTGCCGCCGGCTCCACTCGATCCACCAGGTCCGAAACGAAGACAAGGTTGCCCAACGACTTAGACATCTTGGTTCCGTTCAACCCCACTAATCCCACGTGAAGCCAGTGCTTCACGAACGCAGCACCAGTCACCGACTCGCTCTGGGCCGCTTCACATTCGTGATGGGGGAAGACCAGATCACGCCCTCCCCCGTGCACGTCCAGCGTCTGACCGAGGTCACGCAGAGCGAGCGCCGAGCACTCAATGTGCCACCCGGGACGCCCGGGGCCCCATCGCGACTCCCACGACGGCTCATCGTCGAGAGACGGCTGCCACAGGACGAAGTCGAGCGGATCGCGTTTACGGGGATCATCAGGGTTTCCGCCGTGCTGAGCAGCGAGCTCGATCATCGTGGCTCGGGTGTCGTGGCTCACCTGGCCGAAACGAGGGAACTTCGCCACCTCGAAGTACACGAAGCCGTCCACCTCGTAGGCAATGCCCTGATCGAACGTCTTGCCGATCAGCGTGAGGATCTCCGTAATCGCCCCCGTCGCGCGTGGTTCGCTGTAACACGGCAACAGATTCAGATGGGCCATGTCGCGATCAAACTTGGCCATCTCCTGCGCCGCGAGGTCGAGATAGTGCACTCCCACCTCGCGCGCGCGTCGAAGGATGTCATCATCAACGTCCGTGACGTTTCGTACGCACCGCGTGTCATAGCCGGCGTCACGAAGCCGTCGTTGTAAAACGTCGAAAGTCAAGTACACGTAGGCGTGGCCCAGGTGAGCCGAGTCGTACGGCGTCACGCCGCAGCTGTACAGCGTCGCTACCGGACCCGGCGACATCTCGTACACGCCCTGACGCGCGGTATCGTAGAGGCGAATCACCGCGTCACCCCCGCAAGGCGAACGTAACTGTGAACGTGGTGGCGAATGTTCACCGAAATACACACCGCCGTAAACGCCTCCACCGCCCCGGCCAGCGCAAGTGATCCCGCGACCACCGCGTGCAGGCCCGCCACTCCATTGATCAACACCGCCAGGGACGCGATGGCGTCCTCATCGTCGCCCACTACCACGACGTCGGCGTCCAACCCGCTGTCGAGATCTTCCATCAGTGCGGCCGGCAGATGGTGGAACGCGCCCAACAGCGTGCTCTCGGGCAGAGTCGCCGCCAACTCCGCGGTCATCGATCCCCGAGGAGCCGCGTAGGGAACCAACTCACGCCCCTCGCGCGACAGCGCGTTAACCATGGACACGACAGTACGACCCACAAGAATGTCACGCAGGGGGCGTACCGTGGCGACAGCCGACTCCCATGGTGTAGCAACCACGACGACGTCACTCGCGGCGGCCACTTCGTTGGTAGTCCCGCGGATCGTGCCCGCACCGCGTGGATCCAACGTCTCGGCAATGCCGCGCGCGCGGTCCGCGTCACGCGATCCCATGATCACGTCATAGCCCGAGTGTGCCAGTCGCACGGCGAGTCCCCTACCCGCTGGTCCCGTGCCCCCGATGATCCCGATCGTGCTCATTGTCGTCCCCGTTGCGCTCAGTGTCGAGAACTACGCTAACAAGATGGCTCTGCTCACCGATCACTGTCTCCTGATCACTGGCGTGCTGACTGAGAGTTCACTCGCGTACTCCATTGCGCAACGAGCACTCGAAGAGGGTGCGGTAATCGCGCTCTCGGGCGCGGGACGTGGTACCTCCCTCACACGGCGCACCGCACGTCACCTCGGAGACATCGGCGAGATCATCGAATTGGACGTGACGCAGCCCGACGAGGTTGTCGCGGCGGTCGATGAGGTGCGCCGCCGCTTCGGGCGACTGGACGGCCTGGTGCACGCCATCGGTTACGCCCCGCCAACCTGCCTGGGCAGCGGGATGTTCACGGCCCCCTTCCAAGACGTGGCGACAGCAATGCACATCTCCACGTACTCGCTCGCAGCCCTCGTCGGTGCCTTTCGGCCCTTGCTGAGCGCGAGCACCGCCCTCGGTGGCGCGTCCGTCATCGCTCTTGACTTTGACGGAACCCGGGCCTACCCCATGTACGACTGGATGGGCGTGATGAAGGCAGGGCTGGAGTCCCTGGGCCGCTACCTGGCCCGCGAGGTCGGTGGCGATCATATTCGCGTCAACATGGTGGCCGCAGGGCCGATTCGCACGATAGCGGCGAAGTCCATTCCCGGATTCTCGATCTTCGAGGACTCCTGGGACGATCGAGCGCCACTCGGCTGGGACGTCCACGACGCGAGTGCGGTCGCCGATACCGCGATCGCCCTGCTGTCTCCCCTTCTACGCCAGACCAGCGGCTCGATCGTCTACGTCGACGGCGGTGCCCACGCGATGGGTTGATCCCTGATGGGCGAACTGCGTCTGGTACAAGTCGTAATAGAGGCCACCGGACGCTAGCAACTCCTCGTGCGTCCCTCGTTGAATGATTCGACCCTCACTCATCACCAGAATTTGATCCGCGTTACGAACGGTCGAGAGACGGTGTGCGATGACGAGCGACGTGCGCGAGGACATTGTCGCGTCCAGAGCTCGCTGGACGGCCGCCTCACTCTCCGCGTCCAGGTGGGCAGTGGCCTCGTCGAGCACGACGACTCGCGGCGCCTTTAGTAAAAGCCGAGCAATGGCTACTCGTTGCTTCTCGCCACCCGACAGTCGATAGCCCCGCTCGCCCACCACCGTATCGAGCCCGAGGGGCAGACCGGCAACCAGAGTCCAGATCTGCGCCGCACGGAGGGCGGCCTCCAGCTCCTGATCGGTTGCGTCGGGCTTGGCGAACGCGAGGTTCGCCCGCAACGTGTCGTGGAACAAGTGCGCGTCCTGGGTCACGACGCCGACGGTGGCGTGCAGCGACGACATCGTCACGTCCCGTAAGTCCACGTCGTTGAGAGTGATTGACCCCGCGTCGACGTCGTACAACCGCGATACCAACATCGACAACGTGGTCTTACCCGCCCCGCTCGGTCCCACCACGGCCGTCATAGTTCCGGGGGCCACCGTAAAGGAGACGTCGTGCAACACCGGGGTGCGTGGGGTGTCGTCGAGCACGGCCACCGCCTCCAAGGACGCCAACGACACCTCGTCGGCTCCGGGGTAGGAGAAGTCGACGTGGTCGACACGCAGCGCCACCGGGCCGTCTGGTACCGCGCGTGCACCCTCACGCTCTCGGATCATCGGTTCCAGATCAAGCACCTCGAAGAGCCGCTCAAAACTGACGATGGCGGACATGTAGTCGATGTTGAGATTGGACAACTGGGTCAGCGGTCCGTACAGTCGTCCGAGGTAGGCAGTCAGCGCCACCACGGTGCCAACGGCAAGCGTGCCGTGCAACGCCTGCACTCCGCCAAACCCGTAAGCGAACGCGGTGGCGAGTGACGCGGGCATCGACAGGGCGACGAAGAAGAATCGTTGGTACGTGGCTTGGCGTACACCCATATCGCGAACTTCGCTTGCTCGATGTTCGAAGGTCGACAACTCGTCGTGCGGGCGACCGAAAAGCTTCACCACCATCGCACCCGCGACGTTGAAGCGTTCGCTCATGACCATGTTCATCACCGCGTTCAGCTCCATGCCGCGATGGAACAGCGTGCCCAGCCGACGACCCACGAACCGCGCCGGAATCAAGAAAACCGGCAGCAGCAACAAAGCCACTACCGTGATCATCCAATTTAGATAGAGCATCACCGAAAGGATGATCACCACCAAAATCACATTGCCGACCACGTTCGAGAACAGATCCGTGAAGGCCTGTTGTGCACCGATGACGTCGTTGTTGAGTCGACTAATCAGCGCACCCGTCTGTGTTCGCGCGAAGAAGGCGATCGGCATCTCCTGAATGCGCGCGTACACGCGCGCGCGCAAGTCGTAGATCAGTCCTTCACCGATAACCGCCGAAATGCGTCGTTCGGCGAGCGAGAGACCCGCGTCCGCCAACGCCAGTACCGCCGTCAGCAGGGAGAGACCGATGATCACGCCCTCGTGATGACCGTAGATGCCTCGATCGATGATCTCGCGTAGCAACAACGGTGATACGGAAGAGACCACCGCATCGGCGACGACCGCACCGAGAAAAATAGCGAGAATCGGTCGGTACGGCCGCGCGAAGTCAAGGACGCGCCGAAGTGTGCCCGGTTTAACCCGATGTTCGAGCAGGCTCCGATCCCGACGTAGCGAGCGAATTCCCACCGCGCCGCCGCCCATTCCCACCGCGTGCATACTCATCACCACTCCCTCGCCCCGAGCAGTGTAGGAACGCCGGCCTCTCACTGGAGCACACCGCGCCACCACGATGTCCACGGCGCGACGCCCCGGTGCTTCCGTTCTCCGTGCACGATCGCTGACAGTGCCAGCGAGTGGACCCGACGCTCGCGCGTCACGAACGGCGAACCCCATTGAGTTGCCCACGAGTCAGCCCCTCAACCGCCACGGCTACGTCTTTAGCTGTTCACCGACGCTACCCACAGTGGTCCCATCAGGTAACGGTCGACCAAGTGGTACCCGATGCCCTGCGGGTACCGTGACACGAGCCACGCCGGACGAGTCTTGGCGAACACAACGCGTCGAACCTGACATCAGCGGCTGCCAGCGCAAGGGCAACCCGATGCGACAACGTAACGTCGACCGAGTCACCCGCACTGCTCTCACGCGATCTCACGCGATCTCGCGCGAGCGAACGACGGGCGATCACGCGGGCCACCTACTGCCCCGCTCTACTTGATCCGTCACCGTCTCGTTGCGTCAACCACCGTACTCAGTGTCGCACGTCAGTTACGTACTCGCGTCCAGCGGATCGCTTAGTCACCATCATCCACGTCAGGTGCCGTACGTTCGCGCGTACCGGTCGCGTAGGCCAAAACGGCCGAGAGGATCAATAGTATGGCTGACGTCTCCAACGCAAGATGCAAACCATCAGTAAACGCCCCGTACGCTGCCCCGACAACCTTATTAATGATCGCCTGCACCGCGGCGCTCGTGACTGCCCCCAGGCCGGCTAGCCGTTGGTTGACCGTTCCGGTCGTAATAGCCGCGACGACCTCACTGCGGTAAGACACGGGTATACCAATAGCCGCGAGACGCGCCATCAAGTTCACGGTCAACTGGCCGTTGACCACCGAGCCCAGGATCGCCACGCCCGTCACGGCCCCCAATTCGCGAGCGGTGTTCGTCGTCGATGCCGCCATCCCCGAGTCCTCACCGGGCAGCGAGGTAAGGGCGGTAAAGTTCACGGGTACCGCAGTAATTCCGAAGCCCACCCCCGCAATTCCCATCGTCCAGCCCAGTGACGAAATACCCACGTGCGGCGAAATCACCAGATCCGTAAGGATGACGCCCACGGCAGCCACAGCGCAGCCGACCATCAGCGGTACCCGTGAACCCACCCGACCGACCCAACGACCCGCGAAGAGTGACGAGACGACCATTCCGCCCAGAAGGGGAAGGAAATCCTCCGCCAGACCGTACGCGCTGACCGACGCCACGACCTCGAGATACAACGCGACGAAAAAGAAGATCGAAAAGATTGAGAAGTAACTCGTGTAGGCCACGATCGTTGAACCGACGAAAGGTCGCTTACGAAAGAAGCGCAAGTTGAGCATCGGTGAGGTCGTGCGCCGCTCGTGCACTACGAAGAGCGCACCCGCTAGCACGCTGACGACGTATAACGAGACGATGCCACCCGCCGCGTAACCGGCCGACTCTCCCGCGATCGTCGCAAATGTCGCGGTCCCCAACGTGAGGGCTCCCAGGACAAATCCCAACCCGTCCATCCGACGGCGGACCGGATTGACACTCTCGGGCAGAGCGACCAGCGCCACCACAAACGCCAGGGCGCCGAAGACGAGGTTGAACCAGAAGATCGAACGCCAACTCCACAAACCCACGAGTACGCCACCAAGAACCGGTCCCATCGCGAGCGCCAAACCCGACACCGCAGCCCACGCGCCCAGTGCTCTCGCTCGTGCGCGGCGCCGAGGGTACACGTGACGAATCATCGACAACGTGCCGGGTTCGGAACCCGCCGCGCCAACACCCATGACCACCCGGCCGATGATCAGCTCGGATGCGCTAGTAGAGATCGCGCACACCACCGAGCCGACACAGAAGACCACCACACCAGCCAGGATGATTCGCTTGCGCCCGAAGTTGTCACCCAACGATCCGGCCATCAGCATCAGGCTCGCGAAGGTAAGTGCGTACGCACCCACCACCCACTGCAACTGCGAGACTCCAGCGTGAAGTTCCGACTGCACATTCGTCAGGACCGCACTGACCACCGTGTTGTCGAGGAAGGTCAGAAACAAAATCGCGAGGAGTGCCGAAAGGCTCATAAATGGCCACAACGCGACTGGTGAGGAGCCACGACTCTCTCGTGACGTGCCGACGGTCACTTTCGCCACGCCCGACTCTGCCATCTCATCCTCCTCCGGCTCCTCGACTCGTTCGCGGGCTTACGCGAACTCCTCCGCGTCGCGACGCGACAGCAGACTGACTCAGCCCTTGGACGTGGACTTGGACGTGGACTTGGTCGCGGGAATGACAAACGTAATTCGCGCGGATGCCGTATCTTTACCCTCAATATTGCCTACGCTCACGGCGCAGGACTTCGCGTTAGCTCGTGTCGTACCACACGTTCCGTTGCCAATCGCGCCGGTGAGCACCGTGAACTTCGTCCATGGTAGCTGACCCTTGGCAGTAATCTTTGCCGGAGTCGCCGTCGCAGTGTCGCAGTTATTTTGTCCCTTAGCAGTAGCAAGACACTCGACAATGAAGACCGAATCCTTCGGAGTGAAGTTAATGCCCCGAACTCGCACGACCTCTTTATTGCGTAAACTACCCGACGGCTCCACCACCAAGCGAGGTACGGGCTTCTTAGCCGCGCCCGCAGTCGCGGTCACCACGCTACCCGTGGTGACCAGGCCCAGCACTGCGGTCATCGCGATAACAACAGACGACACCTTCATCTCCGCTCCTCTCCCATCGTGACCTCACCGCACCAGGCCACTCCCGACGACCCGGCCACCGGAGGCGTAAATCTAACGTCAGCGTTATCTTAACGAGTCGCGTCGCGATCAGTATCATGATCACGTCACGGCTTTAGTACGTCGCTCAGTACGCCACGCGATCATCCGTTAGCGCCATCACGGCAACGCCCGGCGATCGCCAACGCGAGACGTGTACCACTCAACGAGTGACGTGAGGCGGTCTACAGATTCACGTCATTCGCGAGATCACCCTCGGTGGTGCTTCGCCCACCGCGCGAGCGACGCGACATCGTGCACGTACCCGCACCCATCGAGACCGCGACGACGACCGTCGCATCGACAGGGGACGAACCGAATTCGAGAACGTCGCACGGTCCGCTATCTCACCCTTCTGTGCAGCACTGCCGTCCTAGGCGGACCTCTCGCCACTGGCCCCACGAACGAGTAACACCAGCGCTCCTCACCAACGCGGCCACCGCGCGGGTAGAGAACCCGACAAACCGTAGGGTTGTGGCAGACCTGGTCGAGCACCCAACCGATCGAGTAACGCGCTGAAGTTCAGTCCGAAGGCAGTGGAGTTACGTCCGTCGAATTGGTCGTGTCCCGCCGCGAAGTCAAAGTGAGAGGGTGGATCCGCCCACCCCGTCTCCATGCAGGTTGCCGCATCATGGACCGTCCCAACAATCGTCAACGGACCAACACGCTCGCCCACGTGAACCGCCGGCATCACATCCTCCGCCACGTAGACGAACCGCCCTTTCGCCGGACCAACGGTCAATCGATAATTAATGAAGACGCCGCTCGGCCAGCCCGCCGAGTAGACGTTCACGACAACGCCCTCCCCCAACGCGTACACCGGGCCACTTCCGCAGTAGTCAACCCCCTGATCGATCTCCTGGGGAACCAGAGCACTCACATCACGCAGCGGATTGGCATATCCTCCGAAGGCGGTCGCATCAAGTCCTACGTAGTATCCCCCCGTCGCGGAGTCAGCGGCCAATGCGCTCACGCTCGCTCCGGGCGGAGGCGATACCTGACCGAGACGACGGACCGCACCACTTGTGACAACCTGGACAATGTGGCCACTCGCGTCCACCAGGTCGTAGCCCCGGCCGTCCGCCAGCGCGGCCATCGCGACAATCGGCGCGGCGCCATCGCCACCTTCGCCTCGGATGTGTTGCCGTGAACGATCGGGTACGTGGAAACCTGCCACCACTCCGTTGGAGGCCACGATCCAGTACCCGTCGGTGAGCGGATCCACAGCGAGAGCGACAGCCACGACTGGAGCCGTCGCGCCGTAGTGCAGTTGGCTGGCGAGTGACCCATACCTCACACCACCGAATGACACGACTGCACCATTGGCACGAAGAACGTCGTAGCCCCGGCCGTCCGCCAGCGCGGCTATACCGACAACCGCGGGGTACTGCCCCCAGCCCCCCGCTGGAATATGTACCTCTCCGCGAAAGGGCGCGTGAAAGGCGAACACCAAGCCGTTCGATGACGCTACCCAGTAGCCACCAGTACGAGAGTCAACCGCAATTCCCGTAGCCGTGACGCCTCCACCAAGAGAACCTGCCTTGACCGAGCCGTAATTCGGAACGCCGTAGGCATCGACCTCACCGTCGGCTCTCACGATGTAGTAGCCATCCCCCCCAGGAGCGAGTGCCATTGACACCACCGCAGAACCCCCTTCAGCCGGAGAGCCCCGATAGGGAGAGCCGACCGCGATCACCGTTGACGAGGTACTGGCGGACGCCGCTACGGGAGTCAACCCTATGGTGGAGGTGACGACCAGGACTATCGAGAACAGCGTCAGCGCGTGACGCCGCAGAGCGCATCGTGACGCCACTCGAGTCGGTGAGAGGCGCTCACTCAATCGGATCACGCCAGTCAGCATCACACTGTCGCGCGTCAGCGCCGTTGCGACGCCACCACGTCAGCGCGCGGACCAAACCACTGGACGGCCGTCACGCCTGACGCGCTACGCGCAACGCGCAACATTGGGCGGATGGCGCGAGCTAATTCCAGTGCATCCTCGCCAGCTCCCACGATGGGGTTCGTTCCGTGATCACCCAGCACTACTGAATAGGTAGTCACGACGTCGTGTCCTACCCGAAAATTGATCGCCATTACATCACATCCGCCGGCCAACCCCGTAAAGCCTGACTTCACGCCTACGACTCCACCCTGACCGACAAAGGGTGTATACGACCACACAACCCCGGCCACCGGAAGCGTCACTCTCGGAAGATCGACGATCTGGCGAACGATCGGCTCCGCCCTCATCAAGTCGACGGCCATGATCGCCTGATCGTGCGCGGTCGAAAGATCCTGTGAACCTATTCCGGTGATGTCACCGTAATGAGTGTGATCAAGTCCCAGGACTTTGGCATCCCGGTTCATGACACGCACAAATGTCGCCGTCGAATACCCCGACATCTCGACCAGCAACGCCGCGTAATCTCCTGCTGAGTGAACCAACAAACCACGTAGTAGCTGTCCCTCACACAACCTTTCACCGAGGGCGATGGCCACATTAGATTGGTCCGTCGCTACGTCGTAGCGATACGCCGCGACGTCATGGACACTCACCGTCAAGCAGGGTCCGGGCTCCGAGTACGTGAGAGGCAGGCGATGCAAGATCACCCACGTGGTCATCAGTTTCGTCAAACTGGCTATCGCAACACGTGGTTGAAACGACGAAGACGCTGATACTCGCAACTGTGGAATCACTAGGGCTGAACTGACCCCCGTCGGCCACCCGAACGTCATGGGCACCGTCGTCGTGGTGGTGGGCACCGTCGTCGTGGTGGTGGGCACCGTCGTCGTGGTGGTGGGCACCGTCGTCGTGGTGGGCACCGTCGTCGTGGTGGGCACCGTCGTCGTGGTCGCCGCCGACGAGACCAGGGCACCGACAGCACGCGGCGTCGACACCACAGTCACGACACCAATCGTCGCAGCACTCACAACTACAACCACAAGCACCGCGACGCCAAGCATGCGTGCACCGAGTCCGTGGCCGCCTTGCACGATGCAAATCTAGTCCAACTCCAGTCTCACACCTCGGACGGGCGAACTCAGAATGGCCAAATCACCAACGGAATTCTTAGATTACAGATCGGTGACGCGACTCAATTCTCACATCCGGGCCGATAGGGTGGCTCCATGCGATTCGACCGCCATCCCATCGTCGTTGCGTTTACGGCGGTTCCACTCCTTGTCATTTCCCTGAGTTCGTCCACCAGCGCAGCCGCCACTGCCGTAGGAGATTCGCAACACGCGACGAGCCCTCGGGCACACGCGATCCGTCCTGTGGTCTACACCCTTGCCCTTGAGGATCAGATCCTTGCATTTTTGCGGTACTTACCAGTATCTTTCGTCCCCCGCGTGACGAAGCCCGTGAGAAAGCGCCCCACGCCCACAACGACAACGACAACGACAACGACAACGACAACGAGTACCACTACTACCACGACAACCATCCCGTCGAGCACCACCACGACGGTCCTCGGTTCCTCACCGACAAATACACCAGTGACTACAACAACGCTCCCCACGACAACGACTACCCTACGGAAGCGGCCTACGCTACCTAAGCGAAAGCCGACAACTCTCGCTCCGTTTTCAGTAGCAAAGAATGGTCACTACGTGTGGCGTTTTCCCTCACTTCCCCGGCAGTTCAAGAGCCAATGGAACCCCGCAACCTACAACGTGATCCTCGAAGGGGCCCTTATGCGGTTTCAATCGGATCATGGCCTTCCAACGACGGGACAAATGAATGGAGTAACGTGGTCCGCTCTCGTCGCAGCAGGTCGGTCCCGAGACTTCGATCACCTGAGCTATAACGTCGTTGTCGTTGACCAAGCACTACCACAAAAGCTCCACCTCTACGAGAACGGGAAAGTTACGTTCTCGACGGTGGTCAATACCGGCATCGCCGTCTCCCCAACGGCTAATGGTACTTTCCCAGTCTATTTACGTTACGTTACAACAACAATGTCGGGTATTAATCCCAATGGAACGCCCTATCATGATACAGGAATTCCGTGGGTTTCATACTTTAATGGAGGTGATGCTCTACACGGCTTCATCCGTAGTACCTACGGATGGCCTCAGAGCCTCGGCTGCGTGGAGATGCCGTTTGCAGAAGCTCATGTCTTATGGCCACACACTCCAATTGGTACGTTAGTCACCGTGTTCTAGTACTTGGGGTAGTAGCGTCGCCCTTAATTGAGTTTATCGATCGGCACACTATTTGCCTGATTTTACGGTAGTTGGTCTAATACATTTGAGTAAGTTAGAGAACCTCCTGCGTCGTGACACAAGTTCTCGTCGACGCCACCGCCATCCCGCGCCGTATGACCTTCCCCCCACTTGCCGGACACCTCACGTAGGAGGTAGTCATGGCAGTTATGAATACAGAGGCAGCGCGTCCAGCGGGACGGCGAGGTCGATACCCGAAGGAGTTCCGTCGAGACGCGGCGGCTTTGGTCATTGACCAACACCGCACGATCGTCGACGTGGCCAAGGAACTGGGAATCGTCGAACAGACCCTCGGCAACTGGTTCGTCAAGAGCGTATTGATCGCGGCGAGAGACAGGGCACCACGAGCACCGATCGAGCCGAGATCACCAGGCTGCAGCGAGAGAACAAGCAGTTGCGTTTGGAACGCGACCTGTTAAAAAAAGCAACGGCCTTCTGGGGAGGAGTCCGAGCGGTGACCAAGTACCGCTGGATCACCGCCCGGAGGGCCGAAGGATTCCCGGTGCGGCTGTGCTGTCGCGTGCTCGAAATGGCCCCGTCGAGTTACTACGACTAGATGGACGTTCACGGCGCCGGTGCCACCGACACCGAGCTCGACGAGGCCTACCTGGTCAACGAGATCTTGTCCATTCACGCCACCCTCGACGATTCCTACGGCTCCCCACGGCTCACCCACGAGCTGCGTCGGGGTCGTTGCGTGAACCACAAGCGCGTGGAAAGGATCGTGCGCGAGCACGCCCTCTACGCCAAGGACGCCCGACGCCGCAAGGTCCGCACGACGATTCCCGACGTATCAGCCCCACCGATGCCCGACCTCATCAAGCGCGACTTCAGCGTTGGTGAGCCGGGACGTCGCACCTGCGGGGACATCACCTACACCCCCACGGGCGAGGGCTGGCTGTTCCTCGCCGGCGTGTTGGACCTGGGATCGCGTCGCGGCGTCGGCTACGCCATGGACGAACGAATGCCCACCGAGCTGGTCAGTCGAGCCCTCACCATGGCCGTCGACCTTCGCGGTGGTGACGTCGCGGGCATGATTTTCCACGCCGATTAAGTCGAGGTTTCTGTTAAGTCGAGCAATCCTGGACGCGCCTACGTGACGCGAGGTTTGGAGGGTTTCTTCGGCTTAACGATCTGCTCTGTCGTTAGCGTCGGCCGTGTTCGTACTCTTAGGGGAGTGAGACGGTGATGGATACGACGATCACAGGATTGGTGCGTTTGTTGTTGCCGAGCTGCACGTACGACAGGCTACGAAGCAAGGGGCTCCATCGCTGATCATCATGCAGTTCCTCGGTAGCGAGAACGCGTCTGGGCGTTCTACGCCTTCACTACCTCTAAATGATGCGCGTCGCTGTCAACGCTGCCACGGCTGCAATCAACATCCCCGCCGAAGACACGCTCCAAGCCCTCTACAGCCTGCGATTGCACAGAGACGTTAAGCCGAAGAATCGTCCGAGCAAAGCCGCGTGACGTGGCCAAACCAGGACTCTTCGGCTTAACAGAAACCTCGGCTTAATCGCTATTAAGCCGAATTCGGCTTAACGCCGACCGCGGAAGTCAATACATGTCGCGAGAGTTCCGCGAACTGTGTGAGGGTCTCGGCGTCGTCCAGTCCGTTGGCCGCACCGGTTCGTGCTGGGACTGTGATGATCTTGGAGTGTCACTCCTGGCGGTCTGACTCTTGCTATGACCGACCTCGTGCCCTTGCGTTGACGTGTCGGTCGTTAGGAGTGGCACACAACAGGGCTGCCCGCGGCCCGGCGGGCAGTGACCTAATAGGAGCCTGATCGAGAGGTCCCATCACAGTCCTGTCCTTCCCGCCAGGTCGCGGACTCGTCCACTTACCGTTAAGGAGATCAATGGACATGGACAGCATGGCACGACCCAGCGTTGTCGTCGGGGTCGACACCCATAGGGACGAGCACGTCGCGGTGGCTCTGAGCGAGCTCGGCGTGCGTCTCGGTGACCTCAGCGTTCCCGCGAATCTGGACGGCTACGCCACCCTCCTCAATTGGGCCCGTGGGCTCGGTGAGCCCCGAGTCTTCGGCATCGAGGGCTGCGGTTCTTATGGCAGCGGCCTCTATAGGTTCCTGCGTCGACATGGGGTGTTGACAACGGAGGTCAGTCGACCAGCCCGCAAGGGTGAACGCCGACTACTCGGTAAAAGTGACGTGATTGACGCCGAGCATGCGGCGAAGGAGGTGCTTTCCGGACGTCGCTTCACCGCGCCGAAGACCGCCAACGGATCCATCGAGTCGATTCGCCTAGTTCGCACTGCGCGCAAGGCGGCGGTGAAAGTGCAGGTCACCGCCATGATCACGCTGAAGGCGACGCTCGTCAACGCGTGCGATGAGATGCGTGGCGCCCTGGAGCCACTCAGTAACTACAAGT
The DNA here is from genome assembly GCA_021793395.1 of Actinomycetes bacterium. Taxonomy (GTDB): domain Bacteria; phylum Actinomycetota; class Acidimicrobiia; order Acidimicrobiales; family RAAP-2; genus RAAP-2. The sequence continues at coordinate 43,125 of JAJYSU010000014.1, forward strand.
TGATCGTGGCCCGCGCAGAACTCGACGTCGATGGCGACTTGGCTGACCCGAATGTCGCCATGAACTACACGCTCCGATCTTTGGCCACTCGCTGGCTCGAGATTCACGAGGAAGTGAAGATTCACTCCAAGCACTTGAAGCGCCTTATCGAGCAGACGGCACCCCAACTCGTTGCGGCCTTCGGCATCGGTCCAGACATCGCCGGCGAACTGCTGGTCGCAGCCGGGGACAATACCGACCGAATCCGTTCCGAGTCCGCCTTCGCGAGGCTCTGTGGCGTCGCACCCATTCCCGCCTCTTCCGGCAAGACCAGCGGGCGCTACCGGATTAACCGCGGAGGGAACCGCCAGGCGAACTCCGCGCTCTACAGGGCAGTGATCGTGCGCATGCGCTGGCACGAACCCACCATGTCCTACGTGAAGAAGCGCACGGCGGACGGCTTATCCAAGAGAGACATCATCCGTTGCCTGAAGCGCTACCTTGTCCGCGAGGTCTATCGGCTACTCCCACCACCGACGGGACAGGCTGCGGTCGCGGGGGCACCGATGGCGACTTGACAATCTATAGGAGCATCAACGCCGTGTCAGAAAGCTTCTGGGCTGCGTTGAAGCGCGAGATGGTGAGTCGCTGCCGCTTCGAGACGAGAGTCGAAGCGCGCCGCGCCATCGTCCACTGGATCAATCACTACAACGCGCTACGC
>JAJYSU010000062.1 GCA_021793395.1 Actinomycetes bacterium
GATCTGTAGGCCCGAGAGTCCCCGACATTGAACAGGGTCGGGGTGCGCACGCCCGACGGGTCGACGGTAAGCCCCACCACTATCACGGTGGTGCCCATACCGAAGTGATCGGGATTCTCGCGCGCGTCCGCCTGGATGATCCGGTGAGCCGACTCAATGGCGCGGTAGAGACCCTCCACGGTGGGATTCTCTTCGAACTGATCGCGCACGACCTGCACGGCGATGTCCGACGCGACCTCCCCGGCCGCGTGTCCACCCATGCCGTCGGCCACGACGGCCAGGTTGTCGTCCACGTACAGCGAGTCCTCGTTCAGGTCGCGGACTCGCCCGGTGTCGGTAGCCGCCGCGTAGCGCCACTGAGTCAACGAACCACCTCGAACAACACGCCGCCCACCTGAACAACGTCCCCGCGCTCGAGGTGAACTCGCCCGGTGATCATCTCTTCGTTCACGTAGGTACCGTTGGTGGATCCCAGATCTTCGAGGGTTAACTCACCCTCGTCCACGGCTACTCTCGCGTGGCGTGACGAAAGATAGGTATCAGCGAGACTGACGTCGCAATCGGGGCTGCGCCCGATCACGGCGGCCAGCGTGATGTCAACGCGCTCACCGCGACGATCCTCGGGCTCGAGGAACTCGAGGGCGAGGGGTGAGGAACGGCGGCGGCGGCGCTCCTTAGGAGCCGGATCCACTGGTCGTGCTTCGACGGCCGCGACGCGCATGACGCGCGCGAAGAACAACAGGGCGATCACCATCACCAAGACCTGCAGCGGCCGAATAAGTGCCGCGTAGTTCACCGTCGCGGCTAACAGGCTCAAGCGAGCTCTATCCGTAGGTGCAGTGAGCCAATAGTCATATCATCGCGGGGCGACAGCGATACCGCCGTCACTCGGTGTCCGTTGACGTAGGTCCCGTTGGTGGAGCCCAAGTCGCGCACCGCGACCCCCTCGGTAGTGCGCCAGACCTCGGCGTGACGTCGCGAGACGTCCGTATCGTTGATGACTACGTCGACGTCAGGACTCCGCCCAATGACGAGGGGGTGGTCACCCACGACGAAGGTACGTCCGTCACCGACCAACAGTCGCGGCTGGCTATCGCCGCCCACGAAGTTGGCTTGCACCACCACGTCGCCCATCTTCAGATCATCGTCCACGAAAATCTCGACGGAGACGGGCCCCACGAAGTTGTACCCCTCGTTGAGCGCGTGTTGTCGAACTGTCTCCGCCAATTCACTGATGAGGGCACGCTGAAATCCTTCGAAGCGCTCCGCGTCCGCCGCACCAAGCCACACCTTCACCTCGTTGGGCGAAATGGGTCCCCGATTGGTCAACCGACGGGTCAAATCGATCTCGCGCACGATGCGCTGACCGATCTCGATCGGTTGTAGAGTGCTCTTGAAGGGACGTGTCAAACCCCTCTCGAAGAGTCGCTCGAGGCGGTTCTCGACTCCCTTGAGTACCATGGCACCCTTAACTGTACTGGTCGGGTGCACATTGTGACCGGCGCCGACCGATCGCGCACTTTGGACTATGGTGGACGGGTTCCGGGCGAGTGGCGAAATTGGCAGACGCGCAGGCTTCAGGTGCCTGTATTCGAAAGGATGTGGGGGTTCAAGTCCCCCCTCGCCCACCATCAACCGGACTCTCGTCCGACTTCGTGATGGAGGCCGCGACCAGCCCCTCGCCCTTAACGACACGTACGAGTACCCCCTCGATACTCCGTCCGCGACGCCGGGCCCGACACACTCAGCGGCGTCAACACGCACCGGTCACCCGCACCATGACAACATCGAACCAGTCCGGCTCACGACTCCGGCCGACCCCGAACTCCCGACTTTCTCTCCGGCCGCGAGTACGCGAGGTGGGCTCGTCGAAATAGTCGCCCCGTGGAACACACCCACGGTCGTGCACCCGCGAACAAGTTCGACATCCGACCTCGTCGTACCGGACACTTCGTGCATTTAATCCACACACGACGACACGGCCACGACGGTGAGTTGCCCGGCGACATACGCTCGCCCGCGAGAGTATCCGCGACTGCGCACACGACGACGAAATAGACGTCGTGTGCGCCACCGATAGCGCACCGGCGCAGAACGTCGCACGTCCGGTGCGGGCGCCGCGACAGATTTCACTCGGTAAGTGTGGACAGTAGGAACCACCGTCTCCGAGCGCCGCCTCGTCGTCGATGGACCGCCAGGGGCGACATGGCCTCGTCACCGTCGCGTCGCCGAGTCTGCGTGACCTCAACGAGGAGGGTACGTCACGTCCCGACGAGCAAGGGATCTGCCACGGCACGTCACTCCCCGTATCTCCACAGGGAGACGCGAGCACGCCGCGGTGAGCGGGCTCACTACGCTAGGGGCGTGACCATCACGTCGCGTGATCGCTCCGCGCAGTTCCCACTCATCGAGCACCGCTACGGCCAACCCGTCGCATTCTGGCTCGAGCGCCTACGAGAACTCGATGACCCTCGCTACGCCCGACAGATGACGTACCTTCAGGAGGAGCACGGCTTCTCACGGTCCCACGCCAACACGCTCATCATGTACGCCCGCGGTTCAAAGAGCACGGCGCGCTACCGCGACGCCGACGCCTACTTCGCGGCCCTGACCACAACCCAAGCGGAAACCGCCCGTGCCATCTTCGCCACGATACAGGAGCGCTTCCCCGGTCTTGACCTCGTTGTTGCGTGGAACAAACCCATGCTGCGCCGGGGAACCGACTACGTCTTCGGAATCGCCGCTGCGTCAGACCACCTGCTGCTGGCGCCGTGGGGCGAAGGCGTCATCGCTCGAGTCGCTTCCCAACTTACGGAACTCATCGTCAACAAGAAGACGATTCAGATTCCGTCAGACTGGGCCGTGGACTCGGAACTCCTCGCCGCGATGGTGTCCGCACGCCTCGATCAGCTCGACGCGGACGCGTCAGCCTCGAGACCCAATGACAACTCACTGCGGACGAAATCACCGAGGCGGGACAAACCCTCAGCCAACTCCTCGCGAGACGACGCGTAAGAGAGACGAACGTGGGTGTCGGACGTCGCCGGTCCAAAGTCACGTCCCGGTGTCAGCGACACTCCCGCGACCTCTAATGCCCTTTCGCAAAACGTCCACGAGTCCATGCCCGTAGCGGAAACGTCGAAGTAGGCGTAGAAGGCGCCGTTGGGTAGCACCGTCACCGGCAGCCCAAGACGGTTCAGACCGTCGAGTACGAACGCGCGTCGCTCGACCAGTTCTCGACGACGCTCGTCGCACACCGCGAGTGACGCCGGATCGAATGCCGCGCGAGCCGCGAGTTGGGCGGGCGTTGACGCGCAGAGGAAGTAGTTCGTCGCGAGTCGCTCCGCCACGCTGACGAGGACTTCGGGAAGAATCGCCCAGCCGAGCCGCCAGCCCGTCATGCCAAAATACTTAGAAAAACTATTGATCACAATCGCGTCGGGATCCACTTCCAGGACGCTCCGAGGTGGCGTCCCGTCCTCTGCGGGATCGGAAAGATAGAGGTAGATCTCGTCGACGATCCGCCAGGCACCGTGATCACGAGCCCGAGTGCAGATGGCCTCGAGCTCCTCAAAGGGGATCGACGTTCCCGTCGGATTCGACGGAGTTGCGATCATGACCGCGGACGTTCGCGACGACCACGCCTGCGCCACCGCCGCGTCGTCAAGTTGAAGGCGCGACGTCGCCGTCGTGGGAACCATGAGAGCTCGCCCACCGAAGGTTTCAACCAGCTGACGATTGCACGGATACGACGGGTCGGCCATGATCACCTCGTCACCAGGGTCGGTCGTGGCGGCCAGGACGAGTAGGAGAGCGGACGACGCGCCCGACGTGACGACAATTCTGTCGGGGTCGATAGTCACGCCGTGGCGTTCGCGATAGAAGTTGGCGATATCGCCACGCAGTTCGGGAAGGCCACGCGCGGGCGTGTACGTCAGCGGGCGACCGTCCATCATGGCTCGCATGGCCTCTCGCACGAGGGGCGGCGCCCCGAAGTCCGGCTCGCCGAGGCTCAGTGTCACGACCCGACGGCCAGCCGCGGTGAGCTCGGAGGCCCGTCGCGCAAAATCCATCGCGTAGAAGGGTTCGACCTTCTGCGCGCGTTCGGAGATTTTCACGGGCTCGCCTCCCACTCGTCAGTCATCGCCGCGCCGGCGTTTGAGCAGCGTCCCGACCGACGGTACTCGACGAGTGGTGCCAAGGGTCGTCCGGCATTGTTGCGCCGGTGCCGACGTACCAGCCGCGATAGGGGCGATCGTCACGGTCTGGTCTGTCGGCTAGTCTCGCGATCTCCGGGTGGCGCCTCGCCGAGAGCCTTCAGGACCCTTCACGTCCCGACTCATGCGGGTCGAGTAATACGACCACCAGTACAACTACTGGGAGAAGCAACGACATTGGCTTAGAAGGCCCACTAGCGAGCTCGTGCTCGCACTCGAGGCACGCCAACTCTCCCTCGCCGTTATGGCCGAACGATCGGGTCTGACCAAGGGCTTTCTCTCGCGGGTGAAGCGCGAAACCACCAGCCCCTCCGTCTCATCACTGGTCAGCAACTACGAGGCGAGTAACGTACCTTCTCGCGGATATCTTCGCCATGCCCCGCGCGGTCGTTATGCGTGGGGGCGACCGCCCCCACGCGGGAAGTGAGCACGGCACACGAAAGATGCAGCACAGTGCACTCCGCCCGAACCGCGGTAGCCCGCAGTAATTAGCGAGCCGACGAATCTCACCAGCACCGGGGCCTGACGTCGTCGTGACAGTCACGCAGAACGTCACGACGACGACGTCCTTGTGGGAACCCTCGCACCGGTCTCACCCACGGTGCGTCACCCCGATATGGATACGCACAGCTCAGGGTGATGGCGATGGCGCGCCACGCGCCGCCACGGTGACGAGGCCCACCGACCATACGACTCGGGTTGCGATCGCCCACCTCGGTCTCGCCACTCGCGGGCGGGAGTCGCTAGTCGCGGTTGGGGTACCACTGTTAAGTCAGCGAACAGCGGGAGGCACCCAGGGGGGTCAACCCGAACGCGCCGCACGGCGTCCCTCCCTCAACCGTACGTGACCGTACGACAATGAGGTGGTACCTCACGGTTGCGCGATGGGCGGTCGCAGTGCCACGGGCGATGGTCGATCCGAGTAACTCAACCGGCGCGACGCTCGTACGACCAACCCACCGAATCCCACCGCCATCACGACCTCCGTGAGGAACAGGAGGTGAAACCCGAAGAGTCCCGTGAGAGCCAGCAGAAATACCCCGGTCCACTGCAGGGCCAGGAGGGCAAGGTCCAGAGGATCTCGCTCCACGGTACGGATGATCCACGTCACCCCGATCACCTCGACCAACGCCAGCGCGACAGCGAACGTGAAGTGGGTGTCACGCCAGCCACGGTTGAGCGAGTACGGGTACGTGCTCACCAGGACCAGGAACAGCAGTAGTGAGTAGTAGCGCAGTGCCCACGCGAGTCCCCGAAACTCCGACCGGGGATCAATACGTCCCGCCGCTCGCTGGCTGTAGAACGCGGTCACGGCGAGGGCCAAGGTGTAGGGAACGAAGGTCTTGGCGTGGATGCCGTAGTTGCTCATACCGCCCTCGTCGGACTTGAGAACGAAGCCGGGATGCAGAGCCACGCAGATTATCGTGAACAGCCAGAAGGAGATCTGCCCGCGGACCACGTCGGACAGCACACGCGGGCTCACTATCTCAATGTACCGCTGACGGGCTTTCTCACCGCGTGACCGTCCCACGGACGTCACCGGGGGGACGGTGCATCGTGACCGAGTCGCCGGGTGGCGTTAGCTAATGGAGCGGCACTGACGTGTGGTCCGTAGTTCCCGTCTCCGGAGCGGTTCGTGATGACCCCGAGTCAGAGCGATCAACCATCTCGACACGCGCCGACTGGTGGCGCAGGACCGCGACCGCGACGGAGGCCGGGCGCTGTACCGGCGACACCGACGAGAAGCTGAACCCGCCCCGGCAGTCGCCACCGCGAAGTCGAATCGATGGTGGTCAGGGCTCATCGCTGACCAACGATCGCGGGGCGGTCAACTCGCCGGAGCGTCCAGACCGCTACTACGCCACGAACGCCTTGTCACTCGCCGTCGGTCACCATCTCACCGGTGTGCCGCCAGCGCCGCTGCGATGACGTGAAGTCGTCGAGGTCCCAGAGCAGCGCCCTGCGCGGGATCACGAGATAGAGGACGTCGTACCGGTCATTGTGTGACGGCAGGTACTCCTCATCGCCAGGATTGTCGTACTTCGCGTCAAAGGCCACCATCACGTCGCGCTGACGACGCGGGTCGCCTAGGTCAACCACCTCACCGTGCACAATCACCACCTGTTGCGCACTCTCGAGATGCACGGACACCCTCGGGTCGCGCTCGAGATTTCGTGCCTTGCGCGTCGACCGTGCCGTGTACCAATAAAGGTCACCCGCGTGCACCACTCCCCACACCGGCGACGGGTGCGGTGAGCCGTCACCGTTGGTCGTGGTGAGCCAATAGCGCGGCGCCGACGCGAGTCTCGCCGCAACGTCGCCCCACTGCACACGAGCGACTCGTTCATCCATCCCCACCAGCATGCCCCACACCAGCCGTCAATCGACGACGGGAACGACTCGATCGGCGCGGCGACCACCGTGCGGACGAGTCGACCACCACGCACTCACGCGAAAGCGCCCGTCCCAGATACTGTGAGAATCGGGCGCTTCGCTTTACCTATACTCCTGGAGCGGATCAGTCGGGGTAACGCCGGTGAAGCGTACGCGCTTCTTGTCCGTTGCGGTCCATATACTGCCGGATCCGCGTCTCAAACCGGGCCTACCGGGCGAACCCGTAGGATCCTTCGTCATCCGTTCTCAGGATGAACCACCGTTACGTTTCATTCGTTACGGACCTCCTAAAGGATCTTGGCGGATCCTTCATTAACGAGTGTATAGAGCCAACCACTTCACGAATAGAGACTAAAGTCCTTTTGGTGAAATACCTGATCAAAGTCGCCCCCATTTAGGACACGCCGACCTCGGTCGCTGGCCGCCGCGCCGTTCACTGAACCCACGACAACCGGCCATGCGCGAACCCCTCAACGCCGCGCCATTTCTCCGTTCGTCCCCGTACCTCGCCGGCAGCAGCTCGCGCCGTGAGGCTCACCGTTCTCGGGTCGTGGCGGTGTCGTCCACATTCACCTGATGTCATCGACTAAGCCGTGCCGGCGATACGACCCCATCGGGCCGATCCTGGCGAAAGGTGCGACGAGTTCGTCCCGACTCGTCGCACCGTCGTTCTCGTTATCGACCACCGAGTCGTTCCGTCCGTACGTCGCGAGGGGACTCGCGCAACCCGAGTCAACCCTCGCGCCGTCAAGGTCACGGAGCACCCCGAGCGTTCCCGGTCACCGGTGAGTGAGGTCGAACACGCCGAACCGGCGGAGGACTTCGCGTCGCCCGGCCACGTGGGGCGGCGATGATTCGAAACACCCCGAGCGACGCGCCTCGAGAAGGAGAAGAGTGGCGCCCGCCGTCGAGGCACGGACGGTCGTACCCACCACCGCGCACTCATTTGGGTAACTCGAGGCGTGCCGATAACGATGAGTAGGCGATTTCCGTCATGAAACTGTCATGTGGTCAGGATAAATAGTCCCCCCACGCACGCGCCCCGCTCTACACTTGGTTGTCATGTACGGTCACCGGTTCCGCGTCGCCGCTCTCACGATCCTCGTCCTGTCCGGAAGCATTCTCAGCGCGGGAGCCGCGTCGGCGACCACGACCACACCTCCCGCCACCTCGATCGGCTACGACATCAGCTTCCCGCAGTGCGGGAGCACCCTGCCCACGTCACCCGGTTTCGCCATCGTCGGCGTCAACGACGGGCGCCCCTACACCACTAATCCCTGCCTCGCCACCGAATTGCAGTGGGCGAATTCCTCCCTGACGGGCGCCCCTGCGTTCTACGCCAACACCGCGCAACCAGGACCGGTCAACAATACGGCGTGGCCCACCGGTCAGCAGTCTCCCCAGACCTGTGCGGGCGGCAACAGCGCGGCCTGCTCCTACGACTTCGGGTGGAATGCGGCACAACAGTCGTTCAATAGTGCCGTCGCCGCCGAGGTCCAAATTGGCGCCACGTCGCCGGCGGCGGCCGCGGCCGCGGCCGCGTGGTGGCTCGACGTCGAGACCGGCAACTCCTGGGAGTCCACGATGACGAGCAGCCCCACGACGGCGTCGTTTGCCAATGATCAGGCCACCATCGAAGGAGAAATCGCCTTCTTGAACACGACCGGAGTGGCGTCGGTGGGGATCTACTCCACCGCGACCCAATGGGCGGCTCTGATGGGATCGACCAGTAGCGTGCTCGCCACGACCGCGGTGTGGCTGCCGGGATTCGCGACACTCACCGCCGCGCAGTCGGGTTGCGACGCAACCTCCTTCACCGGCGGACGCGTCGCCCTCATTCAGTACCCCTCGGGTGGCCTCGACGGTGACTACCAGTGTCCCCTCGTGAGCACGCCCGTCACGGCCGCGGTCTCCACCGCGTCCTCGGGAACCTTCACTCAGCAGTTGACCGTCGCTGGTCTGAGCATTCCCGTGACCTTCACCCAGACCAGTGGCACCCCGAACCTGGTGGTCTCACCCACCGGCGTCGTCACGACCGACGGTGCCCTGGCGGCCGGCTCCTACTCGGCCTCGGGAACAGTGGCGAGCGCCACGCTCAGTGGCCCGTTCTCCTTCACCCTTAACGTCGGGCTCTTGGTCTCAGCGCTTCCGACCTCGGCGACGACCACGGCGCCGGCGTCGGCCACCTTTAGCGACCAGCTCTCCGTCTCCGGCGCCGTCGGCGCGGTGACCTTCACCCAGACCAGTGGCACCCCGAACCTGGTGGTCTCACCCACCGGCGTCGTCACGACCGACGGTGCCCTGGCGGCCGGCTCCTACGTCGCACGCGGCACCACCGGCGACACGGCGGGTGACGTCGGGACCTTCGCCTTCACGCTCGTCGTTGGTCAACTCACGCAGAATCCACCCGTGCGCTTATCCACCACGGCGCCGGCGTCGGCCACCTTTAGCGACCAGCTCTCCGTCTCCGGCGCCGTCGGCGCGGTGACCTTCACCCAG
>JAJYSU010000063.1 GCA_021793395.1 Actinomycetes bacterium
CGGTACGGCTCGCTCGTAGCGAAGACCCCGAGCCGCGAGAGCATCGACGACGGGAGTTCGCGCGAGCGTGCCGCCGTTGCATCCGAGCGTGTCGTAGCGCTGCTGATCGGTGGTGACGAAGAGAATCTTGCTCACGTCGTCGCCTCGACGAGATCTCGGAGTCGGTGCAGCGCGTCGCCGGCCGCCCCCCCGATCACCAGGGCCATCGTTGCGGGATTCGCATCGACGCCGTAGATCGCGAGGCAGGTGCCGTCGTTAAGGTCGATGACGTCGAGGGTGGACAGGTGTTCGTGAAACAGGGCGGAGGTGATCCGGTACTGGAAGCGTCGGGTGAGCGGGTCGTTGGTGATGATCTCCTCGGGCATCGCCACACCCGACGTGGTGATCACGGTACGCGTCGAACCCGCCACGTGACATTCGGTGATGCCGGTGAACCACTCGGCCAGTCGTGTGGCGTCACCGACGAAGGGCCAGACCACCTCGGCGGGGCGACGGATCCGTACGTGACGGCGCACACTGGCTCGGGTGCGATGCACAGACCCCCGCGCGTCGTCCTCCACGGGTGAAGCGTAGAGGTCACCTCGCGCGCTGTCAACGAGGCGATCGGTCAAGCCACACGTGCGCGTGTCGCGTCCACGGTGGTCTCACGCGGCGACGACGCGACGCGGCTACGCGTGTCCCCGGGTTACGCTCGTGACGAGGCGTCGCGCGAGGTTGGCGATTCGTCAGGGCTGAAGGAGGCCGCGTGGTCAATGGGGACCGGGTTAATGGCTGCGACGACTGATCCCTCACTGGATGACTTGGCAGCGGGGGCGGTCGAACGGACTCGACGGCTCGTCAGCGAGGCCGAGCGCCATCGCACCCGTCACGAGCGGGCGGTTCGCCGCCAGTTCGTTCGACTGTTTCGAGACCCTGAGGCTCTGCGCGTCACGATCGCGATGACCGACGAGGTCATGCGTTGCGCGTCGCGCGACGGTGCGACGCGTCTCTTACGTCGTACGGCGCCGCGGGCTACCGTCGCGGGCTTCGGTCTGGTTAACGCGCTGGGCCTCCGGTTGATGGCAGCGGTGTCGGGTACGGCACCGTCCTTCGTCGTGCGTCTCGTGCACTGGCGAGTACGCCGGCTGTCGGGCGACCTGATTCTGGACGCCGCCCCCGCCGCGCTGTCGCGCCACGCGCGTCGTCGACGCCGGGAGGGTCTGGCGCTCAATGTCAACGTGCTGGGCGAGGCGGTCCTCGGCGAACGTGAGGCTAATCAACGGCTCGAGACGGTGTTGGCGATGGTCCGCCGTGACGACGTGAGTTACGTCTCGGTCAAGCTCTCGGCGTTGGTGAGTCGAATCGTCGCGGTCGATCACGCGGGTTCGCTCGAACGGGTATGCCAGCGCTTGCGCATCCTGTACCGCGAGGCGGACGCTTACGCGACGTTCGTCAACCTCGACATGGAGGAGTACCGAGATCTGCGCTTGACCGTGGACGGATTCATGACGGTGCTGTCCGAGCCCGAGTTTGCCGCTACCTACGCCGGCATCGTTCTTCAGGCGTACTTGCCCGACTCCCACGCGGCACTCGACGAGTTGATCGAGTGGGCTACGCGTCGGCGAGAGGCCGGTGGCGGACGGATCAAGGTTCGCCTGGTGAAGGGCGCCAATTTGGCGATGGAGCACGCGGAGGCCGAGCTGCACGGGTGGGTGGCCGCCCCCTACGACACCAAGGCGGACGTCGACGCCAGTTACGCCCGCCTGGTGGATCGTGCACTGCGCAGGGAGTACGTGGGGGCGCTGCGCGTGGGGCTCGCCAGTCATAACCTCTTCGCCGTGTCCTGGGCACTCGACGTGGCGGCCGTGCGCGGAGTGAGCGATCAGGTGGACGTCGAGATGCTGGAGGGCATGGCGCCCGCGGAGGCGCGCGTTCTCGCGGCCGAGGGGCACACCGTATTGCTCTACGCTCCCGTGACGCGAGCGGACGACTTCGCCGCGGCCGTCGCGTACCTGGTGCGCCGGCTTGACGAGAACACGGCGCCCGAGAACTACCTCCGTGCGGCCTTCGCCATAGCGACGGACCACGCGACCTTCGACGATCAGAGGCGTCGTTTTGTCGATTCCATCGCTCACCGTCACGACGTGCCGGTGACGCGGCGGCGTCGCGCGCGGTCGGTCGTGTCGGAGTTCGCCAACGTTGCCGACGGTGATCCCACCGATCCCGCCTACGCGGGTGACGTCGCGACGGCACTCGTCGAGATTGCCGCGAGGAGTGACGACGCGGCGGCGCGAACCGTGGACGGCGAGAACGTGGCGTCGGTGTCCGCGTCACTCGTCGAGGTCGGCACGGACCCCAACGACGGTGGGTCTCCCTGGTATCGCTACCACGTCGCGGATCGTGCTCGCGTCGACGAGGCCGTGGCGCGGGCTCGCGCTGCCGCACCGGCGTGGTCTGCTCGTTCGCCGCGCGAGCGGGCCGCCATTCTCAACCGGGTCGCGGCGGTGATGGAGGAGCACCGCGCCACCACGATTGCCGTCATGGCGCGCGACACGGGCAAGACGGTGGCCGAGGGCGACCCCGAGGTCAGCGAGGCGATCGACTTTGCGCGCTACTACGCGTCGACCGGCGAGGGGGTGGAGGGGTCGGCACCACTGGGGGTAGTGCTCGTGGTGCCGCCCTGGAACTTCCCCTACTCCATTCCCGCCGGCGGGGTGACCGCCGCCCTCGCGGCGGGCAACACAGTGCTGCTCAAGCCGGCGCCTGAGGCGGTGGCGGTGGGGTGGGAGTTGGTTCAGCATCTCTGGGAGGGGGGTGTGCCGCGCGACGTCGTGCAGTTCGTTCCCGCGCGCGACGACGAGAACGGACGCTATTTGGTCACTCACGACGACGTGGACGCCGTGGTGCTGACCGGTTCCTTCGCGACCGCGCGCCTCTTCACCTCCTGGAAGTCCTCACTCACTCTGTTGGCCGAGACCAGCGGGAAGAACGCCCTCGTGGTGACGGCGTCCGCCGACGTCGATCTGGCGGTGAAGGATCTGGTGCAGTCGGCGTTCGCCAACGCCGGACAGAAGTGCAGTGCGGCCAGTCTGGCCATCGTCGATCGCGCGACTTACGAGAACCCGCTCTTCGTGCGCCAACTGGTCGACGCCGTGGCTAGCCTCACGGTGGGAGGAGCCGGCGATCTCGCAACGGAGGTGGGGCCGGTGATTCGCCCGCCCGACGACTCCCTGCGCCGAGCTCTCACTCAGCTCGATCCCGGTGAGCGGTGGCTGGTCGAGCCCGTCGCACTCGACGAGGCGGGCTATCTCTGGCATCCGGGGGTGAAGGTCGGTGTGCGGCCCGGGTCGTGGAGCCACCTCAACGAGTGGTTTGGTCCGGTGCTCGCGGTGATGGTCGCGCCGGATCTGGCGACAGCTATCGAGTGGCAGAACGGCGTGGACTACGGTCTCACCGCCGGTATCCACAGCCTTGACGAGGTCGAGTGCGCGACGTGGCTCGAGCACGTTGAGGCGGGCAACCTCTACGTGAACCGACCGGTTACCGGTGCGGTGGTACGCCGTCAGCCGTTCGGCGGTTGGAAGCGATCGTGCGTGGGACCTAGTTCCAAAGCCGGCGGTGTCAACTACGTCGCGGCCCTGCGGCGGTGGCCCGACGTACGCGACCCGGCGGCGTCCGGTGACGAGGTGCGCCGCTGGTGGGACGAGCGCGCGAGCCGGGCGATCGACGAATCTCACCTGACCGTCGAGCGCAATTACGTGCGCTACCGCCGCGCGCGCCAACCGATCGTGGTGCGGGTGGACGGACGGTTCGACCCGTCGCGGGCGACCTACGTACGAACGATCGCCTCGATCACGGGCGCCGCGATCGAGGTGAGCGCCGCGAACGAGGTCGCGGGAGTCGACGGTGTGATCGTGGAGTCGGTTGACGAGTTGGTCGAGCGCGCGGAGATGGTCGCCCGAGTTCGTTGGTGGAGTGAGGAGACGCCACCGGTGGTGGCACTGCTCGACCGTGGCCGCACGACGGATCGGCGCCCACTGACGGGGGTCGGCGCGGTCGAAGGACCACGGTGGCTGCTCGAGCAGAGCGTGGCGATTACGAATCACCGCTACGGCAACGTGAACGCCGGTCCCAAGCCTGCGGTAAGCGGCCTCGCCGACGGAGCGTAGCGGTCGGTGAGGCGTCGTGATACCGCGCGAGGACGGGGCCGAGGGCGACGACGTGCCTGCTGTCTCTGACGCTCCCGAACGCGACGAGGCAGAGCGGCGGTGCCTGACGAGGGATGCTCTCGACGGCGTCCACGTCGCCGCCACCGAGCCGAGAGTGACGAACGCACACGGCTCGGTGAGTCGGTGTTCGACAGACCGTCACCACGTCGAGTCGGGTGCGACGGCCGCGTCGTAGGAGCGCCGGGTAGTCCCACGATGGCCCGCGAGTGAACAGGATCGGGTCCGTCCCGGTACGTCCGGGCCGTTTTGCCGGGTACTGGTAGGGTTTCTCGGGGGAAGCATGGCGGTGGAGCGACGTCACTGACGATCGCGACGGTGACGAAGGAGTGACGTGAAGGTACTGATTCTCGGCGGTGATGGATTTTGCGGGTGGCCCACGGCGCTGCACCTTTCGGATGTCGGCTGGGACGTCACCATCGTGGACAACTTGAGCCGTCGGGCCATCGACCTGGAAATGGAAGTGGAGTCGTTAACGCCCATTCGTCCCATCGGGGAGAGGATTCGGGTGTGGGAGGAGTTGAGCGGCAACGCGATCGGCTACGTGCACCTCAACCTCGCGGAGGAGTACGACCGTTTCGAGACTCTGCTACGCGACCTGCGCCCCGACGCCATCGTCCACTTCGGAGAGCAACGCTCCGCGCCCTACTCCATGCGCAACACCCCAGCGAAGCGCTACACCGTCGACAACAACGTGCGCGTGACGCACAACGTGCTGGCGGCTATCGTCGCCTCCGACCTCGACGTGGCCCTGGTGCATCTGGGGACCATGGGGGTCTACGGCTACGGGTGGTCCGGCAGTGCACCGATTCCCGAGGGCTACCTCACCGTGAAGGTTCCGACTCCCGACGGGGACATCGAGCGCGAAATCCTGCACCCGGCGAATCCTGGCTCCGTCTACCATCTCACCAAGACGTTGGACCAGTTGATGTTCACCTTCTACGCCGGCAATGATCACCTGCGTATCACTGATTTGCATCAGGGGATCGTGTGGGGGACCCAGACACCCCAGACCGTCCGCGACGAGCGCCTAATCAATCGCTTCGACTACGACGGCGACTACGGAACGGTGCTGAACCGCTTCCTGATGCAGGCAGCGATCGGTCACCCGCTGACGGTGCACGGTACCGGGGGCCAGACGCGAGCGTTCATCCACATCCGCGACACGGTGCGCTGCATCCAGATTGCCCTCGAGAACCCACCGGAGCGCGGTGATAAGCCGATGGTGTTCAATCAGGTCACCGAGACCTATCGGGTACGCGACCTCGCTCAACTGGTGTCGGAGATGACGGGCGTCGAGATTGCGTATCTGCCCAATCCGCGACGCGAGGCAGCGGAGAACGAGCTCAACGTGAGTCGTGACCGCTTTATGGCGCTCGGGCTCAACCCCACGACGCTCTCCGAGGGGCTGCTCGAAGAGGTGAGTGACATCGCGACGCGCTACCGCGACCGCGTGGATCCCACCAAGATCATTGCCCGTTCGACCTGGCGCGAGGGGATGGAGACCTCACCTGACCTGATGAAGGGGTGAGGTTCCGCGCCGGTGCGCCGGCGCGTGTGAGACTCGGCACATGTCGACCCTCTACCAGTACATGCGTCACCCGCGCCGTTCGGAGTTGCGGGCGGGGCGACCGGTCAGCAGTCGTGACCTGCGCAACCTCGATCACCCGAATCCGGTCGTTCGTTTCAACGCGCGCGTCGGGCTTAAGGTCACGTTGATCGTGGGAACGATGTGGAGCGCCTACCTCTTCAGCGTCATTGCCCTCGTCGCGCTGCCGTCGGCGATCAAACAGGGCGTCTTCTTCGTCGTCGTCTGGATCTCCAGCAGTTTCCTTCAGTTGGTTCTGTTGCCGATCATCATCGTCGGCCAGAACATCCAGGCGGCTACCGCGGACAAGCGAGCGGAAGATACCTACAAGGACGCTGAGGCGGTGCTTCGCGAGTCCGAGGAGATCCAGAATCACCTGCTCGCCCAGGACGCGGCGATCACGGAGATCATCGAGCGACTAGAGCGGCTGACGGGTCTGGCGGCACCACCCTCGGCGTAGGCCCCTAGGGTGGCGTCGTGCGAAACGCGGTGACGGAATCGTGGTGACGTGGGTGTCGTGACCTGGGTGTGGTTCGCCGCGACAACGGTCGACCCCATCGGGAGCGTGCACCGCGGTGAGCCCCTTCCCGCCGCGCGAGTGGTGGTGATCGCCATACCAGTGACGTTCCTTCTCGTGTTCGCGTGGCTGCGCCGACGGCGATCGTGACCTCGTTTAGTCGCGGGTGAGGTCCGTGGCGATGGCCACGACCTGCATTTCGTCGGTGCCGGCGTAGATTCGCAGAACGCGTGCGTCGCGGCTGAGTTGCTCGACGCGGTAGTCGGAGATGTAGCCGTTACCTCCGAGAACCTGGATGGCGTCGTCGGCCACCTGACACGCCGCCTGCGTCGCGTAGAGCTTTATCGCTGACGCCTCGGCGAGGGAGGGGATCACGCCCGCGACGGACCGCTCCAGGTGGGCGAAGACCAGGTTGCGCACGTTAAGCCGAGCTACCTCCATCTGGGCGAGTTTTAGCTGCACGAGTTGGTAGCGCGCGATGGGCTGACCCCAGAGAACGCGTTCCTTCGCGTAGGCGACCGCGATTCGCTCGCACTCCTCGATGATGCCCAGGGCCATGGCCGCCACGCCCGCCCGCTTCGCGGAGCCGACTCCGACTCGCCGAGGAGTCGGTCCGAGCCCACGCGTACGTCGTGCAAAAAGACGTCGCCGGTGGGTGAGGAGTGCTGGCCCATTTTGCGTCGGGGGCCGGACTGCTCGAGACCGGGCAGACCGCGCTCGAGCACGAAGGGCGGCACGCGTCGCTGACGTACGTCGGCGCCGTCACCTTCGTCGAGCTTGGCGTACAGGACGATGACGTCCGCGAAGGGGTTGTCAACTGATGATGCTCCTATGTTTGTCAAGCTGCAATTTGATTGGTTAACCAGGCCTCGTAACGCTCAACAAATTCGGGGTCGTGCTGGAGTCCTCGTTTGATGCGTGAGACCTTGGACAGCGGGACCTGCAAGTTGTCCGAAACTGCCTGGAGCGAGATTTGGGCGGCCGTCCGAGTGCTGCGAAGTTATGGTCCGACTTCCTCGTAAGCGGGATGTTGGAGTAAGTGGAAGACCTCTCGAGCGATGTGGCGCTTGAGACAACGCGTGACGTCGCATCTGGTCTTGCCCTGCGCGGTGCGTCGAGCGAGGTAGGTCTTGGTCTCTTCGTCGCTGGTCATCCGCACCATGGCGATGCGCCACAGCGCGTTGTTGGCCTGACGGTTGCCCGATCGATTGAGGCGGTGACGGTTGGTCTGACCCGATGACGCCTGCAGTGGCGAGACGCTGCACATGGCGGCGAAAGCGGATTCGTTGCGTAGGCGCTGGCAGTTCGATCCCGCGGCGACCAAGAGAATTGAGGCCACGTCGACGCCCACTCCTTTGGCGGCGCGCAGCGCCGGGTTCGCCTCTTTGGTCAACTCGTCAAGGAGTTTCGTCAGGTCGCCCCTCTCGTGGGTCAGGTCCTGGTAGCGACGCGACAGCGTCTTGAGCGCCAGGCGAGTGGCCTCGTGGGGACTGCGGACATTTCCCGGCCGGAACGTCGCGCAGTGAGCTACTCGATCGGCAGTCTTGGCGGGCATTGACTCGCGCAGCGCCGCCGGTGCGGTCACGATGAGATCGCGAATTTGCAGCGCAAGGCGGGTCCTGGTGTCGCGCGCCGAGCAGAACGCGACGCGCAGGACTCGGATTGATTCGACGACGTCCTCGTGGCCCTTGGGCACGACCGTGGCCTCGCCGTTCAGAGCCGACCTCGCCGCCGACTCGGCGTCGACGGGATCGGACTTGCCCCGTTGACGACGTAGCTGGCGGTTCGGGCGGTTCACCTCCACGACCTCGACGCCGCTCTCCTGGAGGTGACGGGCGAGCCCGGCGCCGTAGGAACCAGTGCCCTCGACACCGACCTTCACGAGGGTGCCGAAATCTTCCAACTAGCGCGTCAGCGCCGCGTAGCCCTTGGCGTTGACCTCAAAAGACGCCGTGTCGAGGATCTTGCCTCGTTCATCCACAACGGCTGCC
>JAJYSU010000015.1 GCA_021793395.1 Actinomycetes bacterium
CCCACCCGCTGACCCTGCGCGTCGTGCCCGGTGACCGCGTGCTGGTGTCGGGCCCGTCGGGCGCGGGCAAGACCACGCTGCTGCACACGCTAGTGGGTTGGCGCGCGGCGCGCGACGGTCGTAGCGCGCGGACGGCTTCTACCGTCGGGTACGTCAGCGCCGAGAGCCCGCTGGTGTCGGGCTCGCTCGAGGAGAACCTGACCCTGGGTCGACCCCTGGACGGGGCGCGCGTACGACGTCTCCTCGACGACCTCGGGCTGAGCGACGAGCGCTTCGCGGACCTGGCCCGGCCACTGCTGGCCGACGGTCGGGGCTTTTCCAGCGGCGAGCGCGTGCGACTCGTGGTGGCCCGCGCGTTGCTGGCCGACGCCGCGCTCCTGATCCTCGACGACGTCGCCGGCGTGCTCGACGAGACGAGCCGCGAACGGCTGCGCGCCGTCCTCGACGCGAACCCCGACGTCGCGGTCATCGAGGCGACCGTGGACACCCCGGTGCTGCGCGCGATCGACCACCACGTCACGGTGTCCGCGTGAACGCCGACGCCGCGCGCCTCGCCCGCTGGATCCGCCGCGCGCGCCCGCCACGAGCCACCCTGGGTCGCGCCCTGGTCGCCCACGTGGTGGCCGCCCTGACCTCGGTCGCTCTGCTGGTGGGGGCGATCGCGCTGCTCGTTCGTAGCGCCCAGCACCCCGGTCTCGCCGCCGTCGCGCCCACCCTTATCGTCATCGAGTTGTTCGCCTTCCTGCGCTCGCCGATCCGCTACCGTGAGCGCCTGGCCACCCACCAGCTGGGCTTCACGGCAGTGACACGCTGGCGGCGCTGGTTGGTGGCCACCGTCGGGCGCTGGGACTACTCGCGCTGGCGGCGCTACGCCACCGGCGACCTGCTCGAGCGCTCGCTTCGCGACACCGACGAACTCCAGGACCTCTGGCTGCGTGCCGTGGTGCCCGGCGCGGGGGTGGCCGTCACCCTGGTCGTCAGCGACCTCGTCGTCGGCCTGCTGGCGCCGCACGGCGGCTGGTGGCCCCTGGCCGGAGCACTCGCCGGCCTCCAGGTCATCGCCCTCGCGGCGCTGTGGCGCGCCTTTGCTCCCCTCGTGACTGCCGACCGCGCGGTTCGCGAACACCGCGCGCGCTACCGCGCCGCGGTGCTCGAGCAGTCGACCGCCGGCCCGGAACTCCAGCTACTGCACGGCGCGGCGCTGCTGGCCACCCGCGCGGCACACGCCGCGGACGCCCTGGCGCGCTCGGAGCGTCTCCTCGAGTGGCGCCGCTCGCTTACCGGCGCGACGAGCGTGCTCGCCGCACTGGTCACTCTGGCCCTCGTCGGTACGCTGCGTCCGACCTCCTCGCCCCTGTGGTACGTCGTGGCGGCGATGCTGGCACTGGTCACCTACGACGGCGTCACGGCCCTACGCGGCGCCCTGGAAACCGCTGTGGCCGTCAGTGCCGCCGCCGAGCGACTGGAGCAGCTCGACCTCGACGGCCCGCTCCACGCACGACCCTGGCCCGCCGACGCGACCCTACGCGCGCGTGACCTCTCCGTCTGCGAGGACGGCCCGCTAATCGCCGACGTCACTCTCGAGATCGCGCCCGGAGGGCGCCTCGCCCTCACCGGACCGTCGGGCGTCGGTAAGTCCACCCTGCTGCGCGTGCTCGCCGGTCTGGACGACGCCTGCGCCGGCTCCGTGCTGGTGAGCGACACTCCCCTGCGCGAGATCGACGAGGACCAACTGCGTCGCCACCTCGTCTACGTACCGGCCGAGGTCGGCCTCACGCGCGGCTACGCGATGGACATCCTACGGCTCGGTCGAGACGGATCACGCGACCTCGTCGACGATTTAAACCACCTCGACCTGCCGGTAACGCCGACGTCACGTCTCGGTGAGCTCTCACGCGGCGAACGCCAGCGACTCGCCGTCGTGCGCGCGCTCGCCGGGGATCCCCAGGTCCTTCTGCTCGACGAGCCCACCAGTGGTCTCGGCGCTGACGACACTACTGCGGTCCTCGACCTTCTCGCGGCGAGCGGCGCCAGCGTGATCGTCGCGACCCATGATCGCCAGGTGCTCGCCTGGTGCGAGCGGGAGCTCGCGTTACACGACGCCCGCACGCCGCGACGTTCCTGACGTCGCTCACCGGCCCGCGCCACGTGAACTTACTCACAATGAGGGCTTTTGGCCCGTCTCCGACCGAGACCCCACTCGGGGACGTACTACGTTTTACGTATTGGCTGGGGGGGCCAAACTTCGAGAGCCCGTCCGTTCCTCGTGAACGGACGGGCTCCGTTGTGTACGACGTGTGCTCGAGGTGTCACTCGCGCCGCGGCTAGTGCGACGGCCCCCGCGGGTCGTGGCACGCCCCCCCGTAGGCTGCGGGAGTGCCTACTCCACGCGCGCGTCGCGAAGCGGACGTCTCCCTGCGTCCCACCTGGCGAGGATGGCTACACCTCGGCGGCGTGGTCGTGCTGCTCGCTCTGTCGCCCGTTCTCTACGCGCGCACCCACACCTGGGCTCAGGTCGGGTGGGTCTCGTGCTACGTCGTCGGCGTAGCCGCCATGATGGCCACCAGCGCAACCCTGCACCGCATACGGTGGTCCGAACCGGCGCGGCGCGCCTGGCGGCGCGCCGACCACTCGACCATCTTCCTCGCGATCGTCGGCACCTGGCTCGCACTCGCGGGGCTGACCATGCACGGGACCGTACGACTCGTCGTCATCATCATCATCGCCGGAGGATCGATCGTCGGCATTGGCGTGCGACAGTGGGCGCTGGACGCTCCCAAGTGGGTCAACACGGCGCCCTACCTCGTCGTGGGATGGACGGCTCTGATCGTGTTGCCCCAGATCGAACGCGGTGGCGGCTCGGGCGTGCTCGTGGCGGTCATCGCCGGCGGTGTTGCCTACTCCCTGGGAGCTCTGGTCTACGCCCTTCGCGCACCGCGCCTGGCGCCTCGGACGTTCGGCTACCACGAACTCTTCCACGCCCTCACGCTGGTGGGCGCCGGCGCGCACTTCGTAGCGGTGGCGATGGCCCTGCACTAACGGCCCGGGTTAGACGAGCGGCGGTACCACGTTGAAGTGAACGAGGGAGGGCGTGCGCTGACGCGTCGCGATCATCGTGATCGAGCCGTTATCCAGCCTCGTGCGCCACGCCACGGAGCCCGCCACGCCGAGCGCCCACACGGTCGCCGACTTGACCGGCGAGACGTGGCTCACGATCGCCAAATGCTCGTCGGACGAGTGCAGCCAACTGGACGAGTCGGCGAGCAGGGCGTCGAGCTCCGCGTGGACCCGTCGGTCAACCGAGGCGAGAGACTCGCCGTCACCCAGGGCCACGTCGTGGTCGGATTCGAAGGCGCGCCACTGGTCGGCACTGACCACGGAAATCGGTTGACCGTCGAGGTGTCCGTAGTCCACCTCGATAAACGACTCATGAACCACCGCGTCGTGGTCGGGCAGGGCCAGAGCCGCCGTCGCGCGCGCGCGACGCAGTGGCGACACCCACACCTCGCGCACGCCGCCGAGCAGTGGTCGCAGCGCGCGCGCCTGGCGCTCACCCAACTCCGTTAACTCGGGGTCGCTACGCCCGACCAGCAGGCCGCGCGCGTTCGTGGTGGTCTGTCCGTGACGGATGAGGATGATCACACCAACAGCACCCGTCCGCACTCGGGGCAGTCGATCAACGTCGAGCGTGTCGAGGCGCGCCAGCGATCGCGATCCGCCGGCGACAGGGCGATACGGCACCCGTCACAGCGCCCGTCGACCACCTCGGCCGCACCGCTGGTACCGGTGCGGGCCATCGCGTGCTCGTAACGCTCACGTAGGTCGACCGGCACCGCCGCGACCAGCGCGACGCGCTCGGAGTCCCACGCCGCCACCTCCTCATCCAGCGACGCCGTCAGGTCGCGCACGGCCCCTTGCAGTTCCACGCGTCGGGCGACGAGAGGCTGAGCCTGAGCCCGCACGTCGACGATCGCCTGATCGAGGGGCTCGAGCGCGAAGAGCGCGGCGAGCTCTCGATCGTCGGCCTCGCCGAGCAGCGTGGCGACCTTGTCGCGCTCCGACTGCAGGCTGGCGAGGTCGCGCGCCGGCACGTCGCGCGCACGCAGACGCGCGTCGAGGTCGGCGAGCCGATCGCGCAGATGCTGCGCCGCGACGCGCGCCTCGTCGTAACCGTCACGCACCGGACCGCGCGCCGCCTCGGCGTCACGCAGGGCGCCCGCCAACACTCGTAACTCGCCCTCGACGGCGGCCAGTTCCTGAGCCTCGGGCAGGTGCGTGCGCCGCGCGCGCACCCTCTCGCGCCACCGGTCCGCCTCCATCACGGCGCGTAGCGCCGCCAGGTCCTCCTGGTCGCGGGACGCGGCGTCGCTCACGGCATCAGTCTCGCACGTCGCCGTAGCGCCGAGCGAGATCGACGAGCGCGGGGCGCAGTGACGGCTCGGCGCGATCACCCGCCTCCTCGAAGGAGAACCACGCGACGTCGGGACTCTCCCCCGCCGGTGGACGCGGATCCTCGGGCGGAGCCACGAGCACGTAACGAAGGTCGTAGTGGGTGTGACCGCGCGGGCCCGGATGAACGTCGACGTGCACCAGAGCCGGGGGATCCAGGTGACGCGCCACCAGTCCGGTTTCCTCGCGCGTCTCACGGCGCGCGGCGTTCTCGGGCGTCTCGTCGGGGTCCACGTGACCTCCCGGCTGCACCCATATCCCGAGTCGGCGATGGCGATGCAGGATGACGCCACGCTCGCTCACGACGAAGGCCGACGCGGTCAGGTGGTGATCGCTGACGGTCTCGTCGAAGGGATCGTCACCGACGTCGAGGCGCGCCAGCGTCTGGCTAATCGAGGTAGCCTCGCGCGCGTCAACCGGCGTCAGTGACATCAGCCGCGCGCGCAGCGCGTCGCGCGCCGCGCCGTGACCGAGCAGGCGACGTAGCGACGGGGGCAACGCCGGCGCGTCGTCGGCCATCGCGCCGTCACGCGAAGGAATCGGGGCACCGAAGGCCACGTGGGCCGGCACCACGCCGGACCAGATGGACCGTGCGCGATCCTCCTCGCTATCCTCGGTCGGACCCGCGGACACCTTCGCCGACGCTTCGGCGATATCCACGCGCACGACCATCGTGCGGCGCACCTCGTCGTCACGCACGGCGCGAACCTCGGCCCCACGGCCCGGCAGGGTCGCCTCCACGAAGTAGTCGAGCCAGTGGCGGCGCTCGGCCAGGCTACGCAGCGCCGTGGCCGGGCCCATGGCCACGGCCGAGCGGTAGGCGATCGACGACTCGAAGCCGCTGCGCGCCAGACGCAGCCCGTCGTAGAGGGTGGCCGTGACGCAGGCCTCGCCCGCCGCCACGACCGCGGCCAGCAGAGCGTTCGATCGACTGCCGTGCAGGTAGAGCGATCGACCGTCACGCACGTGCAGGGTAGGGAGCGCCAGCGCCCGTCCATTCACCACCCCCGCGACGTGACAGAAGCGAGCTTCGTCGAAGATCTGATGGATCACGCGCTCGTCGTAACTCGCCTTCGCCGGCATGCGACGCACGCGCGTACGAGGACCGGAGTAGCGAGGCTCACTCACGCGCGCAGATCCCCCCCAAAAAAGGTACGTGCGGCGCCGGCCACCTCGACGTTGTGCTCGAAGAGCCGTGCGAACATCAGGCCCCCGCGCGCCGAGGCCTGACGTATCGACACCGTGGGCGATCCCACCTGCTCGACCCACCACGGGGCCACGGCGCACATCGCGCTCCCGGTGACCGGGTCTTCGGCGATTCCCAGACGCGGCGCGAAGACGCGTATCGACGCGTCCACCTCGGGACCACCGTGACACGCCACGATCACCAGCGAGCTGGGCACCAGAAAGAGGCTCACCGGATCAACCGCCAGCCCACACAGCGTGTCGTAGTCCTCCACCACCGCGAGCACGCTCGCGGGCCCCGCTTGGTAGACCTCGCGCACGGGACCGAGCGTTCCGTTCAGCACCGACGCGTCCACGGGCTCGAGATAGGAGCGCGGCAGGTCGATGGCCAGCAGGCTGTCGGGCAGTCGACGCGCCGAGAGCCGTCCGGCGCGGGTCGTGAAGTAGATCTCCCCGGCCGGCACGCCCAGTTCGCTCAGCAACACGTGGGCCGTGGCGAGAGTCGCGTGACCGCACAGATCGACCTCCGTCGTCGGCGTGAACCACCGCAACGTCCACCCGTCACCGCTACGACGCACGAAGGCGGTCTCCGAGACGCCCAGTTCAAAGGCGATCTGCTGCAACTCGACGTCGGGTACCGCGCGTTCGAGCAGCACCACGACGGCCGGATTACCGCGCTCGGCGTCGCCGATGAAGGCGTCGACCCACCAGAGCCGGTGTCCGAAGGTGACCGCGACGGAGTCCACCCCTAGACACTGCCACAGCCGCGCCCCGCGTAAGGTGTGCGCCGTGCGGGTCGCCACGTTCAACCTCCACGCCGGGGTCGACGGTTGGGGACGACCCACGCGAGCCGTCGAGCACGCGGCGTCCCTCGGCGCCGACGTCCTCATCCTCCCCGAGCTGTGGCGCACCGAGAACGGCGCCGACCTCTTCGACGACCTCGCCCGGCGTACGGGGATGCGTGGTCTCTTCGTGCCGCTGGCGCGCGGCGAGCGGGTGACCACCGGCGAAGGGGGCCGCACCTGGCAGCCCCTGACCGCTCACCTACGCGGCGAGCGGGGCCTCTACTTCAGCGAGCACCGCACCCTGACGGCGGCCCAGCGCCGACGCCGCGCCGCGCACGACCCCGAGCGCGGCGAGTGGGGCCTCGGACTGCTGACGCGGCTCCCCCTCGACGAGATCCACGCCGACTCGTTGCGGCGCCTGCCTCGCGAGCGCGTCTCGCGAGCGGTCGTGGTCGCCCACCTGCGCCTGGACGACCAGCCGTTTCGCGTCGTGGCCCTCCACGGAGCTCACCTCAGCCACGGCTCCTTTCGCCAGTACCGCGAGGTGCGCGACCTGGTGGGAGCGCTCGGTGACCAGCCGATCATCCTCGGCGGGGACTTCAACTCCTGGCGCCCGCCGCTACGGCTCTTCCTCCCGGGGTGGCGCACCCTGGTACGCGCGCGCACCTGGCCCGCGCGGTGGCCCCACTCCCAGATCGACCACCTGCTCGGCCGAGGACCCTGGCTCACCCGCGGCGGCGGCGCCAGTGCGGGGGGTAGTGACCACCGCGCCCTGTGGGCCGACGTTGAACTGGGTCCCCTCGTCCCCTCCCGGTAGCGTCGCTCGACGTCTCGCCAGATCGTCGGCCCACCGCGAGCTCGCGAGCCCGCGCGCCGCGTGACCGGTCCGGGCGTCACGACCGTCGCGATGATCGGTAAACTAGTTGCATGTCGAAAGCAACTACTAAGGAACCGGCCCCGAGCGACGCGGACGCGCTGGCCACTCTTCAGGTCAGTCTGCAGTCGATCGTGCGCGACCTGGGTCAGGCGCGCACGCACGAACGACTACTCGAACGAGCCGGCGTGCGCCTCGACCGCGCGGGAACGGCACTGCTCTACAAGCTCAGCCTCCACGGTGAGGAGCCCCTGCGCGTCAGCGCGCTGGCCGAACTGCTCGGTGTCGACACCCCCACGGTGACGCGCAAGGCCCAACAACTCGAACACCTCGGCTACGTCACGCGCGATCCCGACCCCGAGGACGGTCGCGCGACGCGCGTGCACCTCACGGCCGAGGGTCGCACGGTACTCAGTCGCGTCGTGAGCGCACGCCGCGACCTGCTGGCGAGCGTCGTGAGCGACTGGGACGACGACGCGCGGCGCACCTTCGCCGACCTCCTCGACCGATTCGCCCTATCACTTCACGCCCTAACGGAGGACCACCGTGACCAGTAACCTGCTCGATCCCTCGGCGGCCGCCTCGGCGGACCACGAGTTCACCCGTGAGGAGCACCGCCGCGTCATGGTGATTCTCATGGCGCTCATGTTGGGAATGTTCCTCGCGTCGCTGGACCAGACGATTGTCTCCACCGCGCTTCCCACCATCGCGGGCGACCTGCACGGCCTGAACCACCTGTCGTGGGTCGTCACGGCCTACCTGATCTCGTCCACGATCTCACTGCCCCTCTGGGGCAAGTTCGGCGACCTCTGGGGCCGCAAGTCCTTCTTCCAACTGTCGATCATCATCTTCCTCATCGGGTCAATGCTGTCGGGACTGTCCCAGAACATGATGGAGCTGATCGCGTTTCGCGCCGTCCAGGGCATTGGAGCGGGCGGGCTCATGGTGGGATCGCAGGCGATCATCGGTGACGTGATCCCGCCTCGCCAGCGGGGACGCTACATGGGCTACTTCGGCGCAGTGTTCGGCCTCTCAAGCGTGCTCGGTCCGTTGGCCGGCGGGTGGTTCACCCAGCAGGTGTCGTGGCGCTGGATCTTCTACATCAACGTGCCCATCGGTATCGTGGCCCTGATAACCATCGCGACGGTGCTCCACGTTCCCGCGGTGCGCGTCTCCCACCGAATCGACTGGTGGGGTATCTCCCTGCTCTCCGCGGGTGTCGTCGGGCTCATCCTGCTCACCACCTGGGGTGGCGTGCAGTACGCGTGGAGCTCGTCGACCATTATCGGGCTAGGGGTCGCCAGCGTCGTGCTGCTCGTTCTCTTCTGCCTCGTCGAGCTACGCGCCGCCGAGCCGGTGATCCCGATGCGGCTGTTTCGCAACCGAACCTTCAACGCCGCGTCCGCGGTGGGCTTCGTCATCGGCTTCACCATGTTTGGCGCGATCGTCTACCTCCCGCTCTACCTACAGATCGTCCACGGCGCATCCCCGACTCTGTCCGGGCTGGAGTTGCTGCCCATGGTTCTGGGCATGCTGGTGACATTCATCGTGAGCGGGCAGTTGGTCTCGCGCACCGGGCGCTACAAGATCTTCCCCATTGCGGGCTCGGCGGTGACCGCCCTCGGGCTGGAGCTCATGGCCCACCTCGGACCGACCACGTCCTTCACCTACGTCGCGCTGTACATGGTGGTCGTAGGGCTCGGCCTGGGTCTGGTCATGCAGGTACTCGTCGTCGCGGTCCAGAACTCGGTACCCCACGACCAGCTCGGTACGGCCACGGCCACGGCGACGTTCTTTCGCACGATCGGCGGCGCCTTCGGTGTCTCGGTGCTCGGTGCCGTCTTCGACAATCGACTCCTGGCCCTCGTGCGCCAGAGCGCGACGCCGTCGATCGCCCGTCTGCTCCAGGGAGGCAACCTCGTCGCCAATCCGGCCCAGATCGCCCAGCTACCCGTGGGTCCTCGAACGGTCCTCATCGACGCGTTCAGTCGCTCCCTCCAGTTCGTCTTCGAAGTAGCGGTACCCTTCGCCGCCGTGGCCTTCGCCCTCGCCTGGCTCATGAAGGAGATCCCGCTTCGCACCACCGCCGGACGCCACCACACCGACACCGACACCGACACCGACACCGACACCGACATGGTCATCTTCGACGCCCCCGGCGAGTTCTCCGATCTGTAGGACGGCCCCTCGTCCGAGACCAGGGTGGTGCGCGTCGCACGTCTGATAGGTATACTGTCACTATCGGATGTAGTACCGATCACGAATGGAGGTGTTTCCTATGTTGATGTTGAGTGACCCGCTCCAGCGCTGGGACCGTCTCTTCGAGTCCACGGGTGGACCCACGGCCGCGATGGACGCGTACCGCCTCGGCGACGTGGTGACCCTGCGCTTCGACCTTCCGGGTATTGAGTTCGACAGCATCGACCTGCAGATTGAGCGGGGTGAGTTGCGACTGAGCGCTCGGCGTCAGAGCACGCTGCCCGAGGGGGCCACCTACCTGATCCACGAGCGCTCCGACACGACGGTAACCCGTCGGGTGATGCTCGGCGACGTGCTGGACGTGGATCACGTGGACGCGGAGTTCGTCGACGGCGTCCTGACCCTGCGCATCCCGCTGCACGAGAGTGCCAAGCCCCGCCGTGTGAACGTCCGCCACGTGGTGGACGTGGCGCGCGAACCCGACGCTCTCAGCGTTCACTCCGCGTGACACGCCCCGTCTCCGCCCCCGGACCGGTCGCGCGCGACGGGTCCGGGGAGCGGACGTGGCGACAACGCGTCAACGATCCCGACGAACCCCTCTTCACGCTAGCGGTCGTCACCGAGCTCCTCGGCACGGATCCCCAGACCCTGCGACGCCTGGAGCGCGCGATGAACTACGCGAGTTCGCGTCCCTCGGGCAATCAGCGCCGCTACTCGCGACGCGACCTCGAG
Source organism: Actinomycetes bacterium (assembly GCA_021793395.1). Lineage (GTDB taxonomy): Bacteria > Actinomycetota > Acidimicrobiia > Acidimicrobiales > RAAP-2 > RAAP-2. Next base: position 10,225 of record JAJYSU010000015.1, read on the forward strand.
TCGTTGAGCGTGGCGTGCGAGTTGAACGGGGAGGGTTTCTCACCGTCCACGGTCGCCAAGATCCTGTCGCGCGACGCGTCTACGCGCCACGCGTAAGTCTCCCTCGGCAGAACCGTCCACGCCGCCTCGGCCAGCAGAGCCAGGCCCCCGAGACGTCCGCGAAGCGCTCAACGCACCGCCGTCGACGGTGCGCGACCCGCCCCGAGCGCCACGGATCATGCTTAACTAAGTCGTGACTACGCGCGATCAGTTGATGACGCGGGGACGACGCCTCGAGTACGCCACCCTCGCCTGGAACGTGATCGGCACCGCAGTACTGGCGGTGACGGCGTGGCGTGCGCGATCAGTGGCGCTGGCCGGATTCGGCCTGGACTCGCTCATCGAGATCGGTGCCTCGCTCGTCGTGGTGTGGGAGTTGCGTGCCGTCCACGAGGGGCGCCGGCGTCACGCGCAGCGCCTGATCGGAATCAGCTTCGTAGTCCTCGCCCTCTACCTGACGCTGACGACGGTCGCAGCGCTGGCACTGCGCCTACGACCTCACCCGTCCCCGTGGGGGCTCGCGTGGACGAGCGCCACCGTCGCGGCGATGCTCGCGCTCGCGCGGGCGAAGAGCCACACCGGGCGGGCCCTCGACAACGCGGTGCTACGCGCCGAGGGACGGGTGACCCTGATCGACGCGTTCCTCGCCAGTGCCGTCGTGATCGGAGTGGGCGCCAATGCCCTGGCCGGCTGGTGGTGGACCGACCCGGCGTCGGGCATGGTCATCGTGTACTACGCGCTCCGTGAGGCCCACGCGTCACTGCGCCCCGCACTCAGCGCCGCGTGAGGACGCGACGAGTCGTGCGCACGCAGGCGGGGTCGTCAGCGAGGACGCGACCCGTGCGGGCGTAGGCGCGAGCGCGCGATCCGCCGCACAGCCGCTGATACTCACAGCGCCCACACTCGCCCTCGAGCTCCCCCGCTCGCAGGGAGGTGAGGATGTCGTTACTCGTGTAAATCTCGCCGAGTGAGCGCTCGCGCACGTTGCCGAGGGCCACCGGTAGAAAGCCTGACGCGTGGACCTCCCCGTCGTAGCCGACGAAGATAACGCCACGGCCGTCCCCCGTGGCCAACGACGTACTCGAGCGAGGACGCGTGGCGTACGGAACCTGGTCGAGACCGTCACGAAGGTGGTGATACAGCTCACCGAGACCGAAGTGAGTGGCCACGTCAACGTCCCCCGCACCGGCGCGTTCGGCCTGCACCCGGCGAAAGAACGGTGCCTCCACCGTGCGCACGGTGAGTCCACGCTCAGCCGCGTCAACGAGGAAGTGGCAGATGTCCTCCGCCTCGGTCGCGCTGACTTCACGAATGAGAGATCCACGACCCACGCTGACGAGGAAGAACACTTCCCAGATGGACACTCCCGCGGCGCGCACCAGAGCCAGTATGTCGGCGAGTTCGCGCTTGTTGTGATCCATGACCGTGGTGTTGACCTGAAGACGGAACCCCATGTCGCGCATCATCTCCAGCGCATCGATCGTGGCGCGAAAGTGGTCCGCCACTCCGCGCAGCGAATCGTGGGATTCGCTCGACGCCCCATCGAGGCTGATGGACAGGGCGCGCACCCCTAGGTCGTAGAGCCGCTGCAACGAGTCGCGCGTGAGCTTGGGCGTGACCGACGGGGCGACGCCCACGCGCAGTCCCCGTGAGAGGGCGTAGTCGACAAGTTCGTAGAGGTCCGCGCGTTCGAAGCAGTCGCCCCCGGTGAAGACGACAATGGCCCGCGGACCCTCCATTGCCGCAATCTGGTCGAGTAGGTCCCGCCCCTCGGCGGTGGTCAACTCTCCCGGCATCGGCGTCGTCTGAGCGGACGCGCGACAGTGCCGGCACGCCAGCCCACAGGCTTTGGTGGTCTCCCAGAACACCAGATGCGGAGCGGACTCGTAGCGTTGCAACGCGCGAGTCAGCGTTTCGTCGCGCATGACCACCCTCTCTCTCCGGCGCGGCGACGCGCCACCCACTCTGACGTCATCGCGGTGAATCAGTCCCGTTCCATCTAACTGGCTCCATCCAAATGGTGCCGTCCCAGAGTCCACTAGGGCCTAAAGTCCTCACGGTCACTCGATTAGACCAACGGACGTCCGCGACGCAGCCGACGCCGGGCGTCGTACAGGCACCAGTTCCACGGGAACTCGCGAATCGGGCGCGGGAGCCGTACCGCCACCGCCGCGCCACCACGTACGACTCGCTCGAAACGACGCTGACGAGTGGAGTCCCACTCCAGGGCGAGTACGTCACGGAAGGTCGCGGGCAGGAAGCCCGTCGTGAGAAAACGGTGCGCGGGTCCCGCCAGGCGCGCGAGCGGAGCGGGAAGGAATCGTAAGTCGATCAGGTCACGCAAATAGTCCGCCGTGACGTCGTCGACACAAACGTGGGTGATCGCGTCGCGCCAGTACTCCTCGAACGCGTCACGATCCCGCGGCCACCGTCCACTCGGTACCTGCAGCGTCGTGGCGAAGCGCGCGCACCGGTGATAGACCTCATCGGCCAGCTCAGCGCTCAGCGAACCGTGCAGGAGAGCCGACGCGTCGCGCACGCCGTAGTACATGCACGCCGCGACCCACAACTGCAGTTCCGGATCAGTGGCACGGTAGGTCAACTCGGCACCCGGAGCTGCTCGCACTCGACGGTGCTGCGCGGTCACCTGACGACGTAACTCCCGACGCTCCTCATCCGTACCGTAGAGAGCGAGCATCACGTACGAGAGGGTTGTCCTCGTACGCTTGACGGGATGACGCACGAGAGAGCCACTGTGGACCGTGCTCTCGGCGACCGCACGGCCCACGGGTCGCCAGGACAACTGCATCACGACGTTGGCCCCCGCCAGCGCGAGCGACGCCCCGTTCACCATCGCGCGCCGCGAGTCAACCCCGGGGGCGCGAGTGACGTGACGATTCCAATCGATACCCCCACGCTAGGCACTCCTCCTCTCGACCAGCCACGAAGGGGACCATCATCACGTCGACGTCGCACGAGTCGTCGCCTCGCGAACGGGCGGGACTCTCGACTACCCGTGGCACGAGCAGTCGAGAGTCTCTAGTGTGAAGCCATGACGACGTTCGCGAGACTTCACGTGGCGGCTCGGCGCCCCCGGCGAGGGGCGCCGACGTGAGCGCGTCGAGTGACGACCTCGCGCTTCACCAAGCCAGCATCCTCGCCCGAGGCCCCCGCTCGAGCGAGCCCCCGTGGGTCCTGCACCCCCTGGAACTACGTGACGAGTGGCGTCGATTGTTCTCCGAATTTTTTGGCACTTTCCTGCTGGTCATTGCCGCCGCGGGAGCGCCGGTCGTCGACGCGTACTCCCACGGCCAGGTTCCCCTTGACGCGCAGGTCGTGGCTCCGGCCCTGATGGTCATGGGAATCATCTACTTCATGGGCATGGTCAGTGGAGCCCATCTCAACCCGGCCGTGACGTTGTCCTTCGCGGCACGGGGGAACTTCCCGTGGAGCCGCGTCCCCGGCTACGTCGTCGCCCAGATCGTGGGCGCCGTCGGCGCCTCGCTGCTCCTACGCGGGCTCTTCGGCAACGTCGCCCACCTGGGTGCCACCCTCCCCGGAGCGGGGGTGTCGAGCGGCAAGGCCGTGCTCGTCGAGGCACTTCTCACCCTCGGCCTAGTGAGCGTCATCCTGGGCACGGCCTCGGGCGCTCGCAACGTCGGTGCCAACGCCGCTCTCGCCGTCGGTGGCTACATCGCGCTGGCCGGCCTGTGGGCCGCTCCGGTCACCGGAGCCTCAATGAACCCCGCACGCTCCTTCGGGCCCCAACTGGTAGGCGGCGACTGGACCTCGTGGTGGGCCTACGTAATCGGCCCCCTGCTCGGTGGTGCCCTCGCGGTCGGCGTCGCGTGGATCCTACGTGGTCCACCCTCCTTCGCGGCCAGCGAGGCTGCCCAGGGGGCCCTCGAACCCATCACACCACCACCGAACTCTGAGGAGAGCAATGCCCCCTAAACAGCAACCACCGGTTGACGCGCCCATGCCCAACGAGCGCTGGAAAGCCGAGCCCGAGGAGCAGGACTACCCGGCCGCTCGCTCGTACCTGTCACTCCTCGTCACGTCCGACGAGGCCCGGCGCTACGCCAAGGCTCTGGCCAAGGAAACGCGACTCTGGCACTACAAGGCCAAGGACCTGCTGCGCTCGAGCGGCCTCCCACTACTGGCGAGCGACGACCACGAACTCGAGAAGGACCTGGAGAAGGTTCGCAACGGCGTGAAGCTCTCTCCGGTGCTACTGGTGCGTGGCGTGCCGCTCTGGGTGGCGGACGGGTACCACCGAATCTGTGCCAGTTACCACATCGACGAGGACGCCCTCATCGCCTGTCGCATCGTTGACCGTCTGCACTAGGCCCTCGTCGTGACGTCGCACCACGACCGGTCCACCGATGAACGCGCGACGTACCTCGTGGCGGTGCCCCTACCCGACGCGGCATCCCTCGTGGCGCCGTGGCGCCACACGAATCGTCTCGGGGCCCACGTCACTCTGCTCGCCCCCTTCGCGAGTTCGCCCATCGACGCGGCCACCCGCCACCGCTTCGCGCGACACCTGCGGCGAGAGCCGCGATTTCCCGTGACACTGCACTCACTCGGGTGGTTCGACCAACGGGTGGTGTACGTCCTACCCGACCAGGGACCACGCTGGGAGAAACTCGCGCGCGCCGCCGCCGACTCTCTGAACCGCGCCACCGATGCGACGGCCACGCCCCACGTCACCGTCGCCAAGGGGCTGAGCCGCGACGAGCTCGCGCAGGTCGCGGCCCGTACCAGCGTGCGCTTGCCGTGGAACGCGACGGCGCGCAGCGCCGTGCTCTACCAACTCGACCGGTCTTGCGGGCGCTGGCATCCCCTCGTGCGCGCCGCCTTCGCCGGCGCGTCGCCCGCCGGCGGCGAGCCGGCACCTCGAGGAGGACGACGCGCGCCAGCGCAACGGTAAATTAGACGGATAGCCACCAAGGATCTGCCGCCCGCGTCGCCGGCGGGCGACGAGCCCGTCCCACACGGGGATTCGCGACACGGCCTCCAGCGACTGCGTCCCGAGTGGTTCACGCGCGACATCGAAGTGGTCATCGCGGCGCGTATTTTCATGAGCGTCGGGCGGGCTCTCGCGGGCGTCGTGGCGCCGATCTACCTCGCCCTCGTGGGGTTCGGCCCCGTGGAACTCTCGATCTACGTCATGGTCGTTGCCGCGGGCTCGGCTCTGTTGTCCACCGCGATTGGTACGTTGTCGGATCGAATCGGTCGGCGGATCTTCCTCATCGTCGTGCCGCTGCTCACCGCGGTAGCGGCCGGCGTCTTCGCCGTGACCTCCGCGCACGTCGCCCTCTTCGTCGCCGGCGCACTCGGAAGCTTCGGACGCGGCTCGGGGGCGGGGGCGGGGGCGATCGGGCCCTACCAGCCCGCGGAGTCGGCGTACGTCACCGAGCGGGTCACCCCCGGGCACCGCAACACCATCTTCGGACGGCTGGCCTTCGCGTCATCCCTCGGAGCAGCCCTGGGTGGGCTCGCGGCTCTCCTCGTTCCCTCAACTCACGCGCACGGTGCCGCCGCCACCGATCTCTTCCGCGTCGCTTTTCTCATCATTGCGGTCGTCTCGGCCCTCGCCGGACTCGTCGCCGTGGCCCTGCACGAGGACGCCATGCCCCACGTGGAGGGGACGCATCGCCGACCCCACTTCCCCCGCAACTCGCGCTGGCTACTGTACCGACTCTGGGTGACGAACACCCTCAACGGCGCCGCCGTCGGCATGTTCGGCCCCTTCCTCACCTACTGGCTCTACCGGCGATTCCACGTCGGACCCGGAGCAGTAGGCGTCCTCTTCACGCTCGTCAACGTGGCCACCATGGCGTCGAGCCTGTCCGCGGCAGCCTGGGCGCGACGCTGGGGTCTGGTGCGAACCATCAGCGTGGTGCGCGTCTTGCAGTCAGTGCTGATTATTCCCATGGTCCTCTCGCCCAACTTCGCGCTCGCGGGGATGTGGTACCTCGTACGGATGCTGGTCCAGCGAATCGGACTTCCGCTGCGCCAGTCCTACGTGGTGGGCCTGGCCAACGCCAACGAACGGGGCTCGGTGATCGCTCTGTCCAATGTACCGAGCCAGTTCGCCACCGCCACGAGCCCGCTGCTGACCGGATACCTCTTCGCGGAGGCCAACCTACTGGTTCCCTTCGAGATCGCCGCTGCTTTGCAGTTCGCCAACGCTCTCACCTTCTGGATCTTCTTTCGCGCTCACCCGCCTCAAGAGGAGCGAGAGCCGGCGGGACCCGCACCTCCCGCGGACGTCGAGTGATCGCGCACGAGACCCGTCCCCCGTGCCCGGTGCCTCCCGCGGATGATCGGCCGATACTGTGGGTGTGATGGATCCCGTGAACGACTCGCGCGATGATGGTCCGCCGGCCGACGCCGACGACTGGACCGACGAGCAGTGGCTGGCGTGGTTGAAGACCTCCGATGCCACTCTCAACAGCGACGACGCGGACGCACCGACGGTGGGCGAGCGTGCGGCTCGCTCTTCCGTCGGCCAAGCCGTAGGACAGGCCATGATGGGAATGGCCCAGGCGATCTACGGCACGAAAGATGATGAGTTGATCATCGTGGCTGAAGGTGACAGCGAACCGATCGACGACCGCCCCTTCACGGTTCGCCTCGACTTCGATAACCCCGGTCAGTCCTCGGTGGTCTTTCGGCCCTCGGACGGCAACGCGCACTAGTTCGACGCGCGGCCTCAACGACGGGCGATTGTCGGGAAGAATCTCGACCAGAACCCGTGACGCTGGGGACCGAGGCACGGCTGCGCTAGTGCCGCGACTTCACTCTCTTCGCCTTCGTTGAGGACGTGGTCACTTTTTTTCCCCGCTCCCCTTTCGAGCGACGCCTGCCCTTCGCCGAGCCCCGATCTCGCGTACGGACGTCGTCGTCGTGGCGAGAGTCAACGACCGACACCAGCGCCCCGACCGTGGGCGCGTCCTTCCGTCGCGTTCGCCCTGGCGGCGTCGGCGTCCACTGCGCCACGTCCTTCGTGGCCCTCTTCTCCTTCTTGCCTGCCTTCTTGTCCTTCCTCCCTACCTTTCGCTTCCTCCCCTTCGCCGTCGTGCCGTCCCTCTGCTTCTTGCGCTTCTCCTCCTTCTTCTTCTTCTTTCCATCCGTCTTCTTCCCGTCCTTCCCCTCGACCGTGCTACCCACGTCCCGGGCCTCATCGCCGTGCGCGTTAATCACCGTCGCGGCGTCGCCGACTTCGGACGCGAATGCCACATCGTCGGATAACGGCCCCGCCGTCGGCGTCACCGCCACCCCGGCGTGAACACCATTCGCCCCGGTCGCGTCGAAGTAGACCCGCTCGATGACGCTCACCTCGTGACGACGCGCGGCGCGAGTTCTCCTCGACGACGTGGGCGAACCGCTGTCCGCCGAGTCAGGCTGCACTACGCGGCGAGCCTGCTCGACGCAGGTAGCCCCGTAGAGGTCGAGCACCGCGTCCGTCGTGACGTCGAGGAAGTCGGCAACCGCGCGAAGTTTCTCGACGGGTGGTCGACGCGTTCCGCGTTCGTACGACGCATAGGTGGAGAGACTAACTACGAGATGGGCCGCCGCCGCCTCTTGGTCCAGACCCGTGTCCCGTCGACGAGCGGCCAGCGCCCGTCCGATAGTCATCGCCGCCATCAGCGCCTCCCCCTCGTCACCGGGCACGACGTCGTCTGATTGACCCTGCGCGGCACCCACACACGTCGAGTCTGGCAGTTGAACGACGTCCACTTGTAAACCGTCCGCTCACGGCCCCCAACATGTCAGGCGCGCCGGGAAAAAGCTCAGGTGAAACCACCCCCATCGCCTATCGCCATCAGTCGATACACCGCCGCATCGACAACGAATCATGAGCCCGCTCGCGCCTCTCTCACGACCAACTCTTCGTGACGGAGCCTCGTCCGGTCGACGTCAATCGAATTCACCCCGCCGTCATCGACGGACGACGCCGCCGACCGAGGATCGTGCACCAACGCCGCATCAGGTCCACTTCACGCTTGATCTCGCGGTTGAGCCGCCCATCAACCCGCCGTGGGGGTTGGTCGATCAGACCGTGCGACAGTGGGCCTCGGGGAAGTGGGTGAACGTGAGTATGTCCTCCCTCACGCCCTCGAGCATGGACGCCACCTCGGGGAACTGGCCCGCGAGAGTGTCGGTAATGCGCTCGAACGGCGTTCTGATGTTCTCTGCGTCGCGCGGGGTGACGATCATCGGGATCGCCGCGATGGCCATGGGCATCTGGGTGCGCGTGACCCGCACAACAACGATACGCATGAAGTGCAGTTGTGCGCGCACAGGAAGACGTGTCGCATCGTGTACGGCTGAAGAACGCGACGAGGAGGTCGCCGCGTGATCAGCAGGTTGGGCCGGTTCACCACTCGTGACTAGTGCTCGGACTCCAGAGCCGTGACGCTAAACTGCTCAGCAGTCAGTCATCGCGTTCACCGCTGAGCAGATCTCGTCTCGCCGCACGCCGAGGTCGCCAACCTTTCCCGTCAACGCGCTTCGACGGATTCTTTGGAGGTTGTCGAACGAAGCGACGCAATCTTCTCGAAGTCCTTCTGGTTCGCCAAGTGGGATTTCGGTTGGTATTTGGCGGATGGTTCGAGTGACGGGCGCGACGACAATCCCAGAGAGAACTTCGACCGCCTCTGAGCGGGTCACGACGAGGACGGGCCGGCGAGCAGTCTCCACCTCGGCCCACCAAATCTCCCCTTGTCGTGGTGTGGTCACCACGGCTCCTCCTCAACGAGCGCCCTTGTCGCCTCGTCGAGGCCGGTCGTTTCCTCCACTGTCTGGGGTGAACGTCGATAGGCTTCGGTGATTTGCTTTCCGACCCGCTGCCGTCGGTAGCGGTCGATGAGCTGTTCGAGCCCCATGCGCACCGCTTCGGATCGGCTGGCGACCACACCATCTCTCACCAGATCGTCGATATCACTCGCGAGTTGGTCGTCGATGCGAGTAACCAACTGTGCCATGCATTTAGTATAGCACGCTGCATTGCACATATGCGTCGTATGGACAAGCTCACCTCTGTCGAGTTCGAGCAGGCATTCGCCGCAACGGACGCGGCATGAAGTTCAAAACCGGTGTCAACTGACGTCGGGACAGACCCTGGCGCACACGGTGAAGGTGACCGCGGCCAGACATCGCGCAGACGCGTATCGTCATCAATCACTGAGATCACCCTCCGTCATGGATGAGCGGTTCGCGCACTCTGACTTTGTGGACCTTGAGGGACGCAATAAGAACCGGTGCGCCCCTCATCTTAAGTTCCTGCTCATAGACAATACGTACTAAGGTTGTCACATGACGAAGCCCGAAGATGACACAGTCGGAAAAATCCTGAAGCGAGCACGTGTCAGCGCCCAGCTGTCGCAAACCGAAGTTGCGCGTCGTGCGGGCGTTGCGCAGAGCGTCATCAGTGCATATGAGTCTGGCCACAGGGAGCCATCGGTCACCACACTCGAACGTCTCATACGCGCAACGGGACACCGCCTCGTCCTTGACTTGGAGCGCTCAGGTGAATACCCGAGCGGAATCCCTGACACCCCTCTCGGTCGTCGGCTCCGCCAACGACGGCGCTCCGTACTCGCCTGTGCGGTGCGCCATGGTGCGAGCAACGTCCGCATCTTTGGCAGCGTCGCACGAGGTGAAGACCAGACAGAGAGCGACATCGATTTGGTAGTCGATTTGGATCGTCGAACAGGATTGTTTTCGTTGGAGGCACTACGCAGAGAACTCTCGGAGATACTCAGAGTTTCTGTCGACGTTGCTCCTTCTGACAGCCTCCGACCTCGGGTCCGAGAAGTGGTCGAACGCGAGGCCATCCCACTATGAATTCGCGACACGACGAAGAGCACCTCGCCGACATTGTTGACGCGATCACCGCAATCAGGAGTCACCTCACTCGTGGCGATCTCTCCGACGGCCTTATTTTCGACACCGTTCGGCTACGTCTGATTGAAATTGGCGAGGCTGTCAAATTGCTAGATCCCCAGCTCGTCGCGAGCGAACCTAATGTCAGGTGGTCTGACGCAGCCGGTATGCGAGACTGGCTTACACACCACTACTTCGACACATCGCGAGCAATCATCGAAGCGACCATTGCGGAGGATATTCCTCCACTTGAAGCGGCTGTCCTTCAACTTGAAGCGCGGCTTGAACGCTCCAGGCAACCCAACCGCAATTTTCAAAGCCCCTCGAAGGACATCGACCCAGGACTTGGGCGTTAGCATTCAGACGTCATCGACATTGATTGCTCACGGTGATGTGTCCTTGCACATCGTGAATCTTCAGTGGGCGCTGAGGGACTCGAACCCCCGACCTGCTGAGTGTAAATCAGCTGCTCTAACCAACTGAGCTAAACGCCCCGGCCTACGAGACTAATGGAACGACGACCGTACTCCGAGTCAAACCCACGAAAGCGGATAGGGAGGGGTGCGAGCGATAGGGTCAAGAGATCGGGCGAAGGAGTGCCATGAAGCCCTACGACGGAGAGCCCACCCACAGTGTCGAAGACGTCGTGCGAAACTTCCTTGCGCGAGATTTGGCGAACTGGATCAAGTTCGACCCGCTGGCCCGGATGGGGGACGACGAGGGGATCCACCAACTTCGAGTCAGTGCGCGGCGACTACGTGCCGAGTTTGGTGTCGTCCATGCCGACATCCGGCACGCGTCCCTTACTCACCTCCGGCGCGAGCTGCGCTGGGTGGGTTCGCTTCTCGGGCGCCAGCGCGACCTGGACGTACTACGTCACACCCTCGTACACGCCGCTCCTCAACCCGATCGCTCAACGTCGTTGGTCAACGACGTTGAGCGTCGACGTTCCGCGAGTCAACTACTGGTGCGCGACGCACTGAACTCACGCCGATACCGCCATCTCGTCGTCAGCCTTGCGGAGGCCGCCATTGAACCACCCTGTCGTCGAAGCGCGACACGAGGAGCCAACGTTCTTCTACCGAGCGTCCAGCACCACGTGTCGTCACTCCAGTCACTACGTAGCACCTGCGGCGATAACCCCTCTGACGAGCTACTTCATCGGGTGCGCATTGCCGTCAAGCGATGCCGCTACGGCGCTGAAGTAGCGATAGTAATTCTTGGCCCTGACGCAGAGCAACTGGCCGAGTCCTTCGCGCGCGCCCAGACCGTACTGGGCGATCTTCACGATACCGTCGTCGCACTGACGTATCTCAACTCAGGAACGCTCTCCCTCGACGTCCCCGAGGCGGACCTTCTGAGCATCACCCACGTACTCGCGTCGACCCGCACCCGACTACGTAGCGAGTGGCGACCACTCGTGGATGACGCTCTAGCCCTCGCGCGCTCACTGGACCTCGCGTCACCGAGCAGCACCCCGACAGGCAACGATCCAACAAGCAACACCCCGTCACGGGAGGCCGACGGTCACGAGAGCATCTCGTAACGAGGCCGTCCCGGCGAACACCGGTCGTCGTGACTCCATCGACGCGGTCACGAGATCACCTCCGTCGTAGTCGGCATCGGCCGCCCCCGACTCCCGAGCGATCAACAGACCCGCAAGGTAGTCCCACGGATGAAGGCGCGTGTGACGCGTCACGCTAAAGGCGTCGAGTGAACCGTCGGCCACCAAACACACCTCCAGACTTGCCGCTCCCAGCGCTCGAAACTGTGCCCAGCCCCCGTGTGACGACGGCAGTCCGGAAAAGGCGATCACCGCACCATCGATGCTGGTCACCGAACTAGAGCGAATCGCCACGCCGTCGCGCGTCGCGCCCGCCCCGCGCTGCGCCTCATAGCAAACTCCGGTGGCGTGATTCATAACCAGTCCGGCCACCAACTCGTCACCGCGCATCACCGCGAGACTGGTGGCGAAGAAAGGTATGCCCCGGTCGGCGTTAGTAGACCCATCAATAGGATCCACTACCACGGCGTAGGCACCTTCGCCCGTGGACCCGGACTCCTCACTGATGACTCGGAACCCTGCGCCGCGCAGGATGTGGGTGGCTACGTCGTCCGCAATGACGTCCAGCACGTACTGACTCTCGCGCTGTCCCGAAAGACCCTGATGTCGCGATCCCGCCACCGCGTCACCTACTGCCCGCGCGCACTCGCGAAGAATCGGGAGCGGGTCACTGGTCACGTCCCCACCGTACCGGGTACGTCGCATCAACCTCACCGCGTGTCCGCTGCAGCCCTGCGTGCTGCGACCCGACGAAGAGCCGTCCGCAGTAGCATTAATTCTTCGATGTCACGCCTCGCGCCACCTCCGTTACTGCACCGCGGGCGTGCCCCCGACAGTGCCACCCTGAACTGGCGTTCCGTCGTCAGAGCACTCGCGTCATTCGCCACTGCCGTCGCACTCATCGTCCCCGTGATCGCACCGAGCGCGGCCGCGTACGCCACGACGCATCCGCACGTCTCGACCCGACGGCCCCCGCAACGCGGGTACTGCCCCTGGATCGCTCAGGCGCACGCCGGCGTCATCGGCGCGGGCGTCCTCGCCGGTGAGGTTCTCTCACGCATGACACTCGCCCAGAAGGCTGACTACCTCTCTCTGGCCACCCACGGTCCCGTAGAGAACGCCAACCAGGCAATACCGGCGCTCTGCCTGCCGACCGTCTCCCTCTCCGACGGACCCAACGGACTGGGAAACGGCCTGACAGGCGTCACTCAGTTTCCCGCCGCCATCGGCGTCGCCGCGACCTTCGACCCCTCGATCGCTCGTGCCATCGGGCGTGACGAAGCCCTCGAAGCCCAGGCCAAGGGCATCATGGCCGTTCAGGGGCCGGAGTTAAATCTGGCACGCGTGCCACTGAGCGGACGAATCTTCGAAGCCTACGGCGAGGATCCCTACCTCACCAGTGTCATGGGGGTGGCCGACGTACTCGGCATCCAGTCGACCGGCGAACTCGCCGACGCCAAGCACTTCACCGCGTACACCCAGGAGAATGCCCGCGCCCGCCTCAATCAGGTCGTCTCGGCGCGCACGCTGGCGGAGATCTACGACGCGCCCTTCAAGGCCGTAGTCCAGCAGGGCCACGTCGCGTCGCTGATGTGCTCGTACGGGTCGCTGAACGGCGTCAACACGTGCTCGGACCCCTTTCTCTATCGTCTGCTGGCATCGTGGGGCTTCACGGGATTCGTTCGCTCAGACCTCCGCGCGGTGCACAGCGTCTCCGCGGCTCTGCGCGCCGGCATCAGCCTCATGAAGCCCCTGTCCACCACTTCGCTGGTGCGACTCGTGCGTCGTGGTGTCGTGCCGGTGCGCGACGTGAATCGAGCCGTGCGCCGCGTACTCACCGTTCTCTTCGCCCATCACCTCGTGACGCGACCTCCCCAGCCCCACGTCACCGCGATCGTCACCTCACCATCGCACGCCTCGACCGCGCTGCGCGCCGCGGAAGCGAGCATCGTTCTGCTCAAGGATCAGACAGGATCTCTTCCGCTGGCGGCGCACGTCGCGTCGATCGCGGTGATCGGAAGTGACGCCTTCTCCCAACCCATCACGGCCGGATTAGGAAGCGCCTACGTCAAGCCGCCCTACATCACCACCCCGCTTAGTGCGCTACAGGCAGCCCTACCCGACTCGAGGATCCTCTACCAACCAGGGGGTCCATCATCGCTCGACCTGGACACTCTGAGCAACGTCACGATCGTCAAGGGCACCCCACTCGCGCTGGTCACGCGGATCCACCATCACGGCGAGCCCGGCAAGAGCGACATCGGCATCGAACTCGACCCCAGCGTGACGCCCGCCACCGCTACCGCGGCCGTCCCCGGGCACGGCCGCGGGTGGGAGAACTGGAGCCTGACCGTGCGAGCCACACACACGGGCGTCTACGAGTTGACCATCCAGCAGTTTGGTGACCTGTGGTTGTCGCTCAACGGCGGCCTCATCCTCGCGTCGCGAGGCTTGCACGCCCGCGCCGACATGGCCACGGCCGTCACACTCGTCGCCGGACGACGCTATACCTTCGACGCGACGTGGTTCAACGTCCGCGATCATCCCTTGCCATCCTTCGGTATCGAGGACGTGTCACCTCAGATCAACGCCGCGGTGGCCGCGGCACGACGGAGTCGCGTCGCGATCGTCTTCGCCGGCGACCTCACCTCCGAAGGCATCGACCGGCCCAACCTCCTGCTGCCCGGTGACACGAACGCTCTCATCACCGCGGTCGCACGCGCCAACCCCCGGACCATCGTCGTGCTGAACACGGGTGGTGCGGTGCTCATGCCCTGGCTCAAACACGTCGCGGCGGTCGTCGAAGCGTGGTACCCCGGCCAGGTGGACGGCACCGCCATCGCCCGCGTACTTACCGGAATCGTGGATCCCTCGGGACGTCTACCGCTCACCTTCCCGGCGAGCGCCAGTGCGGCGCCCGCCACGTCACCCCGTCAGTACCCCGGCATCAACGCCACGGTCTACCTCGGCGGCCTCGATATCGGCTATCGCTGGTATCAGGCTCACCACGTCACTCCCCTCTTCCCCTTTGGCTACGGACTCAGCTACACCCGCTTTACCCTCGGCGGGGCCACACTCACCCACGCGAGTGGCGGGCGCGTCGTCGTACGCGTACGCGTGACCAACACGGGTACGCGGCTGGGGACCGAGGTCGTCCAGGCCTACGTTCACTACCCGCGCGCGGCGGGCGAACCACCCGAGCAACTACGAGCTTTTCGTCACGTGGCTCTCGAACCCGGCGCGTCGCGACGCGTGGCACTCGTGCTCGCCGCGTCGTCGTTCCAGATCTATCGAGGTTCGTCATTCGTCACGTTGCCCGGCTCCTACCGAGTCGACGTGGGAACGTCAAGTGCGACGTTGCCCCTGCACCTCCCGCTCACCCTCACCGGTTCACTCACCTGAGCGACGTGACGGCAGGCGCTCGACCAGGCACTAACCTGAAGAGCGATGGCCGCCATTGACGTTGCTGGGTTCGTCGCCGATTTGAAGGATCACGCCGTCACGCACGGGTTTCACGTGCACGACGAGCGTCACTTCGTGGAGACCTACTCCCTGCGCCAGACCTGGGAGGTGGACCTGCACCCCGAAGACGGCTGCGGCGGGCCCGTCGATCTCCACGTCGAACTTGACGTTGATCCGCGAACGCTCCTCGCTTTTGAGGACGCGGTACTCGGCTTGCCCGACGACGTTGACCCGCCCGACGAGTTTCACTTTCCCCTCGTACTCACGTGGAGCCTGCCACCAATGCCCCACGGCCCCGACCTGCTACGCCTCGCCATCGACCTCGCTCCCGTTGGTGGACTGGAGATGCCGCTCGAGATCACGGCCAGCGATTCCTTCTCGTCACCCACGGAGCCGAGCGAGCGTCGTATCGCTATCGTGGCCCGTCGCTCGATCTCTCTCACGCAAGTAGCGCGGGGTGAAGACCCCCTCTGCGACGTGTTCGATCACGGCCGAGCGGTGAGCGACTTTCTTCTGCAGGCCGCCGACTCGTGGCTCGGCTGATTCGGACCACGTCGCTGTCTGTCGCCCTGCTTGCCGCCGCCGCGACACTCAGTTCTTGCGGGACCGGCGGCGCCACCACCGATGCGCGTCAGGCCTGTCGTTCGGTGCACGAATCTCTCACCGTCTACGCGCGCAGTCATGCACCCGGCCTGAGCACGTTGCAACGTCACGCCCTAGAGGGTCGTGCGCTACAGATCTTGCTCAGGGCGACACCGTCCGCAGCGGCGGCGACGTCGCTCGACGGCAGTTGGAACCCACTCATGACAACTATCAACGAGGCTGAGCGCGTCCCGATGACCTACCTCGTGCCGGCGCTGACCCGTCTCTGCCAAATCGCCGACTCCTCTACCCCCTACCCCTGAGCTGACGAGTTCTCCGGCGGGAATCGCTCGGAGAGCCAGGCCAGTGAGTTGTCCTGGAGCATCGCCTCCTCCCACCCCTGAAGGCGATCCTCCAACGCCGTCAGTGAGGAGACGCGAGCAATCACGACCACCGTCAATTCGCTCACACTCTCGTCGGCGACGAGGAAGTCGCCAAACATGTCCTCGTTAATCGCAGCGTCGGGCTCCACCATGAGGTAGAGCTCGCCGGTCGCCTCGACCCACGAGAGTTCGTACTCGTTGTCCGCGGCGTCGGTCCACTCGCTACCGAACTCGAACTCGGCACTCTCACGACGTGCCTCGTTCTGATCGTAAAAGGTCTCGATGTCCATGCGCGCAGCCTACGTCGTCGCTATGTGCGCGCGGCAGTGCGTGGTGTGGTGCACCGTACTGCTCATGAAAAAAGCAGTCACGCGGTGCGCCCCCACGAGTGCGCCCCGGTGCGCGTGGTGGTCTGGACTGCCAGCCATGACCCTACCCACACAGACCAACCCAACCACCACGGCCACGCGGACCACCCAACGAGCACTCGGCGCCACTCGCTCCTCGTGCGACGTCTTGACCCAGCTACGCCTCGACTGGCGCCGCAGCGGCCACCTCGCCGAATCACGCCACGCCATGAGTCGCGTCGCGTCGCGCCACCCCGATCTCGACCTCACACGGCTCAGCGACCTTGGCGACATCGTCGACGCCCTCGAGGTACGCGGTGGCCGAAGTGTGCTCGAACGCGCGGCACTCGTGACGGCTCTCCTGGAGGATGCCGGTGACCCGCTGGTACACCGTGCCCTCCTCCAGACACTGCTCCCAGGTGTCGTCAGCGTCTGTCGCCAGTTACGTTTCGGGGCCGGTGCCGTCGCGGATACCAGCGAGACTCTCGCGGTCGCCATCGCCCTACTCAGCCAAGTGCTCACCGAGTGGGCCGGTCAGACCCGCACCTACGCCGCTCCGGACATTCTCTCCGCGCTACGGGGACGACTACGCCGCTGGCTGATCAAAGAGAAGCGCGAGCGCAGCCTCGTCGCTCCCCTCGAACGATTGGACCGGGCTGTACCCGCCACGTCGACGCTGGATGCGCGCCTCGCGACCTTCCGCGGCAGCGACCACGAGCGCATCGCGCGACTCACCTATCGACGGGTTCTCGGCGACGAATCGCTACGCGACCTCGCCCGTGAGGACCACAGTTCGCCACGTTCTCTGCGCGCGGAACTTCAGACCTTCGCCGTCCACTGCCTGTTGTAGTGACGACCATCGTGCCCGCCAATGGCAATTCATCTCCCCGGCCGCTACCTTGTGAAGTTCATGGCTCATCGTCCTCTCCCCTCTCGCGGCACCCAACTCGTGATGTGGTCGAGTCCGATCCTTCTACTCGTTCTGGTCTTTACCCTGACGGCCCACCCCACCGAGGCATCGCGTCCGGTCTCCACGACAACCGCGGGGGCGCATCGAACCCGAACGACGACGTCCCCACCGACGACGACCACGACCCCGAGAGCAGCGCTCTCCACTGCCACGACACCGACACCGACCGTGACGTCGACAGTGACGTCGACACCGACGTCGACAGTGACGTCGACACCGACGTCGACAGTGACACCGGCCCAGATCACGCGCGCCACCACGAGCGGCGCCAGTTACGTCACGCCGACCGCTTCGACCGAGAAGTCGCTCGTGCCCGGCGCCAACGCGAACGCCTCGAGCGACGTACTCGCCGGACAACTGACGGCCGGCAACAACGTGGCCGTCGTACCCCTCACCGGTCCGGGAACCTGGTCACTCGCGACCAACGCGCCCGTCGTCGCCCAGTTACAGTGCCCGTCGTCGTCGAGACCGGTCGTCCAACGGGTAACGATCAGGGGCACCTACACCTGCCAGTTGGAACTCGTCGCGACCACGTCGACCGCATGGACGCTCGCACCACGGCCGTGAGACGTTTCGCGAGCGGGCCGCTGCACGGCACCGCGCTCGCGCTCTACTTCGTCCTGCTGCCCTTCGTGGTCGTGAGTAAGTGGCACGAGAGCGCTCGTCAGTCGGATGGTTCCATCATCCGGGTTCTGCTCGTGGTTCTCGCCCTATTCTGGATCGGCTTTCTCCTCCAGACCGGGCGCAACGTGGCGCGCCTTCGCCACGGTAGTTCCGTACCCGGCGGTGGCAGCGCGTGGCTCGCCGGACTGGTGGTGGCCCTGGTGGCGCTCGCGGCCTCGCCCCCCGCGCGTACGTCGTCCGTGCCCGTCGTACGCCCCGACACCGCCATCTCGCACTCACCGACGCTCGGTTCACGCCCCGGACCACCCCGCGCTCCGAACCATCGCGCGCCTCCGACCGCGACCGGCGACCTGGCGCTCGCTCTCGCGGCGCGCCGACGCCAGCGAGCGCTTCGTCTCGGCGACCAGGACGTGACCGAGGCCGACGTCGACGACGTCATCAACCAGCTGCGTGACGCCGATCCCCACGTGATCAGTGGATTGATCGCGCTCACCGGTGAGCAGCGCGATGGGGTGCTACGCCCGACAGCCTTACCGTGCGCGATCGGCACTCGAGACTCTGACGAGCCGCTCGCGGCAATCCTGATCGGGGAGGCTCGCGAACCGCTGGTCGCCTTCGCCCGCGAGGGCGGAGTATTGCGCGTTCCCGCGCAGTGGTCCACCGAGGACCTCGCGGGGGCTCTCACCGCACTGCACGACGGGCCCGTACGGCTCACGCGCGACGTCGCCGAACTCGTTCGACTGCTCGCCACCCGTTCGTTACACCGAACACTGGTAGTTTTCGACGGCCCCGATGGCGAACTCGACGACGACCTGCGAGCGTGCTGCGTGATCGTACGCCGTCTCGCCCTCGTCGGCGCGCCACCGGACGACCTCGCGGCCGCGGTATCGCACTACCTCGCCCCCCGAGTCGCGTCGCCCACGACGCACGCCCCGGTGCACGTCGAGTTGCTGCGGGCGGACCCGGTCGTGAGTGGACTACGCGAACCCTTCACGGCAACCCTGCGACGTCGGTGCGTCGAGATGGTCGCGTACTTGGCCCTGCACCGCGGCGAGCCAATTACCGGCGAACGGCTTCGTGTTCGGGTGTTGGGACGTGGCGAGGAGGACGCGACGATCAGGACACTCGCCAACACCGCCACCGCCGTGCGGCGCAGCCTCGGCGTCGACGAGCGCGGTCCACGACTGCACCCCGTATCCTCCTCGAGTCTTTACGTCACCCACGGCCTCACCAGTGACGTCGAGCAGTTCCACGACCTCGTCTCGCGCGCGCGGACCGCGGCGCCCCTCGACGCGGCGTCGCTCAACCGCGAGGCGCTCTCGCTGGTGCGTGGCGAGCCTCTCGCGAGTCGGTTACGCGGCTTCGAGTGGTTCCTCGTCGAGGGACACTGGGGGCGACTGCGTCGTGACGGCGAATGGGCGGCGCTGGCGCTCAGCGACTGGGCCGTCGCCGAGGGTGATCCCGAGTTGGCCTACTGGGCGCTGTCCCGGGGACGCTTGCTCGACCCCGACAGTGACGCCCTCGTCGACGCCCTGACCCGAGTACCCCGACTACGCGAGTTTGGCGGCGATCGATCCGGCCGAGCGCAACACCGATCCGTCGGCGCCTTCGGCACCGTAGCGATGGGTGGGTCGAGCCACGGCCTCGGCGAGTAAACCCGCCAGCAGCGACGTGAACGCCAGGGGCGGCTCGACGAAGAGGTGCTTGGCCAACGAGCCCGGGATCGTGTTGACCTCGTTGACGTAGAGCTCGCGGTCGTTCGCCAGAAAGTCAATACGAGCGACCCCGCGCACCGACGCGGCCTCCACGAGGACCCGGGCGCAGTGATCGATGAGCGATGCCTGGTCGGCGCTGATCAGCGCCGGTAACTCCCGTGGCGCGCCCACCATTCCTTCGCCTCCGACGTACTTATCGCGATAGTCCAGAATCTCCGCCGACGAGGATCGACGCAGCGGTCGCTCGACCTGCGAGAGGCGAACCTCGGGGTACGTCGTCACCGCAATCTGCAGATCCGTAAGATCGCCCCGATACGGCTCGATGACGCACCCGCGTGCGAGGTGCGCGTTAGCGCTCAAGCGCGTTCGAGCGGTCTCAAGGTCGGCCACGACGTCGATGCCGATGGAGGAACCGCCAAATCTCGGCTTAAGAATGTAGGGCCCCTCGAACGCGAGGGTGTGCGTGGTCGCCGTCAGCAGGGCGCGAGGCAGCGTGGGCAGCCCCGACTGAGCGGCCACCGCACCGAAGGCCCACTTGTCCATGCCCAGTGCCGCACCCGCCACCGTCGGCCCGGTGTAGGCGAGACCGGCGAGATCCAGCGCCGCTTGCAAGGTACCGTCCTCACCCGGACCACCGTGAGTCGCCAGTACCACGACGTCGACGTCGAGTCGACGTTCACGGCCACGGCGACCGCCCACGGCGACGAACCCACCGGCATCACCGACGCGCAGCGCGACCTCGCTCGATCCCCGCGGAACTCCCTCGAGAAAGGCCTCCGCCTCCACGTGCGTGGGTACCGTGAAAAACGCGCCCGTGGTCGTCCAGTAGATGCCGAGAGCATCACGGTCCGCCAGCGCCCGCAAAGCCTGAAGACCACTCAGGATGGACACGTCGTGCTCGGGCGACGGCCCTCCGAACAGCACTGCCGTTGTCACCTCGCACCTCGCCGTCTCGGTCGTCTCGCGGTCAAGGTATCAAGGGTACAAGACATTGGGCGAACGCGAGATCACGGGTAGTGGTCGGGGAGGTCGTTCAGGTACAGCACCGCGTCTCCGGGGCCCAGCGTGGACCGTACCCAGGCGACCGCGTCGTCGCGCGTATCGAACCGCGTCGCGCGCTGCTCCGCCCCCACCCCGAGGGCAACGGCGTTGGTGCGGCCCACCACGATCAACTCAGCCCCTCGAGCCAGGACCTGCTGGGCCAGAACCAGGTTCTCGCCGTACTGCAGCGAACCCAGTTCGATCATCCCCGGCGTCACCACCACGCGCCTCCCACTCACCGCGAGCGACGAGAGAAGGGTGAGCGCGGCGCGCGCACTCGCCGGATTCGCGTTGAACGTATCGTCGAGCACCAGCACGCCCGACGGCGCGGTCACGACCTGCAAACGGTTCGTCACGGGCTGCACGCGAGTCAGTCGCGTGGCGACGGCGCGTGGATCAACCCCCAACTCCAGCGCGGCCGCGACCGCGCAAGCCACGTTAGTTGCCTGCAACCCCGCCACCGCGTCGACGTCGGCCACTACCTCGCCCTCTACTATGACCCGCCACCGTCCCGACTCGTCGATCACGCGCACCGCGGCGTCGCTCTCACGAGAGCCCGCCGTGCGAACGCGGCGACCCTCGGCCCGTAGACGCGGCACCCACCGCGTGAGGCGTGGATCATCGACGTTCACCACCACGGTGGACGCTCTCTCGGTGATCTCGTACTTGGCCGCGTCGATCACGTCGAGCGACCCCATGCGCTCCAGGTGGACCGGGCCAATCGCGGTGATGACGGCTAACTCGGGCGGGCACCAGTCGCACAGCGCGCGAATCTCACCGGGCCCGTAGGTTCCCATCTCCGCAATAAACACTCGAGTTCCGTCGGCCAAATTCTCGTTGAGTGCCCGCGACAGTCCGGCACGATTGTTGAAACTTCGCGGCGACGCCACGACCGCCCCGTCATCGCGTAACAACTCCGTGAGGTGGTTCTTCGTCGAGGTCTTGCCGTAGGAGCCGGTAATCGCCACGATCCGTGGCGCGACCACCTTCAGACGCGCACTGGCACGTTCGACGTACACCCGCGCACGCCGCTCCTCGAGGGGGGACAGCAACCGCGTCGTCACGTCCAGCAGCAACGGCACCGCCCAAACCATGGCGACACCCGCCAACCACGGTCGCGCGCTCAGGCTACCCGCCGCGGTGATCGCCACGGCTAACACCACCGCCAACGCCGCGATCGTGCGCAGACGTCGTGTCCAGACCAGCGGACTCGTGCGACCACGTATCGACAGGCCCCACGGGCAGATCAACCCGTAGGCGATGGCGCTCAACACGGCCAGGACGTCCGTGCGCACCACCACCGCGACGACGAGCACCACGAACAGCAGGTGACTCAGTGTCACGGGCCGTCGGTCGCGTACCCCACGTGGAGCGGTGGCCGACGCCACTGACGGCGTCGACCACCGGGCGAGAAAGCGGCGCATCGAGCTCGGGTCGTAGTGTTCGCGCTGCAGTACCCGTAGCCACCGCGCCATCTGCGCGGCGAATCCGAGGGCCAGACCAACTCCCGCGAGGACATTCAGTACGATCTGGGCGACGGTCACGCCACCACCGCCTTCACTGCTCTCACCAGATCGTCGGGTGCCTCGACCGGTACCAGGTGACCCACGCCCGTCAGGATCACCACCGTCGCCGACGGTCCAATGAGCTCGGCGGCGCGTCGCGCCACCGACGGGGCGACCACGTCGTCACGCTCGCCCCACACGAGCGCCACGGGAAGCTCCAGTCCGACGAGTTCGTCGCGATAGTCCTCGTTGACGGTGGCGACCAGAACATCGCGCACCACCCCCGACGCCCGTCGGTAGTCGGTCGAGCCGTACTTCTGGCGTGCCGTCTCGAGCCGGGCGTCGCTCACGACGCCGCGTCGGTGCAGCCAGCGCACGGCTCGGTAGCCCCGTGGTGACGACGCGCACCGCTCGTCACGCAGCAGCGGTACGCCCGCCAGCACGAGAGCCCCGACACGATCGGGCGCGCGGGCCGCCAGCACCGTGGCCACTCGACCCCCGAAGGAGTGGCCCACGACGACGGGACGTGGTGCGCACTGCTCAAGGACCGGTGCAACGAGTTCGGCGTAGTGGCGAGCGCCGCCCGGCTGCGCCGGAGCCGGAGACGACCCGAAGCCGGGCAGGTCCAGCACCAGCGACGCGATACCGGCGTCAGCCGCGGCCCGGGCGCACGCGGCGAAGTCGTCGCCGTGGCGAGCCCATCCATGCAGCCACAGCACCCGTGGCGGTCCGTCGCCGTACGAGCGAGCGAACATCGTCACGTCGCCGTAGGTCCGCAGCACCTCACCACGTTACCGACCTGAACCCGCCGGGCTTCCCGTCACGGCCGACCGGTAGCGTCGGGGCGTGGACGCCGACCCCTTTCCCCACGATCTCCTGATTGGGCTCACGCCCGAGCAGCGCGAAGCGGTCATGTCGCCCGAGCGCCGACTCCTGGTTCGCGCGACCGCTGGTTCGGGCAAGACTCACGTGCTCACCCTTCGGCTCCAGCGCCGGATTGCCGCCGGTGAGCTCGATCCTGATCAGGTTCTCGTGATGACCTTTACCCGCAAGGCGGGCGACGAACTGCGCCGACGCCTCTTTCGCGCGTCTATTCGCGACGTGCGAGCGGGCACGTTCCACCGTGCGGCGCTCACCCTCGTCAACGAGTTTCGACGGGACAATCACCTGAGCCCCGTCGTACTCGAGACGTCACGGCGCAAACTGGTCACGACGCTCGTCGAGCAGCTGCGTGCGGGTGGCGACCCGAGTGTCGAGGACTGGCAGATACCACGCCTGGAGTTGGAGATTGGCTGGGCGCTGAGTCAAGGACTCAACGGCGCCCAGTACGCGAAAGTCGCGCGTCGTTCGCGACGTGACGCGCCGCTCACCCCGTCGCTCTTCGCTGACGTGCTGGACCGCTACGTCGGCCTCCTGCGCAGCCGTGGGGTGCTGGACTTCGATCTGCTGCTCGCCGAGGCGGTCACCGTGTTACGCGACGATCCCGCGGTGCTGGCCTCCTTTCGCCACCGTACCCGCGCCCTCTTCGTTGACGAGGCCCAGGATATGAACCCCCTGCAGTTCTCCCTCCTGCGCACCATGGCCGGCGACGACCCGGACCTGTTCAGCGTCGGTGACCCCAACCAGTCGATCTACGGCTTCAACGGCGCCACACCGCGCCTGCTCGACGAGCTCGTACGAACCTGGCCGGACACGGTCGTCCTCGATCTGACCCGCAATCACCGCTCGACCGCCGCGATCATCGCCGTGGCCGACACGCTGCTGGAAGAAGGTGCGACCGGGCTCACGCCCGCCACTGACGAGGGCGAGGTTCCGCTCGTACGCGGCTACGACACCGACGCCGACGAGGCCCGTCACGTCGTCACGTGGCTGGCGGCGCGCCACCGCCCCGGCCAGCCCTGGCACACCATGGCGGTACTCGCACGCACCAACGCTCAACTCGAGGTGATCGCGGGTTACCTCGATGCGGCGGGCATTCCCTACGAGCGGCGCGGCCCCGAGCACTCCCCCGCCTCCGACCTGACGGGCGATGCGCCACGGCGCGTCGACGACGAGGATCGCGACGTGGTAGCCCTCTCTACGATCCACCGAGCCAAGGGGCTCGAGTTCCGCCACGTCGCGACGGTGGGTTGGGCTGAGGGGATCCTGCCGCACTACAACGCCACGACACCCGAGCAGATCGCGGAGGAACAACGCCTCGCGTACGTCGCGCTCAGCCGCGCCGAGGAGTCACTACTGATCACGTGGAACCGAGGACGCGATGACCCTCGCCATCCGAATCGTCTACCCTCGCGATTCCTCGCGCCCATCAACGACGTCGTCGCGCGCCTCAACCAGCGCAACGCACCATTGACCGGCGAGGCTCGTCGCGCACGTCTCGCCGCGATTCGCCAGGAACTCAGCGGCGAGACGCAGTAGCGTAAACGGTCGATGAACGATGTCGACCTGCGCGACGCGCTGCGCGCGATCGTGGGGCCGTCGGCCGTGGCCGTGGCTCCCGACCTAAACCCCGACGACCTGCACGACGAGTCGCTACACCCGCCCACGGCCACGCCGCGAGCGGTCGTGCGCCCCGGCTCCACCGCCGAGGTGGCCGCTCTCTGTGCGTGGGCCAGTGCCCACGCGGTACCGCTCACGGCTCGCGGATCGGGCACGGGTCTGTCGGGCGGCGCCAGCCCGGTGGAGGGAGGCGTCGTCGTGAGCTTCTCGCGAATGAACCACGTACTGCGCCTCGACCTCGACGACCACGTCGCCGTGGTACAACCCGGCATCACGCTGCGCGAGTTAAATGACGCCCTGCGCCCGCACGCGCTTCGCTACCCCGTGCACCCCGGTGAACTCTCGGGATCTCTCGGCGGCAACGTCAATACCAACGCCGGCGGCATGCGAGCCGTACGCCACGGCGTCACTCGCCACCACGTGATCGGTCTCGAGGCCGTCCTCGCCAACGGCACGGTTATCCGTACCGGTGGCCCCGTCGTCAAGCTCTCCACGGGCTACGACCTCACGCAACTGCTGATCGGCAGCGAGGGAACCCTCGCCCTCGTCACCGAGATCACTCTGCGCTTGTCACCCACCTTCGCCCATGGCGCTACCGTGCTCGTGCCTTTCGCCAGCCTCGACGACGTCACCGGAGTCGTTCCCTCTATCGTCGCCTCCGGACTGGAACCCTCAATGACCGAGTACATCGACCTGGTCACCATGCGCGCCATCACTGACGCCGCGTCCCTGGAACTCGGCGTCAGTCCCGAGGTCGCGGCCACCGCGACGGCGTACCTCGTCGTCATGCTCGAGACGCGAACGTCCACCCAACTCGAACGTGACCTCGAAGACCTTGCCCCGATGCTGGAGAACGCCGGGGCGTTGGACATCTACGTTCTCGCCGACGGCGTCGCGCACCGTCTTATCGAAGCACGCGAGAGAATGTTCTGGGCGGCGAAGGCGGCCGGTGCCAACGATATCGTCGACGTCGTGGTGCCCCGTTCCAAGGTGGTCGACCTGCTGAGCGCAGCCACCCGCCTGGCCGAGAAGCACGGCGCGGTCGTGACCGGTTGCGGTCACGTCGGTGACGGCAACGTGCACCTCTCCGTCTTCCAAGGCGACGACGAGCGTCGCCACGCGCTGCTACACGATCTCTTCGCCTACGGGCTCTCTCTCGGCGGCGCCATCTCGGGAGAGCACGGCATTGGTCGTGACAAGCAGGAGCCGTTCCTCACTTTAAGCGACCCCGCCCTGATCGACCTCCAGCGTCGCATTAAGGGCGTCTTCGACCCCGGAAACGTGCTCAACCCCTACCGCCTACTCGACGACCGCCCGACACCGTGAACGGAGCGCGAGTCCTCCTCGACACGCTGAGCGCCAACGGGATCACCACCTGCTTCGCCAATCCCGGTACGTCGGAGATGCACTTCGTGGCGGCCCTGGACGACGTTCCTGCCGTGCGTGGCGTGCTCTGCCTCTTCGAGGGAGTGGCGACCGGCGCCGCCGACGGGTACGCCCGGGTCACGGGCTCGCCGGCAGCGGCGCTGGTGCACCTGGGACCGGGTCTCGCCAACGGCTGGGCGAACCTCCACAACGCGCGACGTGCTCACTCCCCCGTCGTCGTGATCGTCGGCGACCACGCGTCCTACCACGCCCCCCTCGACGCGCCGCTGCAGAGCAACATCGGTGCGGTGGCCTCGGCCCTGGAGGGATGGTGGCGCCACTGCGACACGTCGCGCGACGTCGCGCGCGACACGGCGGACGCCGTGACCGCGGCGACCGCCCCTCCCGGACGTGTGGCCACGCTCGTCGTGGCCGCTGATGCGTCCTGGGACGAGGTACCGGTGGACGCGACGCGCGCCCCCCGCGCGGTTCGCACCAGTCCCGCCGAGCCCGACGATCGAATGATTCGACGCGCGGTCGCCGGACTCTCGCGAGGCCGCAGCGCCCTCCTGCTCGGGGGCGACGCCCTCGACGCCGACCGGCTCGCCCTCGCGGACGCCGTCGCGCGAGCCACGTCGTCGCGCCTCATCGTAGAAACGTTCCCCTCAGTGATGGACCGCGGTCGCGGCGTCGTGCACCCCGAGCGCCTGATCTACCTCAGTGAGTTCGCACTGGACCAGTTGCGCGACCTCGACTCCCTGATTCTCATTGGCGCGCGTGAGCCGGTCGGCTTCTTCGCGTACCCCCACGTGCCCAGTCGCCTCGTACCCGACGGGTGCGACGTGGTACCCCTCGCCCCCGACGGTGTGGACAGCTCCCGTGCCCTCGCCGCACTCGCCGACGCCTTTAGCGCCACCCGCCCGGCACCGGTCACCGTCGAGCCACCCTCACGTCCTACGGGCGCCCTCACCACCGCCAGCCTGGCTCAGGCCATCGGATCAACCCTGCCCGAGGACGTCGTCATCGCCGACGAGTCCAACACCGCGGGCGTGCATCTCTACGGAGCCACGGCGGGATCGCCCCGCCATCGCCTTCTCACCCTCACCGGCGGGTCCATCGGCTTCGGGCTCCCCGTCGCCGTCGGGGCGGCACTCGGAAGTGGCCAGCGCGTGCTGGCCCTCGAGGCCGACGGATCACTCCTCTACACGCCTCAGGCGTTGTGGACGATGGCGCGCGAAAGCCTGAACGTCACCGTCGTGGCCCTCTCTAATCGTCGCTACGCGATACTCACCCTCGAACGTCAGCGAGTCGGGGCGAGCAGCGACGGCGCGGCCAGCCAACGACTGCTCGAACTCGACGACCCTCCCTTGGACCTGTGCGCCCTCGCGAAAGGAATGGGCGTACCCGCGACGCTCGCGACGTCGGCCGACGAGTTGGTCGCGGCGCTAGACCGCTCGTACGCGACGCCCGGCCCTTCCTTCATCGAGGCCCGGCTCCCGATTGGTCTCACGTAGATCCACCCTCAACGAGCTCGCGTCTCATCCATCGCGAAGTCGGCCAAAACCGGTGCGTGATCCGAGGGCTTCTCCCCCTTGCGCGCGTCGCGATCCACGTAGGCCGCTCGCGCCATGGCAACGAGTGGCGCGTCCACGAGCAACAGGTCAATGCGCAGCCCCCATCCCCGGTGAAAGGCGCCGTTGCGGTAGTCCCACCACGTGAAGCTCGGATCGTCGGGGTGCAGGCGACGGATCAGGTCCTCCACGCCCGTCGCTTCCACGGCCCGCAACGCCGCGCGCTCGGGCTCACTGACGTGCGTGGAACCAGCCAGACCCTCCGGATCAAAGCAGTCAATATCCGCGGGTGCCACGTTGAAGTCACCTCCCACGATTACGTGGCGCTCGGGGTCTCGACGTGCGAGGTAGTCCCGCAACGAGTCCAACCACGCCAGCTTGTACTGGTAGTGGGGATCATCCAGCGACCGTCCGTTGGGTACGTAGCACGACACCACTCGCACGCCCGCGCAGGTCGCGGCGATAAGTCGAGCCTCCGGATCGCCGTCACCAAAGCCCCGCACGACGTCGTCGAGACCAACCCTCGACGCGATAGCCACCCCGTTCCACTGGCCCTGACCGTAGTGAACCGCCTCGTACCCGAGTTCGCCGAACTCGTCAAAGGGGAAAGCCGCGTCGGTCATCTTGGTCTCCTGCAGGAGGACGACGTCGGGGCTGCGCTGGATGAGCCACTGGCTCACGCGAGGCCATCGAGCCCGTAGCGAGTTGACGTTCCAGGTCGCAACGATCACGGTGCGTCAGCGAGGACGAAGAGCAAGTCGGTCTCCACCGCCACTCGGTCATCGAGGCGTGCCCACCCGTGGCCCTTCCCCGCGCGCGCGGACAGATGAGTCATCTCACACTCCAGGGTGACGGTGTCCCCCGGCACGACCTGTCGACGAAAGCGCGCGTGTTCCACGCCGCCGAAGAGCGGCAGACGACCGGCGTAGGCGGAGTCGCTCAGCACCGCGACGGCTCCGCATTGGGCGATGGACTCGAGCAGCAACACCCCCGGGGTGGTCGGACGTCCCGGAAAGTGGCCGGCGAAGAACCACTCGTCCCCCCGTAGGCGCCATCGAGCGCTGGCACGCCGTCCCGGCTCGATCTCCGTCATCTCGTCGAGCAGCAGGAAGGGGGGGCGATGCGGCAGCCAGAAAGCAGGATCGCGCGAGTCACTCACGCGAGAGCCACCTCGGCGATGCGCCGCTCGTCGTCGACGCGCACCAGACGGAAACGACGCCGATCACCGCGCGCGACGACGTCACGTGCCCGGGTCGGTGGTGGCGTTCCCAGAAGGGTAGTCGGGGCGTAGCATTCCACGCGCTGACCATCGCCGAGTACCACCGCGATCACGGCACCGTGTGACGTAAAGGCGCTCACCTCACCCTCGACGAGTCCACCGACCGCGTAGGTCGCCAGAAAGCGCGCGAAGGCGCTCTCCGTGTTGACCGGCTGACGGTCTCGACGCAGTGCGGCGGGTGCCACGGATGACGTCGGCGTCTCGGGGAGTACCTCGGGCGAGGGGGCCACGGCCACTTTCTTGGTCGCGCGCGAGGGGCGCTTGGGGCGCTCGACGGTGGCTTGCACCACGGCCGCCTCGACCGTCGGTTCGACCGGTGGTGCGACCGGCGCGGCGCGGCGCGTGCGCGAAGCGCGCGCGGGTACCGGCGTGAGAGTGGTCCCGATGGCGGGTCGCTCACCACTGGCCAGTGTCACTGCCAACTTCTTCGCCACGCGTGCGGTCTTCGAATTACGAACCGGCAAGCGCGGCGTGAACACCCACCCAACCCCCGGCACCGGCTTGCCACCAATCAAACGGCCGACGTCGAAGAGCCACGGATACAGTTCGTGAAACTCCTGGAAGGAATCGTTGCTCAAAACCACCGCGCCAATGCGATCGGCGATCTTCAAGATGAAGGCATCACCCCGGCCGACCGCGCCCGCCGGGGGCGTCACGACCTCGCCGGCCAACTCCGACTCCTTGAAACGTCGACGCTCACTCGCGGCAACGCGATGCTCGAAACTCGCGTCAACAACCACGATGATCTCGGCGTCCGGACTTTCCTCCATAAAGGCTCGCACCGCCTCGTCCAGTTGCACCAGACTCGGCAGCGTGCGCCCCTCGGTCGCAAAGTTCGAACCATCGACGACGACGCGCTGACGAGCGCGGACGGCGCTCACCCGACTGACCTACGCAGCAGATCAGCCTGCTCCGCCGCGTGAATCAGCGAGCTGCCCGTCGCCGGACTCGCCGACTCCGCGCGCGCCACGTGCCAGACGTGCGTGTCGCGCAACTGTTGGTGAACCTGAAGGTGGACGAACGGCCACGCCCCCATGTTGGTCGGCTCCTCCTGAAGCCACACGACCTCCTTGAGAGCGGGGTAGGTGGCGAACAGGGCATCAAGGTCGTCGTGGGGCCACGGGTAGATCTGCTCAACGCGCGCGACGGCGATGTGCGAGGCCCCGATCGCGTCGCGACGCGCCGCGGCCTCGTGCGCGATCTTGCCGCTCGCCAGTACCACGCGGGTCACACTCGCGTGGTCGGCCACCGGGTCATCGAGTACCCGCTGAAACGAGCCGTGTTCGAACGCCTCGAGCGGCGAGCGCGTGACGGCAGCGCGTAGGAGCGACTTGGGAGTGAAGACCACGAGGGGAGTGACGTGAGCCCGTGACACCTGTGCACGCAACAAGTGAAAGTACTGCGCCGCCGTCGACGGCTGGGCGATGCGCAGGTTGTGTCGCGCGCTCAACGACAGGAAACGCTCGAGACGCCCGCTCGAATGCTCGGGTCCTTGGCCCTCGTACCCGTGAGGTAGAAGCATGACGAGCCCCGCGATCTGACCCCACTTATCCTCAGCGGCTACGAGAAAGTTGTCG
>JAJYSU010000016.1 GCA_021793395.1 Actinomycetes bacterium
CCGGCGGTGAAGGGATGAGGCAGTCCCGCCAGGACGCCATGGTCCTCGTGCTCCACCAACGTGGCGCGGCCGTGCACGATTTCGGGCGCACGCTCGATTCGCGCGCCGAACGCCTCGCCGAGGGCCTGGTGTCCCAGGCACACGCCCAGCAGCGGACGCGAGTCCTGCGCGCACTGGCGAATGATCCCCACGCAGTGCCCCGCGTCACGCGGGTGGCCCGGCCCGGGAGAGATGAGAACACCGTCGGGATGGCGCGACGACACCTGCGACGGGGTCATCTCGTCGTTGCGCACCACCTCCACGCGAGCCCCCAACTCTCCGAGATACTGCACGAGGTTGTAGACGAACGAGTCGTAGTTGTCGATCACCAAGATCGAGGGACTCGCGGACATGGGCTCATACTAGAAGAGCATTCACTAACCTTGGCTCGATGACGGCTCCCGCGGCGACTACTTTCAACGATCTCGTGACCGCGGGCTACAACGTGATTCCCCTGTACCGCACGCTCCAGCTGGATCGAGAGACGCCGGTGTCGCTCTACCAGCGCTTCAACGACGGTCGCGCCATTTTTCTCCTCGAGAGCGCCGCGCTCGGTGAGACGACCGGACGGTACTCCTTCATCGGCCTACAGCGTCATTGGCGGCTCACCACGGAGGCCGGCGTCGCGCGGGTGAGCGGAGCCGCGCCGGCGGCGGTGGACGGCGGACCACTCGCGGTGCTACGTACCTTGCTCGGGCGCTATCGAGTTCACCATCCCCACGACTTGCCGGGTTTCTTTGGCGGAGCAGTCGGCTTCGTTGCCTACGACTACGTTCGCCGATTAGAGCGCCTTCCGAGGCCCCCGGACCCAGATCCCTGGCCCGACGTCGACTTCTCCTTCCCCCGCTCGGTACTGATATGCGACCACCTGCGCCATTCGACCACGATCGTCGTGAACGCCATCATCGACTCGTCATCCCCCGAGGACGCCCGGCGTGACGCCGAGCGCACTCTGGAGGACATTGTCGACACCCTGCTCGCACCGCCTCCCCCCACCGACCCACGCGTCGAACGTCTCGTCGCGACCGCTCCCGAGAGGCGTGATGCGGTCGACGTCCGGCGCCTCGCGGCCGACGTGTCGAACTTCACCCGCGACCAGTACTGCGACGTCGTACGTCGCGCCCAGGAGCACATTCGCGCGGGCGACATCTTTCAAATGGTGCCCAGCCAGCAGTTCCGCCGTTCGACGGCGGTGGAACCCCTCACTCTCTACCGCGTCCTGCGCGCGCTCAACCCGTCGCCCTACATGTACCTACTCGACACGGGCGACGGCCAGATCGTCGGTGCGTCTCCCGAGATGCTGGTACGCGTCCACTCGGGCGTGGTCAGCACCCGTCCGATCGCCGGAACACGCCCGCGAGGTGCTTCCGACGCCGAGGACCGCATCCTCGAGGACGAGATGTGCCACGACACCAAGGAGCTGTCCGAACACGTCATGCTCGTCGACCTGGGGCGCAACGACGTCGGACGAGTCGCGAAGCCCGGCACCGTACGCGTCGAGCGTCTCGCCCACGTCGAACGCTTCTCTCACCTCATGCACCTCGTGTCCCAGGTGGACGGTGATCTGCCGCACGATCGTGACGCCTTCGACGCCTTCGACGCCCTCTTTCCCGCCGGCACACTCACCGGTGCGCCCAAGGTACGCGCCATGGAGCTCATCGACACCTTCGAACCCGTCCACCGTGGCCCTTACGGCGGCGCCGTGGGCTACTTCTCGCTCGGAGGCGACGCCGACTTCGCCATCACCATTCGCACCGTCGCCTTGCGTCACGGAGTCGCCACGGTTCAGGCCGGTGGCGGCGTGGTCGCCGACAGCGTGCCCGAGCGAGAGTACGACGAGTGTCTCAGCAAGGCGTCCGCCCCGCTACTCGCCCTCGAAATCGCGGATCCGCGACGCCCCTGACCTCGGGAGAACTTTCGTCGTGGCCCTATGCTGATCGTAGGATCGACGACGCGAAGGAGGTCACGGTGACCATTGAAAGTTCCTACGAGCGCTGGCGCCTCGAGTACAGTGCTGCCACTCCGCGTCGCGAGCGCGTTACCACGATGTCGGGCGTGCCGCTCGAGCCCGTCTACGGGCCGCCTGACGCCGAGTTTCCGGGCGTCTACCCCTACACGCGAGGCATCCACGCGTCAATGTACCGCTCGCGCCTATGGACAATGCGCATGTTCGCCGGTTTCGGTACCGCTCGCGACACCAACGAGCGCTTCCGCGACATCATCGGCGCGGGCGGCACGGGCTTGTCGACCGCCTTCGACATGCCAACCCTCCTCGGTATTGACTCCGACGACCCCATGGCCCGCGGAGAGGTGGGTCGATGCGGAGTGGCTATCGACTCCCTGGCCGACATGGCCGACCTGTTCGACGGCATAGACCTGGCGACGATCACCACGTCCATGACCATCAACTCTCCCGCGGCGGTCATGCTGGCGTTGTTCGTCGCCAACGCCGAGGCCCACGGCGTCCCCCGCGCGCGACTCGGGGGCACACTCCAGAACGACATCCTGAAGGAGTACCAGGCTCAAAAGGAGTTCATCTTCCCCCCACGCCAGTCCATGCGCCTCGTTCGTGACACCATGGCCTTTACGGCGGCCGAAATGCCGAAGTGGAACTCGATCTCCGTCTCGGGTTACCACATCCGCGAGGCCGGCTCCACCGCCGCCGAGGAGTTGGCCTTCACACTGGCTAACGGCTTCGCCTACGTCGAGTTGGCCCGCGAGGCCGGCCTCGACGTGGACGCCGTGGCGCCGCGACTCTCCTTCTTCTTCAACGCGCACATCGACTTTTTTGAGGAGATCGCCAAGTACCGTGCCGCACGGCGCCTCTGGGCCACTTGGATGCGCCACCACTACGGAGCGGTCGACGAGCGCTCCTGGCAGTTGCGCTTTCACACCCAGACGGCGGGGGTCTCGCTCACCGCCCAGCAGCCCGAGGTCAACCTCGCTCGCACGGCGATTGAGGCTCTCGCGGGTGTCTTGGGCGGTACCCAGTCACTGCACACCAACTCCATGGACGAGGCGCTGGCTCTCCCCTCTCAAAAGGCCGCACGACTCGCGCTGCGCACCCAGCAGGTGCTGGCCTACGAGACTCACGTCGCCGACGTTGCCGACCCCCTCGGGGGCTCGTGGTTCGTCGAGGAGTTAACCGACGAGATGGAACGACGCGCCGAGTCCCTCTTCGCCGAAATTGCCGAGATGGGTCAGGGCTCAATGCTTGAAGGCTGCATCAAGGGCATCGAGGACAACTGGTTCCAGGGCCACATTGCCGACTCTGCCTACGAGCTGGAGCGAGCCTTCAACGCGGGAGAGCGCATCGTCGTCAGCGTGAACGCCTACACCGAGGGAAACGAGGATGACGACCTCACGCTGCTTCGCGTCACCAACGAGGACGAGGCTCGTCAACTCGTGCGCCTGGCTCACGTACGCCAAACCCGTGACGACGACGCGGTGCGCGACGCGCTCGCTCGACTCTCTCACGACGCCGCGGATCCCACGGTCAACGTGATGGAAAGTCTGATTGGAGCCGCACGAGCCGAGGCCACGGTCGGCGAGATGATGGGGGCAATGGTCAACGTCTTCGGGCGATACGTCGAGGTGCCGTCCCTGTGAGTGTGCGGGTGCTCGTCGCCAAAGTCGGCCTTGACGGCCACGATCGGGGTATCAAGGTCGTCGCGCGCCTGCTGCGCGACGCCGGCATGGAAGTGGTCTACACCGGACTCTTCCAGACACCCGACACCGTCGCTATCGCGGCGATCCAGGAGGACGTCGACGTCGTCGGGCTATCCATGCTGTCGGGAGCGCACCTGACCCTCGCGCCCCTCGTCGTCTCGGCACTACGCGATCGAGGATCCGACATTCCCGTGATCGTGGGGGGAATCGTCCCCGCCAACGACGTCGACGAGTTGCGAGCCCAGGGTGTTGCGGACGTCTTCGGTCCGGGCGCGAGCGCTCAGGAGATCGTGGCCGCCATCACGGCGTTGGTTCCCCACTCGAACTGACCCCGACGCGACGCGCGGGGAGGGCCACGGCCACCACGATGGCCGCGACACCCACAATCAGAGCCCCCACATCCACGGCGAATATCATGGCGCTGACGTAGGCCTGACGCGCGAGCGACGCGAGTTCGGGACCAAAGACACCCGCCCGTCGCGCGACCAGAAGAGCCTGACCAAGAGATTCCTCACTCGTGCGCGCGAGCGACGGCGGCACGCCCAGCGACGCCATGCGTAGCGTCATCGTGGACTGGTAGTGCGTGGAGAGAAGACTGCCCAGGAGCGCAACTCCCAGCGCGCTGCCAATTTGCAGCGCCGTCGAGTTGGTGGCGGAACCCACCCCCGCCAAATCGACGGGGACCGACCCCATCACCGAGTCCGTACACGGTGCGACGGACAATCCCGTGCCTATTCCCAGGAGCATGAAGGCCGGCAACATACTCGCGTAACTTGACTGCACGCTCACCAGTGACAACAGGGCCAGGCCGAGTGAGATCAGCACCATGCCGACGAAGACCACCACCCGCGTCCCCAGCGCCCGCGCGAGGGTGGTCGACAACGCGGCCACTACCAGCAGCACCACCGCGATCGGAGTAATGCGCAGCCCCGTCGCCAGCGGACTGTAGCCGAGGGCGAACTGGAAGAATTGCGTCAGCAGAAACATCGACCCCGACAGGGCGAAGATGGTGAGAGCCAAGGCACTCATCGCCACCGAGAATCGCCGCGAGCGAAAGAAGGCGAGTTCCAGGAGTGGGTGGGACGTGCGGCGCTCGACGACAACGAACGTGGCAATCAAGAGGCCCGCCGCGACCAGAGCGGTCACGATAGCAAACGAACCCCAACCGCGACTTGGACCCTCAATGATTCCCCAGAGCAGCACGGCCACCCCCGCCAGGGCCAGTGCGGCCCCGGGCACGTCCGAGCGCGACGCCACCGGATTGCGCGAGTTAGGCACTATCCACAACACCACCACCACCGCGAGTATCGCGATGGGCACATTGATAAGAAAGACCGAGCCCCACCAGTAACGCGACAGGAGCCACCCTCCAATCATCGGACCGAGCGCCAGTCCTAGGCCGCTGGTTCCCGACCACAGTCCGATCGCGCGCGCCCGGTCTCGCGGGGTAGTGAACACATTGGTCAGGATCGACAGGGTCGAGGGCATGATGGCGGCTGCCCCCACGCCCATAAAGGACCGCGCCGCGATCAAGTCGTCCGCTCGTGGCGAGAACGCTGACAGTGCCGAGCCCGTGGCGAAAAGTACCAGGCCCGCCACGAATACCCACTTGCGCCCCACGTGATCACCTAACGAGCCCGCGATCAGCAGAAGTCCCGCGAGCACCACCACGTAGGCATCCACAATCCACTGCAACTGTGCTGCGTCGACGTGCAGCGTCGCGACGATGCGGGGAAGTGCCACGTTCAGCACCGTGCCATCCAGATTGATGATCAGAACCGACAGACACAGCACGGCCAGGATCGCCAGACGACGCGGTGCGGCGTCGCTCGACGCCACCGTCGCCCCGCCGGTGAGTGTCGTCTCCGGCGTGGCCACTAGTGACTCTCCCGACTCCGACCAGCCCGTGCCACGACACCACCCCCGTGGCGCGACGCGGACTCTGCCTGATCGAACATGGAGCCTCCCGCCGAAAGGCTAGGGACCGGTCTCGGACCCTAGTCAGAGTAAAAAGTCCCGTCGACGCACCCGCGATGGCCGTGCGACGTCAAAAGTAGGGCAGACTAGGGCCGTGACCGACGCCACCATCCATCCCGCACCACCCTGGCTGATCCAAGGGGGAATGGGCATCGCCGTCTCCGGTTGGCGCCTCGCCAGTACCGTGGCCCGCGCCGGCCAGTTGGGCGTGGTCTCCGGCACCGGCATCGACAACGTCTTCGTACGCCGACTCCAGGACGAGGGGGCCGACGAGGACCTACGCCGAGTACTCGGCCGTTTCCCGGTTCCGCGCCTCGTCGAGCACGTACTCGACCGTTTCGCGACCGTGCGCCGACGCCCGCGAGAGCCCTACCACACGCTACCGATGCTCACGCGTGACAGCCCCGCCGCCTCGTGGGACATGCTGGTACTCGCGGCGTTCGCCGAGGTCGCACTAGCCAAGGCCGGCCACGGCGGCATCGTGGGCATCAACCTGCTCACCAAAGTCCAGCTTCCCACTGCCGCGACCCTCTTCGGAGCCGTGCTGGCGGGCGTCGATTACGTCATCATGGGCGCCGGCGTGCCCACCCACATCCCCGGTCTCCTGGCACGACTCAGTCGTGGTGAGACCGTCGATGAACCCCTCAGCGTGGACACCGCCACGGGTGAACGGACCGACAGCGTTCCCTTTGACCCGGCCGCCTACTCTCCCACCTTCCCTCTCACCACGCCGCGCTTCGTCGCCGTCGTCTCCTCGCACGTACTAGCCAGCGCCCTCGCGCGGCGCAGTAACGGCCCCGTCTACGGGTTCGTTGTTGAAAGGCCCTCCGCCGGCGGTCACAACGCACCCCCTCGGGGTCGTATGGAGACCGATGAGAACGGCAATCCCGTCTACGGGGAGCGCGACCGCATCGATCTCGACGCCCTACGAGCGCTCGGGCGTCCCTACTGGATCGCGGGCGGTATCACGACACGTGATCAGGTGCGCGACGTGATGGATCAGGGCGCGGCGGGCGTCCAGGTCGGCACACTGTTCGCCTACTGCCGCGAGTCGGGGATGAGCCCGGTACTTCGCGAACGCATACTGAACGCCCTGATCCACGAGCCCCTCGAAGTTCGTACCTCGACGACCGCGTCCTCGACCGGCTATCCCTTCAAGGTCGTCGTGGCGCCGGACACCGTCGCCGACGAGAACGTGTTTCGCTCGCGTCGGCGCCACTGCGACCTGGGCTACTTACGCGAGGCCTACGAACAGCCCGACGGCACCATCGGCTACCGCTGCGCCGCGGAACCAGTGGCGAGCTACGTACGCAAGGGGGGCGAGCGAGCGCGTACCGTCAACACCACCTGCCTGTGCAACGGCCTGATGGCCACCGCCGGACTCGGTCAGTTCCGCGCGGGGGGACGCCAGGAGCCACCCATCGTGACCAGTGGCGACGCGCTCGACCAGGTCGTCACACTGCTCGCGGGCCGATCCTCCTACGGGGCGAGTGACGTCATCGAGCACCTGCGCCCCACCGCTCTGGTGTAAGCAGGCTCAGGCGACCGTGCGCAGGGCGTCATCCACCGGCTCAAACGCCGCCAGCAGATCCGCGACGGCCACCGTCGCGAAGCCGACCGCCTGGTCAGCCACGCCGTAGGGGAGGTAGAGCCGCCCCGCGTGCACGAGTGAGCCGCACGAGTACACGACGTTAGGCACGTATCCGTCCCGCTCCGCGGGATCGGGAAGCAGCAGCGGTCGGCGCAGTTGGGCCACGACGCGCGTCGGATCGTCGAGGTCCAACAGCAGCGCGCCGATCCCGTAGGTTCGCATGGGACCCACCCCGTGCGTGATGACCAGCCACCCCTCCGTTAACTCGATCGGCGATCCGCAGTTGCCCAACTGCAGAATCTCCCAGGGATGCTGTGGAATCTGCGCGGGGGCCACCTCGTTCCAACTCGTCAGCGAGTCGGAGAACGCGACGGCGTTGGTCTCGCGATCGTGACGCGACAGCGCGATGAAACGACCGTGAACCCGCCGAGGAAAGAACGCGAGACCCTTGTTGCTCGCCCCGATTCCCAGCAGCGGCGACGAGTGGAACGTCACGAAGTCGTCCGTCTCCAGCAACTGCTGGCGAATCGAACGTCCGTCGAACGCGGTGTAGGACGCCAGGTACCGCGTCTCGCCGTCGTCGTCGAACGCGACGAAGCGGGCGTCCTCCATGCCGCGGCGTTCCGCCGGGGCCGTCGGCCAGAGCGTACGCCGCGACACGTCGACGCGCTCGTCGAAGACCGCCTCGTACCACGACGCCGTCACCTCGCGTACGAGGTCCACGACCTCTCGGGTGCCGGGAGCATCGGGGCGGGCGGCCACGAAGTCGGCCAACGAACGCTCCAAATCCTCCCAGGTGTAGTCGAGTGAGAGCCCGCCGAGGGCGGCGTGCAGCGTCACGTCGTCCTGACCACGCTCGCGCAGGCTCGCCAGGAGCTCATCGCGGGGGGGCACCGTCGCCGACACCGACCCCACCACCGGGTACGGCAGCGGATCGTCCATACGCAGCTCGCCGTCGGATCCGATCTCGCCGGTGCGAAAGCAGATCGACGAGTGGTGTCCCTCTCCGATAGAGCGATAACTCACGATCACCCGCAGGGCGCCCGAGACGAGACCCTGCTGATCCGGGTGCGCCACGATGCTGGGATTGGTGAGTGACGCGCCCTCCAGGGAGTACTCGTGCGTAAACGTCGCGCCGAGGAGCTGGCGACGCGCGGGCGAGAGCGTGGCGGCCAACTGCGGCGCCACCATCGCGGCGTGGCGCTCGAACACGTCGGCGAGATCTTCGTGACGGTGGGCGAAGCGGGCAAACAGATCGCTCAACGCCGCATCCACGTCGTCGTCGCTCAACGCCATCACGCGAGCCACGGTGGCGTCGACGCGACCTTCCCCGCCCCCCACCAACTCGCTACCCGGCACAAAAAGACGTGAAATGACCCGCGCCGAGTCGGCGCGAAGGTAGATCCCCGTACGGACCGCTAGAACAGGTTCAGTTACGATGCGACACCTTCGAGCAGACGTGCATGCTGCAGGGTGGAGAGCAGGGCCAGCGTCGACTCCGCGCCCTGATTGAGGTTTGGTCCGTTTTGCGTGAGACCATCGTAGCCACCGCCGGTGGCCACATCGTACATAGGCACCCCACTGTCGTTCGCACCGACGAACCACCCGATGGCCATCTCCACGCCCTCGCGCCACTGCCGCTCCCCCGTCAGGCGCCACGCGCTCGCGCAGGCGTCAGCCAGGGCGCTCACCTCGATGGGCTGCTGATCGAAGCCGGGGCCTCTTTCACCGGGGCCTCGGCCTCCGACCGGCGTCACCGACAGATGCGTCAGGGTCGACTCCCCCTCGAGCAGCCACTTGAGCTGAACCAGGGACCGTTCCACGTGATCATCACGTCCCAGCATCCACGCCGCTTCCAGGTAGGCCTGGGTGAGCGCAGCGTTCGCGTAGGTCAGGCGACTCTCGGGCCACCGCCACGCTGAACTCTGCCAGGGGCCCGACAGCACTCCCAGCGCGTCGTTGAGAAGATCACGGGCCGACTGGTGCGACGGGTCACGCCGGAGCACCTCAACGGCGCCGAGCGTGGCGAAGGCCATCGACCGCGTCCACGGTGAGCGGACCTGAGCGCCACGCTCGAACAGTTCGAGCGCCCCGAGCCGCGTCGACTCATCGCTCGCGCGTGCGGCCGCAGTACCCGCTCCCCACAGCAGCCGCCCCCAGCAGTCCTCCGTCGTCCACTCGCCGCTCCAGTGGCCATCATGGCTGCGCCG
Organism: Actinomycetes bacterium; assembly: GCA_021793395.1. Lineage (GTDB taxonomy): Bacteria > Actinomycetota > Acidimicrobiia > Acidimicrobiales > RAAP-2 > RAAP-2. The sequence continues at coordinate 9,487 of JAJYSU010000016.1, forward strand.
GTTACGACAACGTCCGTCGCCGTCCTGGGCGAGTGCGAGAAAACGCAGCGAGCGAGCGAGAAGGTCGCGCAGCGGCTCCGACGTCGCTCCGTCGCGGGCTAGGACGACCACCACCCTGGCCACGTCATCCGTGCAGTAGCCGTGCTCGAGACGAGGTGTCGCCACACGTGCGTGCTCGAACGTTGCGACCTCGTCCGACAATGTGAGCAAGTGGGCGTAAGTCACCCGAGGCACCGTCATAGGACGTGCGCTACCTCGCGATCGACCAACGAGTCGATCATGCTGCGGTAGCGCGCCGCCACCGCATCCCAACTGAGCGTGGGGGCTAGACGGAAGGCCTCCGCGCGCATCGCGGCGGCCGTGGCCGGCTCGGTCAGAATCCGGCGCAGCGCGAACGCCATGCCCGCGGCGTCGCCCTGATCCACAATGAGTCCGGCCCCCGACGACAGCATTTCGACCGCGTGGGGAAAGGCGGTTGCCACGACGGGTCGACCCGCCGCAAGGGCGTCCACCAGCACTCCCGACGTGGCCTGCTCGCGCGAGTCGTAGGGCAAGATCACGACGTCAGCACTCGCGATTAACTGCTCGAGGGAATCGAGAGATCGGTACGTGTTGTCGAACTCCACCATGGAGCCCGCGTGACGTTCACGCACCCGATGCTCCAACGAGCGACGGTACACGTCGCCCGACGTCGCCAATACCTTGGGATGCGTGCGCCCGGCCACCACGTAGCGGGGCCGAGGCGTCAGGTCACGCAGCGTCGCCACGGCGTCGATCGCCCACTCAATCCCCTTGCCCGGCCCGATCAGCCCCCAGGTCAGAATCAACGGTCGAGCCCCTCGCGGCGCCATCGCGCACGGCATCACCATCGCTCCGTGGGCGATGACGCTGACGGGGGTGGCGCCGACCTCGTACACCTCACCCAGGGTGGACCGCGCCGTGTTCGACATCACCACCACCTGGTCCGAATAACGTACGACCTCGTTGAGCACCCACCGCTGGTGGCTCGTCGGGTGCGGCAAGACGGTGTGCAAGATAGTAATAATCGGCACACGTACGTCGCGCATGACGGTCACAATGCTCTCCCCATCCGCACCGCCGTAAAGGCCGTACTCGTGCTGGATCACGGCCACGTCGCGCCGATTAAGCGCTCGCACGGCTGACGCGACGGTCGACGGATCCGACGCAACCAACGTGGCGACGATGGGTACGGGACTCGTCAGCGGCGCCGGCTCCGGCACGTCCAGCACCCGCACCACCGAGCACCTCACCCCATCACGCGCCAGCGCCGCCGCCAGGGCAGTAGTGAAAGTAGCAATACCACACGGCGTGGGCGGTGTGGTACTGACAAATCCTACCGACACGACGCGTCGCGTCACCTCGGTGTGCCTCTGTTCCTCGTGAGTATCCACGTCAACCTCCACGGTCCGGAGCCGTCGAGCCCGAACGAGCGACAGGCCCCAGGCCGTCCACTCGAACTTGTCGCCTCATCACGAAAAATGTTCGTACATCGATTGTACCAGTCGACGTGTCGCCTCGTCCGGGGAGACTCGCGACATCGCCACAGCCCCGTGCGCGAGACCCCCGCTCTGCGTGGACCTCCGTCCTCGCCCCGGACCCGACTCGGGGACCCTACTCGAGGGCTCGGCTCGTGGACCCGGTGACTCCTCGGCAGCCCCCTCACTCGCGCCCTAACGTACGCTTCGTGATCCCCATCGCGCCCTCGGACGAGCACGGTCGCACGGACTCGCCGTGCTGAGCGTGCTGTTCGCCCTGGCGACCGCGGCGGCGAACGCGCTCGCGGTGACGGCGCAACACATCGCGAGCACGAGTCGTCGAGGGCTCTCGTTCTGGCACCTCGTCGCCCACCTGGTACGCCACCCGCTGTGGTGGCTGGGTTGGGGAGGCATGGCGGCGTCGCTCGTGGGCCAGGCGCTGGCGCTGCACTTCGGCCCCCTCTCTCTCGTCCAACCACTCCTCGTCAGCGAACTCGTCATCGCGCTCATCCTGCGCCGTACGTGGCTTCGTCAGTCCATCCGTCCGTCAGCCTGGGCCAGCGCCCTTCTCACGGTTTTCGCGCTCACGAGCTTCCTCGTGCTGGCGGCACCCCACGCTCCGGCGATCGCGACCCCGTCGGCACTGCGCTGGATTACCGCGAGCGGCGCCGGCACTCTCGCCGCCGTCACCTTGGGCATCATCGGTCGACGCGGATCGCCGCGGCGTCGGGCGGCACTCTTCGCGAGTGCCACGGCCATCGTGTGGGCCATAGAAGCCGCTTTCATCAAGGCGACCACCGACGTCATCGCCGCGTCAGGCTACCGGGGCCTCTTCGTCCACTGGCCCATCTACGCCCTTATCATCATGGGAATCGCTGGGCTCTTTAGTGAACAGACCACTCTGCACGTCGGTCCGCTCCAGGTCTCCCAGCCCCTGCTGGTGATCGTCGACCCGCTAGCCAGTGTGATCGCGGGAGTCTGGCTGTATCACGAGCGCCTCGCCACCAGCGTGCCGCGCGCACCCCTGGCCGCGGTCGCGTTCGTGCTCATGGCTATCGGCGTCATCATCCTCTCGCGCACCGCTCCCGCGACGATGGAGCCCTCCGAACGCCGCGACTAGCACCCCGCTAGGCGAAATCTTCCTCGCGGTACTCCTCGCTGCGGCGCTCGCCGCCGGACTGCTCGATCGTTCGCAACTCGACGCGACGGATCTTGCCGCTGATCGTCTTAGGTAACTCGGCGAATTCGAGGCGTCGCACGCGCTTATAGGGAGCCAGGTGTTCACGACAGTGGCGCAGGATGTCTCCCGCCAACTCCCGACTGGGAACCTGTCCCGCCACGAGTGTGACGTACGCCTTGGGGACCGAAAGGCGCAGCTCATCGGGAGCGGGAACGACGGCGGCCTCCGCCACGGCCGCGTGCTCGATGAGCACGCTCTCCAACTCAAAGGGACTGATGCGGTAGTCGCTGGACTTGAAGACGTCGTCAGTTCGTCCCACGTAGGTGATGTAGCCATCGGCGTCACGACTGGCCACGTCGCCGGTGTGGTACCAGCCACCGGCAAACGCCTCCGCGTTACGCTCGTCATCGAGTCCCCCCGCCGTGCGGTACCCCGCCATCAGCCCGACGGGCCGCTCCGGGTCGAGGCGCACGCAAATCTCACCCTCCTCGGCCACCTCGCCCGTGATCGGATCGACCAGATCAATGTCGAAGCCCGGAATCGGGCGGCCCATCGAGCCCGCCTTGACCACCTGCGAGGGCGAGTTGCCGACCTGCACGGTCGTCTCCGTCTGACCGAAGCCGTCGCGAATCGTGAGCCCCCACGCACGTTGAACCTGACTGATGACCTCAGGGTTCAGCGGCTCGCCGGCGGCCGCGAGCTCGCGCAGCGACATCGACCACGACGAAAGGTCCTGTTGAATCAACATCCGCCACACCGTAGGCGGGGCGCAGAACGTCGTCACCCGCGCGTCGCGCAACACGTTGAGCATCGCACGCGCGTCGAATCGCTCGAAGTTGAACATGCACACCGTGGCACCCGCGATCCACGGGGCGAACACGCACGACCAGGCGTGTTTGGCCCAACCGGGACTGGACACGTTCAAGTGAACGTCTCCCTCGCGAATGCCGATCCAGTACATCGTCGAGAGATGCCCAATCGGGTAGCTGACGTGAGTGTGTTCCACCATCTTCGGTAACGACGTCGTGCCCGACGTGAAGTAGACGAGTAGCGAGTCGCTGGCCCGGGTGAGACCATCCACTTCGAAGGGGTCGGTCGACTGACGTGCGTCGGCGTAGTCGAACCATCCGGGAACGTGTGTCCCTACCGCGACCCGTACGTAGGACCCGGCGACGTCGGCGAACCTCTCGGTAATGTCGGAGGCGACGACGACCGCACCCGCGTGGGCGCGGTCCACTCGGTCGCGCAAATCGTCCGCCGTGAGCAGGGTACTCGCCGGGATGATGACGGCGCCGAGTTTCATCACCGCCAGCGTTACCTCCCACAGTTCCACCTGGTTTCCGAGCAGTACCAGCACCCGCATTCCACGCGTTACTCCCAGCGAACGCAGCCACTGCGCCAACTGATCAGATCGCGCCGACAACTCGGCGAAGGTGTACGACGCGTCGCGCCCATCCTCCTCAATAATTCGCAGCGCGGGCTCGTTGGCCCGCTCTCGCGCCAAAATACCGTCGAACCAGTCCAGTGCGAAGTTGAAGTACTCGGGATGCGGCCAGGCAAAGCCTTCTCGCGCCGCGACGTAATCAGTGCGCGTCGCTACCAGGAAGTCGCGCGCCGCCCGAAATACCTCACCCGGTGATTGTGTCGCGGTGTCCATTACTCCCTACCCCCTTGCCTGTTCAACGTTGCCCCCAGGGCGACAGTAGCCCGCCAGGGCGTGCGCGGCCCGAAGCAGCATCGCGTCTCGCGTCGGGCGCCGTGGATAGTGAAGCCGGTAAGGTGATCTGCGATGGTGCCACCCGACGATTCGTACGACCTGGCGCTGGCCGCCGCGTCCCTACGCGCCAACGCCGCCGACCTCACGGCCCTACTGACGAGCCTCGCGGATCAGTTCACCGACACCCTGGGGACGCGCCTGCGGGTGCAGCGCGCCGGACGGCGGCGACGCGACGCGACGGTCAGCGCCGTGACCGTCACCTTAGGTTCGGACGAGTTCACCGCGGCGTTGGACGACGGCGACGTGCGCTGCCAGGTCGCCCACGTATCGGGCGGCATCAAGATTCGCAACGAAGCAGTTGACCTGCAGTCCTGGCTGGTTCGACTGCTGGACGCTCTTCGTGCGGAGGCCGCCCACAGCGACCAGGCGCGCGCCGCGCTCGAACACATCGTGATAGGGGGATCAAGTGACTGACACATCCAAGGACCTACCCGAGGCCAGTGAACGACGCCTCGAGGAGATCGAGCACGGCCTGTTCACGTCGGACCTCTCGGTGAACGAGTTCCTCCTGGTCAAGGAGGCGGGTTACCACCCCCTCGGCCTCGTCATGGGTTCGTCGATCTACCACACCGGGATCCAAACGCGTAAGTGGGGCGAAAGCCAGGAGCTGACCAAGTTAACCGAGGCGATGTACAACGCCCGCGAGTTGGCCATGACTCGTATGGAGGAAGAGGCCAGTGAGTTGGGAGCCGACGGCGTCGTCGGGGTACGCCTCGACGTCAACTACTACGAGTGGGGTAAGGACGCTGCCGAGTTCATCGCCGTCGGCACGGCGGTGAAGGCGGAAGACGGCGTCTCACGTCGCAACACGCTGGGCAAGCCCTTCACCTCGGATCTCTCGGGCCAGGACTTCTGGACGCTCTTACGTACCGGCTACCTACCCCAGGGCCTCGTCATGGGAACGTGCGTCTATCACATTGCCCACCGTGGCCTGGGCCAAACACTCGCCACGACGGGCCAAAACGTCGAGTTGCCCAACTTCACCCAAGCCCTCTACGAAGCTCGCGAGTTGGCAATGACGCGCATGCAGGACGAGGCGAGTCAACTGGGCGCCGCGGGAGTCGTGGGCGCGCGTCTCGAAGAGAAGACGCACCAGTGGGGGTCGCACACGATCGAGTTCCTGGCTCTGGGCACCGCGGTGACCCGCACGACCGAGGAAATCACGCTCACCTCACCCGTGACCATCATCTCCCTCGACCACTGATGAGTGACGACCTGCCCGAAGCGGCGCGCGGACGCCTTCACGGCGGCGCCTTCACCTCGGGACTGAGTGTCGCGGACCTTGCCGCGTGTCACACCATGGGCCTCGAGCCCGTCGGACTAGTCCAGGGATTCTGCGCCATGCAGTGGGGCTACGGACCGGCACGGACCGGGTTCGGGTCGGCAGGAGGCATGGGCATGGGCATGGGATTCGCCTCGGGATTCACGCCCAACGTGGCTCGCGGCGGCTACGTCGAGAACTACCAGTGTCCCCACGGCATGGTGTCCGCCGAGCACCGCCAGTGGGGGCAGAACTACGAACAGACGTGGATTGAGCAAAGTTGGCAGGACGGCTACGGCGCCGCGAACCACCGGATGCTCGAAGAGGCTACGACCCTCGGAGCCCACGGCGTCGTTGGCGTCGTGGACTCCGTCGCGTCTCTTGCCGACGCCGGCGTGGTTGAGTTCCACCTCCTGGGCACGGCGGTCATCGTGACCGACCTCGAGCGACCGTCAGCGCCGTGGACCACCTCACTCGCCGGCCAACGTCTCGCCAAACTCTTCGAAGCCGGCTACGCGCCCGTCTCCACGATCGCCGTGGTGTCGTCAGTTCGCGTCTGGGCGTCGTGCATGACCGAGTACTTCATGGGGTCGGGAGCCGGACTATGGTCCTCGCCGACGGACTCCGTCGAGATCGATCAACTCGTCAGTGCCCGTACCCGAGCCCGTCAACTCGTACGCGAGCGAGCCCGCAGCCAACTCCACGGCGACGAACTTCACGGCGTCGACGTACGCGTCAACGAGCGCGAACCCGGAGCCGGCGATATCGACATCGAGGTGCAGTTACGCGGCAACCGCGTTCGCCGTGCCCGACACGCCGATCCGCTCGCGCTCCCTCGACCCGCGGTCTCACTCTCGTGAGTACGCCCCCACCCCCCGCCCACCACTCGGCACCCGACGATCTACGCGCGGCCGTCCGAGAAGCCCTCGCGTCGCCGGCGACCACGGCCACTCACGCGTCACGATCAGGACTCACGTCGGACCTCACCATCGACGAGACCCTGATCCTGCACAGCGTCGAATGGGTCCCCCGTGATCTCGTCATCGGACTCTCCGTTCAATCGGTACCGTCCGCCATCTGGTCGTGGGGAAGCGGCGAAATTGAACTCGCCTCACGCGCCCACGCGCGCGCTTTCGAGCACGCCATAGCTCGCCTTCACGCCGAAGCGGTGGCCGTAGGGGCTCACGGCGTGGTGGGCGTCCACGTCGAGCGACGGATCCTGGCCTCGCACATCGAGGTCGAGTTGATCGGAACCGCCGTGGCCCCCGCCGACGCTTCCGCGGCGGGCGGCACGAAGGTCTTCATTTCGGACCTACCCGCGCGTGACTTCGCCCTGCTGCTCATGGCGGGATGGCGTCCGGTCGCCCTGGCAGTCGGTGCGAGTTTCACCTACGCGCCGCGGCGGGCGGTTGGAGCGGCACTGCGCCAGCAGACCCAGAACGTCGAGTTGACCAACTACACCGCCGCGCTCTACACCGCTCGCTCGACGGCGATGGAACGCATGCAGCGAGCCGCGCTCGACGCCCACGGAACCGGCATCGTCGACGTCACGATTACCGAGGGTCCACTCCATTTCGCGGCCCACGCGATCGGCTTCACGGCGTGGGGTACTGTCGTCGCCCCGGCGGCGAGCTCGCGCACAATCGATCCGCTCACGGTGGTGTCACTGGACGACGCCGTGAGTAGCTTCGACGTCGCACCGCTCGCGTGAGATCTCCTAAATAACCGGGGAGAGTCCCCCGTCGAGACTCACGCCCACTCCGGTCACGTAACTCGCCCGCGCCGAGAGGAGGAATGACGCCAGGTCGGCGAACTCCTCGGCGCGACCCACGCGACCAAGTGGCACACTCGAGGACGTGGCGAGGTTGGCGTAGAAAGTGTCGAGGTCGACGCCCGCGTCGTGCGCGCGTCGCACCCACTGGCCCGACTCGATCAGCCCGATCAGCACGGCGTTCACCCGCACCCCCCGAGGACCCATCTCTCCCGCCAGTGCCTTGGTAAGCGCGAGTCCCGCCGCCCGCGACGCGGAGGTGGGCGTCGAGCCCACGCCGGGAGTCCGGGCCATGATCGCGAGCACGTTCAGGATCGAGCCCCCGGTGGCGACCAAATCGTCAACGGTCGCTCGCGCCATCCGCAGCGCCGCGAGGACCTTCAGCTCGTAATCCTCGCGCCACTGATCATCACTCGACGAGGCCACCAACGAGCCCGCCGAGCGCCCCGCATTGTTGACGACGCCGTCGAGCCGCCCGAAACGATCCCGGGCCGCGGCCACGAACTCTTCCAGGTCACCGATCCTGGTGACGTCGGCCTCGACGCACAGTGCCCGCGCCCCCAGCAACTCCTGCGCCCTCGCCAGGCGCGTCGCGTCGCGACCGCACACCGCCACCCGAGCACCCTCACTCACCAGGCGACGAGCGAGTGCCAGACCGAGGCCGTCGGTCCCCCCGGTAATGAGAAACGCCCGTTCACCTAAAGCAAGGTCCATGTCTCTCATCCTAGGAATCCGCCACACGCACGGGGCCGGTCCGCTCGATAGCATCGAGCCCGTGAGCCCGCGCCACGCCGCACCCGTTCGTCCACGACGCCGGGCCGTCGTCGTGGCGCTGGGTGTTGTCGTGATCGTGATCGCCGCCCTCGTGGTCGCGATGTCGCGCGGGACACCCGCTCCGAGCGCGGTCTCCGCCCGCACGGCCAGTGCCACCTACCCGGGGCCCGACGGGGTCGTGGCGGCGTGGGTGGTCGCGGAAAATCGACGCCCCGGCACCACGGCGTGGCACATCACGACTCCCGAGAGTCCCACGACCATTGCGGGCTACGCCAACCGCGTACAGGCGCGCGTCGGCCAGCGCGTCACCCTCTACGTCGACACGACGTCCCCGACCTTCCGCGTCGACGCTTACCGCATGGGTTACTACCAGGGAAAAGGCGCCCGGCTGGTGTGGCAGTCACCCACCACGACGGGTTCGCGTCAACCCACCTGCCCGGTGACGCCCGGCATCAACATGGTGCAGTGTCACTGGCGAGCCTCGCTCACGTTCACCGTCACCTCGACGTGGGTGCAGGGCGAGTACCTCCTCAAACTAGTGAGCCCGTCGGATGGTGCCAGTTACGTACCACTCACGATCTGGGACCCCGCGAGCCGAGCGACCTACGTCGTCATGGCCGGTGTGCTCACCGACCAGGTGTTCAACGCCTACGGGGGCTACGACCTCTACCAGGGCGCCACGTCCTGTGCCCCGGGCGTCTACCCGTGCTCGAGCCGCTCACGCGTCGTCTCCTTCGACCGTCCCTACGCGAGCGGCGATGGAGCGGGGGGTTACCTCGGTCTACTCTACCCGCTCACCCGCTACATGGAGCAGCACGGCCTCAACGTCACCTACTGGACCGACGTAACCCTCGCCACCCACGGCAACCTCCTCTCGCGCCACACCGTTCTGATCTCGCCGGGCCACGACGAGGAGTGGTCGCTCTCGATGCGCGAGGCCGCCCTGCGAGCTCGCAACCACGGCGTCAACCTCATCTTCTTCGGCGCGAGCCCCATCTTGCGCAAGGTACGGCTGCAGCCCTCCCCACTCGGCGCCAACCGGGAAATCGTCAACTACCGCGACCCCCAACAGGACCCGCTGTACGCGAGCGACCCCGCACAGGTCTCCCAGAACTGGTGGGGCCAGCCACCCGCCAACCTCCCGGCGAGCACTCTGGTCGGGGGCGAGTACATCGGCTTCAACAACGCCCAGGCCTTCCCCCTCGTCGTCAGCGACCCCTCCTCCTGGCTCTACCGCGGAACGGGTCTCAGGAAAGGCTCACGAATCCCCGGCGTGCTCAGCACGGACTTCCAGATGTACAACCCCGCCCGCGCCGACAACCCACCGCACGTTCAGATCCTCGCCCACTCGCCGGTCACCGGCGTGTTGACCCCAGGAGCCCACTTCGCCGACACGACCTACTACACGATGGCGCACGCCGGCGCGGGGGTCTTCGAAAGCGGGGCCAACAGCTGGATCGCCTCCCTGCAGGGCTGCGCCCCGACAACCCGGTCCTGCCCGGCACCGATCATGCGCCTGCTCACCGGCAACCTCCTACGCGTCTTCGGCGAGGGTCCCGTCGGGCGACGCTACCCGTCCTAGACGAGAGTCCGCGACGTCGACCGGCGGACGCCCTCGACGACGGCGCGTCGCCATGACCGCAAAGGTTGACCAGCCCACGGCGACCGCCAGCCAGTAACTCACCAGGCGGTAGACGAGCACCGCGGCGAGCGCCGCCACCCGAGAGGCGCCGTACCCGACCAGAATGACAGCCAGACTGCCCTCCATGAGTCCGAGCCCCCCGGGCACGATGGGCAGTACCGCCACGATCTGCGCCACGCCGTAGGCCAGCAGCAGCCCGTGCCACGGCACCGTCTCTCTCACGGCCGCGAAGGAACTCCCGAGGCACGCCAAGTCGAAGCACCACGCCACCAGGGCCAACAGGACGACGGTGGCCTTGTCGCCCGGCGAGATCTCGTGAGCACGCATGTCCTGGAGCACCCCTTCGACACGAGCGGCGAGGTCGCCCCGCGGGTGCCCGCTCACGCGTCGGCTCGCCCGTACCAGAGCGTCGAGTACACGCACCACTGCGTCACGTCGCGCGAGAACCACGCCAGCACCAACCACGACGACAAGTCCCACGACCGCCGCCCCCGCCGCGCCGGCACTGGTACTGGTCACGAGCGCCACCACCGCCGCCACCAGCAGCAGCGTCGAGAGACCAATCGCCTGGGCCACCATGAGGGTGAGCACCGTCCAGCCAGCGGTCGCCTCACTCGCGCCCCGGTACCGGTACTGACGGTAGCGGAACAGACTCGCGAAGGCGATCTCGCCGGGCACCGTGAGGGCCAACGCGTCGTTGGCCAGGGTGATGGCCGTGAGTGCTCGAAAGCGCACGTGCGTTCCACCGGCCGCGAGGACGCGACCCTGCAGCAACGCGTACGCCAAGAGCGACAGCGCTTCACTGATCACCGCGACGGCACTCCACCAGGGATCGGCGTGCGTCGTACGCCGTAGCGCGCTGGTGAGACCGTTGCGCTGACCGTAGAGCGCGACCAGCACCCCAATACCCAACGCACCGGCCACGGGATAGCGGGCCGCGTGCACCAGCCGCCGCACGACCACGGGGACGTCGCGACCGGTCACGTGCTCAACCTAGTCACGCGCCATCGCCGACGTCGGCGTGCACCGACGTCGGCATCGCGACGGCCGTGTCCTACGCTGGGACGATGACGCGCGGAAGGGCGGATGACCGTGGACTTTCAGGGACGAATTGGACGCGACTGGAGAGACTCGACCCCGTGGTGGCCCCCGACGCCGACACCGCCCGCGCACGCCCCCAACGTTCTCACCGTCGTGCTCGACGACGTGGGCTTCGCCCAACTGGGATGCTACGGATCCACGATTGCCACTCCCGTCATCGACTCCCTCGCGGCCGACGGCGTACGTCTGGCTAACTTCCACACCACGTCACTGTGCTCACCGACGCGCGCGTGTCTGCTCACGGGACGCAACCACCACCGCAACGCCATGGGGCGTGTCGCCGACCTCGCGGTCGGCTTTCCGGGTTACTGGGGACGTCCGCCCCGCGAAAACGGTTACCTCTCCGAAGTGCTGCGCGCCCAGGGCTACGCCACCTACGCCGTCGGCAAGTGGCACCTGACGCCCGATGACGAGACCCACATGGCGGCGCCCCGGGCCACGTGGCCCCTGTCACGGGGATTCGACCGGTGGTACGGGTTTCACGGCGGAGAGACCAGCCAGTTCTTTCCGGCGCTCTTCGAGGACAGTCACTCGCTGCGCCCACCCGCCGAGGGTGAGGAGTACCACCTCAGCGACGACCTGGCGTCGCGGGCAATATCGTTCGTCGCCGACCTACGCGCCGTCGACGTTGACCAACCGTTCTTTCTCTACCTGGCCTTCGGCGCGTGCCACTCTCCTCACCAGCCCCCTGCTCGATGGCGCGATCACTATCGCGGTCACTTCAACCAAGGATGGGATGACTGGCGCGAGGTGGTGTACGAGCGCCAACGCGTCACCGGCGTCATTCCCGCGACGACCCGCCTTTCCCCGCGCCCACCATGGGTGCGGGCGTGGCGCGATCTCGACGCGACCGAGCAACGCGTCGCGGCTCGCTTCATGGAGGTCTACGCCGCGTTCCTATCGCACGCCGATGAGCAGCTCGGACGGGTCCTGGCGTTCCTGAACGAGATTGGTGAGGCCGACAACACGCTGGTCATCGTCGTCTCGGACAACGGCGCCAGCGCCGAGGGCGGCCCCGACGGGTCCATCAACGACGTGCGCCTCACCAACCTCGATCCGGCCACTACCACCGAGATGGCGTCACGGATCGAGGAGATCGGGACCGCCTCAACCCATAACAACTACCCGTGGGGCTGGACGATGGCCGGTAATACTCCCTTTCGCCGCTGGAAACGCGAGGTGCACCAGGGCGGCGTCGCCGATCCCTGCATCGTGCGCTGGCCACGAGGAGGTGTCGCACGAGGGGCGATTCGCCACCAATTCACTCACGCGATCGACGTCGCACCAACCATCGTCGACCTGGTGGGTGCCACGTGGCCCGACGACGTCGACGGTGTAGCCCAGAGTGCGATCGACGGGATCAGCTTCGCGTACCTCCTCGGCGAGGACGGTGCCGACGCCAGCGAACGCCACGAGACCCAGTACTTCGAGATGTTCGGATCGCGGGCGATCTATCACCAGGGGTGGAAGGCGGTGACCTTCCACCCGGTCGGCCCGCTCTACGACGACCAGGACCCCAACGCCTCCTTCGACGACGACGTCTGGGAGCTCTACCGGTTGAGCGACGACCTCTCCGAGACTCGCAACCTCGCCGACGAGTACCCCGAGCGCGTACGCGACATGGTGGCGCTCTGGTGGCGAGAAGCCGAGCGCAACGACGTGCTGCCCCTGGATAATCGCGTGCTGTGGGCACTGGTGCACCCGCGACCCGATCCGCGCCAGCCGCGTGACCGGTTTCGCTACTTCCCCGACGCATCACCCGTGCCCGAGCCGGTCGCCGTGAACGTGCGCAATCGCTCGCACGCGCTCGTCGTCGAGGTCTCGATCGATGATCCCCGCACCGTCAACGGCGTCCTCCTCGCACTGGGCTCGTCCCTCGGTGGGTGGTCGCTGCACGTGATGGACGGTCGCCTGCGCTACGTGCACAACCTGTACGGCAAAGAACGCCACGTGATCGACGCGCGACGCCCGCTACCCACCGGCGACCACGAACTGCGCTACGACTTCACCAAAGATGAGGGACTCGGTGGAACCGGCGTGCTGCGATGCGACGGAGAAGAGATCGGATCGGGCACGATTGAACGCTTCACCCCTTCGGGGTTCAACGGCGTGGGGGCCGGGCTGACCTGCGGCTACGAGTGGGGACCGGCGATCGGCGTCGGGTATCGTGCGCCCTTCGCCTTCACTGGTGTCATCCGACAGGCCTACGTCGTCACTACCGGACCCGTGGTGCGCGACCCGCTGGCCGAACTCGACGCCATACTGTCACAGCAGTGACGGGCCCGACGAGCATGCTCGCCGAGTTCGCCCACTCCCTCGTAGCGGTCGGCGCCCGAGTGGTCGCTCACCCGTGACGCGGGGTCGGGCCATCACCCCCGCGGAGTTGGTACGCGAACAACGCGACGACGTGATCGCCACTCTCGCCCGCTACGGCAGCGAAGCGGGTCACTACAACGTGCTCGGACCCGATCCGTGGCGCGTCCTCTGGAGTGACGATCGCCGCGGCTTCGTCGCCTTCCTGCACGCCCCGCGAGTGATCCTGGCGTGGCGCTCCCCCGTCGCCGCCCCGGACGCGCAACCGGCCCTGGTCGATCAGCTCGTCGCCTACGCGCGCGCCTGGCACACTCCCCTCGTCGCGGTGCCGCTCAACGCCACGGCCGCCGCGGCGGCCCGTCAGGGAGGGCTACGCACGACCTGGATCGGTAACGAGGCAACGATCGATCTGGCGAGATGGACCCTCGACGGTACCGTGCGCCAGAAGGTGCGCTGGGCGTGCAACTACGGGCGGCGAGCGGGACTGCGCTGGCGCGAGGCTTCACCGGGCACCTCGTCGGCCGACTACCTCGCCCTGACCACGGTGCAAGAGGAGTGGAAGGCCGCGCGACCCGCGCGACGCACCGCGTCGTTCCTACGCACGGACTTCACCGACCTGCTCGAGTGGCGCCGTTACTTTATTGCCGAGCGGGACGACGACGTGGTGGCGTCACTGTCCTGCACGCCGGTCAACGACCGGGAGTGGTACCTCCAGGACCTGGTGCGATCACCCAGCGCGCCGCGCGGCGCGCTCGAAGGCGCGATAGCCCTCGCACTGTCGACCTTTCGTGACGACGGCTTCTCCCGTGCGTCTCACGGCCCTCTGGCTTTCTGGCACCCGTCGCACGACTACCCGCCGGATCAGCACTTCGGGGTTCTCGGCGATCGCGTGGTGCGTCACTTCGATCGCCGCTACCAATTTCAGGCAATCAACCAGTTCCGTGTCAAGTTTGTCCCCGATTTCGTGGAGCCGCTCTACGTGGCGTGGTCGCGCCACGCCACGTCACCACTCGCGGCGCGCTCGTTGACTCGCCTGCTCACCGGATCGGGTGCAACGGATCGCCACGCGTAGGACGCACCGTCACCGCGAGCAGCCCGCGCCCGCGTGGCGCGGCAACCGACACCACGACGCCCTGACGTCGAGGGTGATGACGCACGTGACGCGGTCTCGTCACGCTGACGAGTCCGCTCCGTCGCGCAGCCGATCGTCACCGTGACGCACTCACTGTGTCAGGCGTCGGCGCGACCACGGGCCCAGTCATCACCCCGACGACGCGCGGGCGGCACCGCTGTTCCTCGCACGGTTAGGACCGACGAGACCCGACGGGCTGTCCCACGTGACCCACGCGCCCACCGACGAGCGCGACCGCCAGCGCTCCCACCTCACGGCTCTGGTCAGCCTCGAAGCGAAGACTGACCAGCACGCCACCGTCGCCCACGCTCTGACGCGAACGCTCCACCGCGTGAATCCTCGTCTCCCCCTCCCCCGATACAGCGACGACCAGCACGTGGGGTCCCACCGGTGGTGGCGTCGTGCAGCGAACGAGCGCACCGCCCACCGACACGTCGACCAACTCGCCGTCGCACTCGTCGAGGCGAACTCGACCACGGACGCGTACGCGCACCGCGCTGCGGCGATCGGTCGCGAAACGCTCTGATCGAATTCGACCGAGGGCCGCCACGAGTAACCCCCCGTTGACGAGCGCCCAGAGCGCGGCACCGTCGGCCGTCCAGGACACCGTGTACGCCACGGGTGTCATCCCCGCGAATGTCAGCACGTAGAACACCAGCGCCACCGCCGTCAGTCCCAGAAGCAGCCACAGTAGCCACGGCGCCGACGTGCGCTGGCGCTCGTTCGCACCCGCCTTGGGGGTCACGGCGAAGTGCCGCACGCCGGGGCGCAAGTGGTAGAGGGTCGCCGTGATGATCGCCTGCATTCGCACTAATTCGAACACCGCGGCCAGACCCTGTGGCGCGTAGCCTCGCGAGAGTTGGGCCAGAGCGTGACGTTGGACGAGGAAGGTCACGACGAAGGCCAGCGTGAAGACCACGAAGGGTGCGCGAATCGGCACGGCGCCGCTCACGAGTACCACCAGGGGAACCACGACGTACCCGAGTGATCGCCACGCGTCGAACCACCCGAGAATCGTTGCCGCGTACGCCACCCGTTGTGCGGGTCGTAAACCCGGGGCGGTGAGCGGATGATCGACTCGCAACAACTGCATCGCACCGGTACCCCACCGCAGGCGCTGAGCCTGATACTGATCAGCGTCTCGAGCCGCCAGCCCGCGAGCAAGAACCTCATTGTGGTAGACACTTCGCCACCCGCGACGGTGGAGGCGAAGTGTGGTGTGGATGTCCTCGGTGAGGGTCTCGGCGGCCACTCCTCCCACCTCGCGCAGGGCCGACACCCGCAACAGCGCGTTGGTCCCACACCAGAACGCCGCGCCCCATCGATTCTTGCCGGGTTGAATCGCGCGGTAGAAGAGTCGCTGCTCGTTAAAGGGAACGACTCGCCGCTCGCGCCACAGCCACGAGCGATTGCGGTCATTCTCGAAGGAGTCCAGATTGTAGAAGTCCTGAGGTGTCTGTACCAGAGCGACGCGAGGATCCGCGAAGTAACCCAACGTATGGGTGAGAAAATCGGAACTTACGATGTGGTCCGCATCGAGCACCGCGACCACGTCAGCGTTGACGTGCGCGAGGGCGTCGTTAAGGTTGCCGGCCTTGGCGCCCTCGTGCGACGTTCGTGCGTGATAGATCGCTCCGAAAGTTTTCGCCAGCTCACGAACCCACTCGCGCTCGCCGTCGTCGAGCACCCACGTCTCGTGCGCCGGTTCCACGGTCACCGCGGCGGCGATCGTGGGCAAAAGCACCTCGCGCGGCTCATCGTAGGTAGTGATGAGAACCGCGACACGCATCTCGGTCGTCACGACGGGCGGCGGAGGTGTCACGGCGTCCAGGTCCCACAGTGAAAACGTGTACAGACCGAGACTCAGTACTGCGTGCAACTCAAGGAGCCAGAGAGGTACGGCGATCCACCACGTGCCCATCGTCCACCCGACGCGCCAGATCAGATACGCCACGCTGACAACGAGGGCGATCAGCGCCGCGACGTGCACGGCACGCAACCGCGTACGCGACTCCGCCGCGACCACGTTCGCGACGTCGCCTCCGACGAACGGTGAAGAACGCTGACTACCCCGTGCCGGTCTCACGGGCACCGACGGCTCACGAGAGTCATGTCACCATTGTCACGGTGCCATCACCACACGACGACACCGCACACCCACGTCACCCACAACGCCACGCCGCGCGATGATCGGCGTGCGTATGCCTCGTACCGGTCGCTCGTCCGCGTCCCACTCACTGACGATGGCTGGCGCGTCACCCCCTGACGATGCCCCATACCCACGGCGCGTCACACCCACGGAACGCCACGGTGTGGCGATCGCCACGGCGACCACCAGTAATCTCGATCCGTGCGAACTAGACCCCCACGACTCGTGATGCCGCGAACGCGGCGACAGGTGGCGCAACGCCGTGGGCGACGTGACAGTTGGCTTCCGTGACGCGACGCCGACGGCTTGGAATACTGGCCATTTGCTGTACCAGTCTGTTCATCGTCTTCATCGACAACACGATCGTGAACGTGGCGCTGCCCTCGATCGGACGTGACTTTCACACGACGCTGCCCGACCTCAAGTGGATCGTGGACGGCTACACGCTCGTATTGGCGAGCCTCTTCATGCTGTCCGGATCGACGGCCGACCGCTTAGGTCGTCGACGAGTCTTCATGGTGGGCCTCGCGCTCTTCGTCCTCGGTTCACTCGCCTGCAGTCTCGCGCCGAGCCTCACGTGGCTCGTGACATTCCGCATGCTGCAAGCCATCGGTGGTTCAATGTTGAACCCCGTGGCGATGTCGATCATCCGCAACACGTTCGATGATGAGCGCGAGCGGGCTCGGGCCATCGGCATCTGGGGAGCCGTGACCGGAATTGCCCTCGCCCTTGGACCGATCCTGGGCGGACTACTGGTTCAGAGCGTCGGATGGCGCTCGATCTTCTGGGTCAATATCCCTATCGGAGTCGGTGCCTTCATCCTGACGGGGGCCTACATTCCCGAATCACGCGCCCTCACACCGCGTCGACTTGACCCTATTGGTCAACTGCTCGTCACCCTTATCCTCGCCAGCACGACGTACGCGATCATTGAGGGCCCGGGCCTCGGCTGGTCGTCGCGTGAGATCCTCGGACTCTTCGTGGTGGCCGCCGTTGGGCTCGCCGCCCTCGTACCCTACGAACTCCATCGCCACGACGCACTCGTCGAGGTCCACTTCTTCAAGAGTGTCCCCTTCTCCGGGGCGACGCTCATCGCCGTCGCAGCCTTCTTCGCCTTTGGTGGCTTTCTGTTCTTGAACACGCTCTACCTGCAGGACACGCGGGGTCTCTCGGCACTCGCCGCCGGGCTCGACACGCTGCCCATGGCCGGAGCGATGGCGCTCTTCTCTTCCCTTTCCGGTCGTCTGGTCGCCCGGTTCGGCGCTCGGCCGTCGCTGATGTTGGCCGGAATGGCTATGGGCGTGGGAAGTTACCTCCTCACCTCGCTCTCGCCCACCACGTCCTTTACCCACCTCTTCGTCGCCTACGTGATCTTCGGAGTCGGCTTCGGCACGGTCAACGCACCGATCACCAACACCGCGGTCTCAGGAATGCCGGCCAGCCAGGCGGGCGTGGCGTCAGCCATCGCCTCCACCAGCCGTCAGATCGGTCAGACCCTGGGCGTCGGCATCGTCGGTTCGGCCATCGCGGTAGGACTCAGCGGGAACAACCTGGCGCGACACTTCGCCACGATGACCCACCAGGATTGGTGGCTCCTGAGCGCCTGCGGAGGGCTGGTCCTCCTCCTCGGCTTTGTGAGTACGTCGACGTGGGCGTTGGGTACGGCGTACCGCACGTCTCTGCGAATGGACGTCGCCGGCGAAAGTCCCGCCCTCACCGGCGCTCCCTAACCACGTCGACGACGCGCTGTCGCGACGCCTTTGCGTCGACGGCTACGCCCGATGATCATCCACTGATCACGTCACTGTCGATCGTCCGCCGTGTCACCCCGCCGTCGCATCATCCAGCCCGCTCGCCCCGTTGATCAACGGGGCGACCCGTCACGCGCTATCACCGTCGCGCGACGTGAACGGTACGGCTCCCACACTATTTCGCGATAGACCGAGCAATGCCGACGTGTGACGCCCCGAAAGGACGTAACACGTCGGCATCTCTCACATCGAATGGACCAGCTGCTCGGTAATCGTGCAGACCTTGACCACTCAGACCGCGTAGCGGGAACTACACCGCTCGAACGTTAAGTGCTTCCTCACCCTTCTTGCCGGGAGCGACGTCGAATTCGACCTTCTGACCCTCGTCAAGGCTCTTGTAGCCGTCGCCTTGAATATTGGAGAAATGTACGAAGACGTCATCACCCTGCTCACGCGAGATGAAGCCGAATCCCTTTTCCGCATTGAAAAACTTCACTGTACCGTATGCCACGAACACTCAATTCTCTGAACGACAGACCAACCATTTCGGTCTCCTCGCGTCACCAAGCGTACTCGGCCCCGCCACCTCGAACGAAGAAAATTACTCGACCTACCCGCGGCACTCCACTGTTGTACTCGGGCGCTCTCGAGTGACGAGTTCTCGACTCTTGCCACGACCGTGATCGTGGCACACGACGCGTGACCTGGGCCTTGCGGCTGCTCTCGCCAAGCTCGACGCTGACGGAGATGGCCACATCACGACGAGTAAGGGCGAGCTCGCACGTGACCATCGCGCACGCCCAGGACGTCGACGATCGCCGGCACGGCTTCGCCAATCGGTGACGAAGTGTTCCCACTCAGCACTGCGGTGTACGCGAACCGCACGGGCGGCGCCACTGCAGTGGGCGTGCTCGCGGTCGCGCGCTACCTGGCTATCGCCATCGTCGCTCCGTTGACGTCCACCTTGGCCGATCAGTACAGTCGCAAGCGCGTCATGATCGCGTCGGACCTGGTGCGCATGGTGCTGGTCGCTCCCGCCGCGATGCTCGTCGCCGTCCACACGGCGAAGTGGTACGTGTACCTGCTCGTCATCGCGGTGGGCGTGGCGGGGGCGGCGTTCCGTCCAGCCCCAGCGGCGATCCTCCCGTCCCTGTAGCGAGACCCCGACGAGCTCGCCGATCCAACGTGGTGTCGAGCACCATCGAAAGCGTGGGCTTCTTCGCGAGACCGGCCGTCGCCGGCTTTCTCCTGGCGTACGCCAACATCACCACCGCCTTCGTCTTCGACGCCGCGACCTTCATCTGGTCGGTGCTCTTCGTCGCGACGGTGACCCCGCTCGCCGCGACGGACCAGTCACCCGAGATGAACGCACTACTCTCCTCGAACACGACTCTCGAGGGCGCGGCCGAACCATTCTTCACTCGGTCGATGCGGGGCTCCCGCGCCATACGCGGCGACCGTAACGTACGCTCGCGGGTTGAATCCGCCATCGCGTTGTCTCAACGCGACTACTTCACCTCCTGAAAGAGTGCGCACGGCCTCTTTGCCTCCGAGGTCGTCAAAGCGTGGAGAAGACCGTCGTCACCGTCAACCTATGGACAGAATCTTACTGACTCGCGTCGTAGCCGAGCTGGCTGGACGCCCATTGAACCGCCCCGTGAGCGCGACCGAGCTCGTTACGCGATGTACGCACGAGCCGGGCCGCCTGGGCCCTCTCATCGGGCGTGTAGCGGTACACCGTGGACGTGCCGGCGGTTGTTTCCTGGCCATGACTTCACCCCCGTCTCCATAGCAAGGAGTCTCCAACATTTCCAGGGCGGTTCATAGTTCTTCGGCACTACCTATCTCCCTTCCCGAACAGGTGCCGCTCTTTGTTCAAGGCTCGCCAGAGACCCTGCCTATTGTCGGTCGGAGACTGATCAGAATCTTCAGTCGCGCCCTCATTCGAAATATCTGATACTTCAGCGATCGGTAGCTGCGTCGCACTCGCTGTCCGCTCTTGAGAATCACGGAGATTTTGAGGATTGGAACCCGTCGCGACCGTCGACATTCCGCTGGGCCGATGGCTCTGTTGCCACGTTCCGCTGCCGGGCGCTTCTCGATAATCAGTTGAGCGAGCTGAGGCCACCTCAGCAAGGATCCCTAGTGCGGCCAGTTCCTGACGATCAAATACTGAGATCAACATGGTGAAGATGTGACCCAACGCGAAGAGAACGAGCGCGAAGAGAAGACCAACGATTAGATACACCCAAGTAAAGAAGGTGTCGATACCTGAGAACGGTGAAGCGGCGGCTCCCGGGTGCGTCTCATAGATGACGTAGAACGTAAGTCCAACGGCAACGACAGACAGGAACTTCAGGATGACGGCAAGAGTTGCTGACACGTCTCGAACCAGTTCCTGCTCCCTACGTACCATGAACTCTGAACCATCAATTGGGGCACCTACACTTCTCATAGCGTCTCACCCATCGCCTCGGCAGCGACCTGTCGATCAGGTGCCAGAATCTAACCATAGGCGTCGGCAATCATACGAATTGACGAGTGACCCACAAGGTCACTCACTACCAGAATTTTTACTCCCTAGGCGAGAATCAGGCTTACAGTCGAGTGGCGAGGTTCATGACGGTTTCATGCACCAAGTCCAGTCCTCTTACGAATCCCTTGAAACTCTCTGTGGAGATTGCATGGATCATCGGAGTTCCTAATCTGGACGTGGACATATAGCCCGTGTTCTGCCGCGCCTCGCCCAGGGTGATTCCTTCCTGTTCCTGGAGGGTTCAATGAGTCCGACACTGTTCAATCATCGCATTCGGCAGATTGACGGCTCTTCGGTGTCTTGGTGCCCTTCGCGAAGAGGACGCCATCCTCTCGAACAAGGCCTCCGTGCAAAGATGATCTTAGACTCCTCGTCGAGGTCCTTTCACTGCGGGCCCAGAGCTTCGCCACGCCGAAGTCCAATTGGGAGCATCAGAACGTAGAGGGCTTCGTTCCGGTGGCCGTGGAGGATTCCTAGGAGTTCTCGTACCTGTTCTGGAGTCAGCCTGCGCTCCTCCTCACGAAGTTACCGTGGCGCTCGGGCAAGGCTTGCGACTTTCCGAGGTACAACTTCCCAGCGGAGTCCCAGTCAAGGGCCTGCGCCAGGACCGAGCGGATCAGTCGCGCCATAGAGACCGAGAGGTGATCGTCGATCTTGCGGGCGAGGAGACTGTCTACCTCTGCTGTAGTGAGGTCGATCAGATTCCTACGCCCAACAACCGGGACGATGTGGAGAGTCGCCGTCGAGCGTTAGCTCGATGGGGCGCTGGGCGAGACCTGGTGTCGCATGATGTCATCGAGCTAACGATTAATCAACTGGCCCACGGTCATGAGGGTGTCGGGAGTCGGGAGTCGGAAGACCTTCGTCCACATAGCGACGGAGGTCGCCAAGTTTCTTCGCCACCTCAGCACGAGTTCAAGCGCTGACAACCTTACGGATGTCGCCCCTTGACGCAGTAGCCAATGGTCACCGCAGCCATCCAGCGACCATCAGACTGGCGCTGACGGCTCGAGCCTTCTCCGTTGTCTCGGTGAGTACTAATTGCCCCCGTCAATCCGTTGCTTACTTCGCTACCGCGGGGATCTGATAAGGGATACGTCGATGAGTTTCACAATTCCTCACCAGGTACTTCGTAGTGGGCCGTACAGGACTTGAACCTGTGACCCCTTGCGTGTCATGCAAGTGCGCTACCAGACTGCGCCAACGGCCCTTGGCGAGCCACGTTACCACCTTGAGGTCCCCGCGCCTCCACGCCGCCCGCGTCAGCGCGGCGGCAGCAACCCGAGTTCTCGCTGGCCGGCATTGACCTGCACCACCTGCTCGATCAAGACCTCCACCGCCGCGCGTGCGTCGCCGGCGGCGTCATGTCCGCCGGCCAACACCCCGTAGTGAGCGCAGAGGTGGGTGAGCGATCGCCGCGGTCGAACCGCGCGGCCCGGATCGATGGCGAGGTCGTTCTCAATGACGTCGATGATCCGTAGGTGAGCAGGGTCGAAGGGTGCTACGCCCTCCTCTCGCGACAGGGCCGCCGACGTATGGCGCAGCATCGCCAGGTCGAATCGGCGCACGTTGGCCCCGACGACGAATCCTCCCTCGTCGTGAACCTGCTCCAGGAGTGCCACGGCGCGGCGTACGCCCTGCGCGACGCTGAGCACGTCGTGCGACACGCGCTTGGCCTCGAGGTCCTCTCGCGACAGTCCGTGGACCCGTCGAGCCCCCTCGCCGATCGGCCGATCGGGAACAACGAAGAAGTGCTGCGCTTCGACGGGTTGGCCGTAGCGGTAGAGGCAGAAGCCGTAGGAGATCGCCTGCTCTCTGGTCACGTCCAGCCCGGTCGTCTCGGTATCGAAGCCCAGGACCAATTCGGGCACGCGGTTCAGCGCCTTCACCACGTCACCACTCTGGTCGTCGCCTGTGTCCCCGAAGCCATACCCGCCAAGTTATCGCCGCCTAGTTCGCGCCCGCACCTGGCGCGCACTCTCCCTCGGTCGTCGACGCGACGAGCGGTTCCGGTGTGGTTCTACGCGTCGCGGCGCACCAGCAGCCACCCACCGACTCCCAGGGCCACCACCGCGTACACGACCAGCACGGCGAAGCCGACCCACGGGCTGAAGGCCGAGGTAGCGTGCGTCGTCGGTGTCGTCATCGCGTCGCTGATAGTGAAGGGCATGTAGCGCAGGATGGGCTGGCCCACCGAGGACGGCAGTGCCTGGAGAATAATGGGCGCCACCAGGAGCACACCCACGTACGCCGTGATGGCGCCCGCGGAGTGGCGGATAATCGTCGCCAGACCGAGGGCGACGAGCCCCAACACCGTGACGACGAGACCCCCACCCACGACCGCGCGTAACACGCCCGGCTGGGACAGTGCGGCGTGGGGCGCCGGACTCGTGAGCAACGCCTGTCCGATGAAGAACGCGCCGAACGCCAACACCTCACTCACCACGAACGCCACGCCGGTGAAAACGGCCGCCTTGGCCACCAGCACGCGGCCGCGACGCGGCACGGCTGACAGCGAGGCGCGAATAGTACCCGTGCCGTACTCCGCGCTCATCACCAGCACGCCGAGCACGCCAATAATAAGTTGGCTGAACAGCAGACCGCGGAGGGAGATCTTGGTCGGGTCGAAGGTCGCCTGCTGAACCGGCGAGAAGGTCGACCAACGACTCGCCACGGTGGCACCGGCGATCGTCGCGATGCCTAACGTGATGACGACCATGGTCACGATGGTCCACACGGTCGAGCGGACGCTGCGCATCTTGGTCCACTCGGCGCGCGCCAGGCTCGAAAAGCGTTGCCGGTGCGCCGCCGACGTCGGTGCCATCGTGACGGCGGACGTGGGGGAAGGTGACGGAGAGGTCAGGGTAGACATTGGTAACTACTTTCCGGTGGTGGTAACGGGGTCATCAGTGCGATCGTCGAGGGTGTGGCCGTGGTACTCCACGCTCGAACGGGTCATTTCCATGAAGGCCTCCTCCAGAGAGGCCATCTGCGGCGAGAGCTCGTACAGGTAGATGCCGGCCTCGCCCGCCGTTCGTCCCACTACTTCCGCGCTCAGGTCGCTCACGGCGAGCGACCCGTCGGCGTCGCGCACGACCCGACCACCCGCGGCCTGCAGCAGACCCTCGAGCTCGTCGGGACGCGGCGTGCGAACCTTCACAAACTGGCCCGCGTTGTCGGTGATGAAGTCGTCCACTGAGCCCGTGGAGATCAGCCGGCCGCGGCCGATCACGACGAGCCGATCAGCCGTGAGTGCCATCTCGCTCATCAAGTGGCTGGAGACGAATACCGTGCGACCCTCGCTCGCCAGACCGCGCAGCAGAGTGCGCACCCAGAGGATGCCCTCGGGGTCGAGCCCGTTGATCGGCTCGTCAAAGAGCAGGGTGTGCGGATCGCCGAGCAGTGCCGCCGCGATACCCAAGCGCTGGCCCATTCCGAGAGAAAACTTGCCGACGCGCTTGTGCGACACGTCGGCGAGCCCGACCAGGTCCAGGACCTCGTCCACGCGACGACGGGGAATGTCGTTGGTCTGGGCCAGGAACCACAGGTGGTTGAAGGCACTGCGACCCGGGTGGATCGCCTTGGCCTCGAGCAGGGCCCCCACCTCACGCAGGGGCTGAGTCAACGCGCTGTAGGGACGCCCGTCGATCGTCGCCGAACCTTCGTCGGGCCGGTCCAGACCCATGATGACCCGCATAGTGGTCGACTTACCCGATCCATTCGGCCCCAGAAATCCGGTCACCACCCCGGCGGGCAACTCGAAACTCAGCCCATCGACCGCGACCTTGTCGCCGTAGCGCTTCGTGATACCGCGAACGTCAATCACACCGGTCCCTTCACTCATGTCGCCACGGCGAGTCGCGGCCCCCCCAGTGTCGCGGGACCGAAGCCGCCCGTGCTCGGTCGCGCGACTCTTTCTACGTCATCCCTGCGACCGACCCTCGCGCGACCGGCGACCGAGGCGCACGCCCGCGATGGTCGATAACGTCAAGACGTGACCACCGAACTCTCGCCACGACGGGCACCGTGGCTCGAGCGAATCTCCCCGACGCAGTGGGTTGCCGTCGACGTCGCCGTCGCGTTACTCTTCGCCACCGGCGTCATGGTTCACCTCTGGTACTTTCCGGTGGTCGGCTCGGCGTCGCACGCGGTCACGACGCGAGTCGTGCTCGCCCCCCTCTACCTTGCCGCCACCCTCCCCATCGCACTTCGCCGCCGCTACCCCGTGACCGTGATGGCGGTGATCGCCGTGGCTCTGGCCGTGGCGACCACCCTCGGCCACTCGCTGGCCCCCGCGCCACTCCTGGCCATACCTCTCTATACGTTGGCAACCTCCTACTCGCGGCGAACCTCACTCGCGGCGCTCATCGGCGTAGAGATATCGATCAGTGTGGCGCTACTCGTCGCGGCTGCCTATCACCGTGCCACGGGCGACATCACGTTCAACGTCTTCCTGGCCCTCGCCACCTGGTTCGTCGGCGACAGCATTCGCACGCGACGCGCGTATCGCGAGGGCCTCGCTCACCAGAACGCCGAACGCCAGCGCCTCGAGATCGAGCGAGCACGCCAGCAAATCATCGACGAGCGACTCAGCATCGCGCGCGAACTCCACGACATCTTGGCCCACAGCCTCAGCGTCATCGCCATCCAGTCGGGCGTCGGTCGCCACGTCATGGATCAACAACCCGACGAGGCTCGCCGCGCCCTCGTCGAGGTCGAGAAGACCAGCCGCTCGGCGCTCGACGAGCTTCGTCACGTGATCGCGGTGCTGCGCCGCGCGGAGGATAGTCCCGCCCACGAGCCGGCGCCCACTCTCGCCGACCTCGACGAACTCACCTCTCGCCTACGGGCCACGGGAATGACCATCGACCTCGTACGCCGCGGCGACCCACGCGAACTCCCCCAGGGCGTCGAACTGACGGTCTACCGCATCGTTCAAGAAGCGCTGACCAACGTGGTCAAGCACGCGGCGGGAGCTCCGACGACGGTCGCGCTCGGTTACGACCACGACGCCGTCACGATCGACGTGGTAAATCTCGCACCATCATCACCCCTTGACGCCCCGCGTACGAGCGGTGCCGGCCACGGGCTCAT
The DNA here is from genome assembly GCA_021793395.1 of Actinomycetes bacterium. GTDB lineage: Bacteria > Actinomycetota > Acidimicrobiia > Acidimicrobiales > RAAP-2 > RAAP-2. Next base: position 35,464 of record JAJYSU010000016.1, read on the forward strand.
CGGCATGCGCGAACGAGCAGCGGCCTTCGGCGGCTCGCTGCTCGCGGCGATGGAGCCCCGAGGTGGATTTGGCGTTCACGCCACCCTGCGGATTCGCAGCGACGCGTGACCATCCGCGTCGTTATCGCCGACGATCAGGCCCTCGTGCGGGCCGGATTCAGCGTGCTCGTGAACTCAGACCCCGACCTCATGGTCGTGGGCGAGGCGAGCAATGGGGCGGAGGCGGTCACCGTCGTCGCCCACACACACCCTGACGTGGTACTGATGGACGTACGAATGCCGACGCTCGACGGGATCAGCGCGACACGGCTAATCACTCAGGACACCGGCGACCGTGGTCCCCGAGTCCTGATTCTCACCACGTTCGACCTCGACGAGTACGTCTTTGACGCCCTACGCGCGGGAGCGAGCGGCTTCCTGCTGAAGGACACGCCGCCCGAGAACCTGCTCGACGCGATTCGCGTGATCGCCGCGGGCGACGCCCTACTCGCGCCTCGAGTCACGCGACGGCTCATTGCCGCGTTCGCACAGCGCCAGGCGCCCTCGACGACCGCGGTCCCCCTCGACTCCCTGACCGCGCGCGAACGCGACGTCCTCATCGCCCTCGCCCACGGATCGTCCAATGCCGAGATCGGCGACGAGTTGCATATGAGCCTGGCTACCGTCAAGACCCACGTCAGCCGCGTTCTGTCCAAGTTGAATGCGCGTGACCGCACGCAACTGGTGGTGCTCGCCTATCAGTCGGGACTCGTGGCGCCGACCTAGCGACCGCCCCACCCCTAGGCGAGCTCGTCCGCCAACTCGGCGATCGAGGAGACGATGCGCGAGGGTCGATACGGATAGCGAGTAGCCGACGCCGCGTCCGACACGCCCGACAGCACCAGCACCGTGTGCAGGCCGGCCTCGAGGCCCGCGACCACGTCGGTGTCCATGCGATCGCCCACCATGGCGGTGGTCTCGGAGTGGGCGGCCAACTCGCGTAGCGCCGAACGAATCATGAGAGGATTCGGCTTACCCACGAAGTAGGGCTGACGACCGGTAGCCTTGCTGATCAGCGCGGCCACCGCCCCGGTCGCGGGAAGCGGTCCCTCCAAGCTCGGACCCGTGGGATCGGGATTGGTCGCGATGAAGCGTGCGCCGTCGCCGACGAGGCGCACCGCACGCGTAATACGCTCAAAACTGTAACTACGGGTCTCGCCGATCACGACGTAGTCCGGGTCATTCTCCGACAGCGTGTAGCCCATCTGGTGAAGCGCCGTCGTCAGGCCCACTTCGCCGATCACGAACGCCGTCCCTCCGGGTCGCTGGGAGTCGAGAAACACCGCGGTCGCCAATGCCGAGGTCCAGATGTGATCCTCGGGGACGTCCAAACCGTTCCAGCGCAGACGCGCGCTGAGGTCGCGCCCCGTGTACATCGAGTTGTTGGTTAGTACAAGAAACGGCGTATCGCGCATCCGAAGACGATCAAGAAAGGTGGTCGCGCCCTCGATAGGGTGCTCCTCACGCAGCAGGACACCGTCCATATCCAAGAGCCACGACTCGACGTGCGTCGCGTGGCTGATGGCCGCTCGATGATGCGCCTGCTCGGACATGCTTGCCTGCTCCCCTGATCGACCTCCCATGACCCTACCGTCACCACCAGGGGTCGCGAGCAACGGCGACGCTGACGCTGAGGCCGTCCTCGTGACTAACGCTCCTCGGCGATCGAGTTGCCCCCGTCAACGACCAGACACTGGCCCGTCACGTAGGACGCCCCCGGTGTCACCAACCACGCGATCGCCGCGGCCACCTCGTCGGGGTCACCACTGCGTCCCGTCGGACCACGAAGGCCCTGGTCAGCCTCGAAGGGAGTCTGGGACTGGGTCGCGATCCACCCGGGCGCCACGGCGTTCGCCGTGATGCCACGCGCGGCGTAGTCGACCGCGACACTACGCACGAGCCCCACGACGCCGGCCTTGGCCGCCGCGTAGATCGGCTCCGCCCGCATCGCCATCACGGGCCCGGTAACACTGGTTACCACGACGATGCGCCCCCACCCCGCTTCCGCCATTGGAGCAAGCGCCGCACGTACCATGAAAAACGTCGTGTCGAGGTTGCGCGCCACACCGGATCGCCAGTGCTCCCAGGACGTCGCACCGAGTGGTTGGCCGGCAGCCGCGGGATCACTCACCGACGTCATCCCGGCGTTCTGCACCACGATATCTAGACGACCCCATCGATCAAGGGCGTGCTGGACGATGGTGTCCGCGACGTCGGATTGAGTGAGATCACCCACCGTCGCCCACGCGTCGGCCCCGGTCGCACGCAACTCTCGCGCGCGCTCCTCAACGCGCGACGTCGTCGCCGTCACCAGCACGCTCGCACCGAGTGTCGAGAGAAGTCGAGCCGCGGCAATGCCGATGCCGTGCGCACTGCCCGCACCGGTGACGACCGCCACGCGGCCCGTCAGGTCAAACGATCCCACCATTGCGTCCCCCGTCCTACTCGCCACCGTCGTGGTAACGGTCGGCGAAGCGCCACCAGCGTAACGCCACCCTCCGTGCTGGTCCCGGGGACCGTCTCGCCGTAGAGTGACGCCATGGATCTTCGCCCTCTCGGTCGTACCGGTATTCTCGTCAGTCCGTTACAACTGAGTGAGTTCTAGTGAGTCCACTCATGCTGCACTCCTCACGGAGTTGTTCGACCCGACAGGTGTCGGGCTTCCCTTTCGCGTGTCATCGCCAGCCGCTGAGTGAGACTCAGTCTGACGCTCGGCTCCACGCTTCACCGGGGCTCCAACTGAACCCAGGCCCGCCCAGCGGGCGAGATTGATGGCGGCATTGTCGTCGCGCTGGTGTGAAGAAAGGCATTCTTCACAGGTCCAGTGCTCGGACCAGCCAATGTCCTGGACGTGACCGCATGTGTGACACGTCTTGGATGACGGGAAGAACCGGTCGGCTTCGATCGAACGTGACCCGTACCAGGGGCACTTGTAGCGAAGCTGACGACGGATCTCTCCCAATGCCGCGTCCGAGAGCCCACGTCGGCGCGAACGTGCACCGGAGAGACCTTTCTGTTGCAGCAGTGACGCCGCATCCAGCCCTTCGACCACCACGACGCCGTGGGTCTTGGCGAGGGTGGTGGTGACGACGTGGATGGTGTGGCGGCGTAGGTGGGCCACCTGCGCGTGGAGTCGCGTGATCGTGGCGGCGGTCTCCAGGTACTGTCGTGAACCACGGGTGCGACGAGCCCGTTGGCACTGGAGCCGGCGCAGCTCTGCGAGGCGGTGTTCGAGGGCTCTCGGGTTAGCGAGTTCGCCTATCACCTCACTGGTGGTCGCGACCGTTGCCAGTCGTCGCACCCCCACGTCGATGCCGACAGTCGAGTCGCTTTGGGCAACACCGGCCTGCTGAGGACGAGCGACTGCGACGCGCACGGCGGCAATGATGCGCTCACCCTGGCGCGAGACCGTGACGCCGAGGATCTTCGCTCGATTCATTGCAATAAGCCGCTCGATGCGCCGAGTGTTCTCGTGGGTGCGCAGGGTCCCGAGCACCGGCAACGTGAGATGTCACCGGTCGGCGTCGAGCCTCATGGTGCCGGTAGTAAAGGAGAAGCGGTCGCGATCCTTGCCACGTTTCTTGAAGCGGGGAAAGCCGACTTTGCGACCCTTGATCTTGACCGCGCGCGACTGCTGCCAGCGCCAGTAGGCGTCGGTGGCCCCGCGCACGCCGTCGGCGAAGACTTCTTTGGAGACCTCGGGCCACCAGACCTCGCCAGTGGTGCCGTTGACGCAGACGGTGTCCTTCTGCGCGTTCCAGCGCTTGCGTAAGGAGTAGAACGAGGGTGGCGTGCTTGACTCGCCGGTCTCGCGGTAGTGCTCGAGGTCGGCCTTTATCTGACCAAGCGTCCAGTTAAAAGCTTTGCGGCGAGCGCCGAAGAATCGGGCGATCTGGACTGACTGATCGTCCGTTGGATCGAGCGCGAAAGTGAAGGCCTGAATGACGTGGCCCTCGGGTGGGCAGTACCTACGCGGCATCAGAATCTTCCTGAGCTGCCGCCAACGCCCTGGCCGCTCGGTGTGCGGCCGCACGACGGCCGTAGAGGCGAGCGCAGAACGACGTCAGCACCTCAGTCATGTCGCGCACGAGGTCGTCGTCGACCTCCGTGTCGTCCACGACGACCAGGCGTCGCCCGTTGGCCTCCAACGACGCCGCGACGTACTGAGAACCGAATGTAGCGACGCGGTCCCGATGTTCGACGACAATCGTCGTCACGGATGGATCAGCGAGCAGGGCGAGGAACTTTCGCCGCTGGCCGTTGAGGCCGGAGCCGACTTCGGTCACGACCCGGTCAATCGAGTGGCCGTTCGTTGTCGCCCACGTACTCACTCGCGCGACGTGGCGATCGAGGTCGTCTCGCTGATCGGCTCATGAGACCCGTGCATAAGTGACGGTCGATCCATTCTGGAATATCGCGGTCTCGAGCTCGCCGACAAGAATCACGCGCCCGACTTGACGCGCGGGCACCGGCAGCGTTCCCTCTCGAAACCACCGATAGGTGGTCGGGGGCCGTATCCCCTGGAGGTTGGCCCACTCACTCACGTTCATTATTACGTAGTCTTGCGGTGAGGTGTGACATCAGTTGACAACCCCCCTACGAGTCCCTCGTAAAGAGAACCTGCCAACCGTGCCTTTCGTTACGAAGATCGGAA
>JAJYSU010000064.1 GCA_021793395.1 Actinomycetes bacterium
TGGATCCGGCGACCGCCGCCGATCACCGCGTCTACGAGGGCCACGACGTCTGGTTCTGCAACGTCGGCTGCGCTCAGCGCTTCGACGAGGACCCGACCGCCTACCCGCTCGTCGACGCCTGACCTCCACCGCGGCGCGCCGCGAAGAAATCCTGCAGCAGCGCGACGCTCGGCGCGGCACCCACGTCGTAGCGCAGCGACACCTCGTGCAACAGTCGAGGATCACTCAGCACGTTGTAGCGCGACCCCGCGGCGCCGGCCTTGGGATCCATCGCACCAATCACTAGTCGACGTACCCTCGCGGCCAGGAGAGCCCCCGCACACATCACGCAGGGCTCCAGGGTGACATAGACGGTGGCATCGTCCAGGCGCCAGCCGCGGCGCGCGCCAGCCGCGGCGCGCAGCGCCACCATCTCGGCGTGCGCGGTGGGGTCGCCGTCGACCTCTCGACGATTCTCACCCTCACCCACCACGCACCCGTCCACCACGACGACGCAGCCGACCGGCACGTCGTCGTGCGACGAAGCCCGACGGGCGGCCGAAAGCGCCCGAGCCATGAACTCATCGTCTTCCTCCACCGTCACCTCCCGCCTGGGCGCCCGCGAACCACGGCGTCGCCACGTCTGCGCCAACGGTAGACTCACTCGCGGAGGGGTGCGAGAGCGGCCGAATCGGGCAGTCTCGAAAACTGCTGTGTCTACGGGCACCGTGGGTTCAAATCCCACCTCCTCCGCCACCGAAGCCGCGGGTGACGACGTCACCCGCGGCTTCGTCGTCGCCGGACCTTACCGTGATCAACGAACTACGCTGGGCACTGTCTGGCGGTCGCCAGCGCCGTTGTCTAAAGGAGTCACCGTGGTCTCTCTTCACTCGTCACTAGGTACCGAACGCAAGTTGGTCACTGAGTTGCCCGGACCTAAGTCGCGAGCCCTCCACGAGCGGCGTCGCACCGTCGTCAGCGCTGGGCTGTCCACCGGGTTCCCGGTCTACATCGAGCGCGCCGAGGGCGCGATCCTCGAGGACGTCGACGGAAACCACCTACTCGACATGGGTTCGGGTATCGCGGTCATCTCGGTCGGTCACGCGGTACCCGAAGTCGTCGACGCGGTGAGCGCCCAGGTCGCCGCCTTCACGCACACCTGCTTCATGGTGACGCCCTACGAGAGCTACGTGCAGGTGTGCGAGGAGTTGGCCGCCCTGACGCCCGGCGACTTCCCCAAGACCTCGGCGCTCTTCAATTCCGGAGCCGAGGCGGTGGAGAACGCCGTCAAGGTGGCGCGCCTGGCCACGGGTCGTAGCGCGGTCATCGTCTTCGATCACGCGTACCACGGTCGCACCAACCTCACGATGGCTCTGACGGCGAAGAATATGCCCTATAAGGACCACTTCGGCCCCTTCGCTCCCGAGGTCTACCGCGTCCCGATGAGTTACCCCTTCCTCGACGGCCTGAGCGGCGCCGAGGCCGCCGCGCGCGCCATTACCGAGATCGAGACCCAGGTGGGAGCGCACAACGTCGCCGCCCTGCTCATTGAACCGATCCAGGGCGAGGGTGGTTTCGTGGTGCCGGCCGACGGATTCCTGCCCGCGCTCTCCGAGTGGACGACCCGCAACGGCGTCGTCTTCATCGCCGACGAGATCCAGAGCGGATTCTGCCGAACCGGCGACTGGTTCGCCGTCAACCACGAGGGCGTGATACCCGACCTCGTCACCACCGCGAAGGGCCTGGCTGGCGGCATGCCACTCTCGGCCGTCACCGGGCGCGCTGAACTCATGAACGCTGTGCACGAAGGTGGCCTGGGCGGCACTTACGGAGGTAACCCCGTCGCTGCGGCCGCCGCTCTCGCCACCATCCGTACGATGCGTGACCGTGACCTGCCCGCGCGCGCACGAGTTCTGGGCGAGACCATGCTGACATCCCTGCGCTCACTGGCTCAGGACGTCGCGATCATCGGTGACGTCCGAGGCCGCGGAGCCATGATCGCCTTCGAGTTGGTCCAGCCCGGCACCAAGATCCCCAACGCCGCGGCGGCGAAATCCATCGTCAATTACTGCAACGAACGTGGCGTGATCGCCCTCTCGTGCGGCACGTTCGGTAACGTGATTCGCCTCCTGCCGCCGCTGGTGATCAGCGACGAACAGTTGGCCGACGCGATGAGTGTCTTCGCCAGCGCCGTGCGCGCCGCCGGCTAAGCACCATCCAGCCGTCAGGGTAGACAGGCCTGGGTCGATACCGTCGGCCCGTCGGCCGGGGCGCTCGCGAGTTCGTGCGCGACGACCGTGGCCGGGATAGCGTACGCCGTGTCGGACGTGCTCAACGACTTGGAGACGATCACGCCCGACACTGAGTGTCCGACCAGCAGGGGGCTGCCGGAATTACCGGGTTCGACGCGCGCGTCGACCACGACGAGCGTTCGCGTGAAGAGACCCTGGTTATAGATGTCGCGGCTCAACGTCGACACCTCGCCGAGCACGTCGGCGGGCGTTGCCGTACGCGTGGCGTCCAGAGGAAAGCCGACCACTCGGGCGCGCGTCCCCGGTGCCGCCGCGACCGGCGAGAGGTGCAGCCACGTCGAACCACGTTCGAGCGGAGCCAGTACGGCGAGGTCATCGCGGGGGTCGAAACCGACCACTCGGGCGCGCACGCCCCCCACGGTGACGCGCCGCGCGCCCGCGACCACGTGCGCGTTGGTCACCGCTCGCTGAGGGCCCACGTAGAAGGCCGTGCCCTCGCGGCCGCTCGCGCACCCCGTCGCCAGTACCTTCTGCACTGACGAGGGTCCGCTCAGGTTCGCCACCGACGGTCCTAGAGATCCGGACGGGGGGGCGAGCGTCGCCGGCGCGATCAGGTTGGCGAACACGCTAGGAAAATTCACCCCGCGCACGAGCGCCTGCACGCGTGCCTCGAACGCCGGTACCGGCGGCATGACCGCGTCGATCGCGCGCAGCGCGAACGAGTTCTGAATCGCCGGGGCCAGCGACCCCCAACTCGTGGCGCTCAGTAACCCCGCCGCCATCCAACAGGCGATCACCGCGCCCGCCGCGCCGACGACGACGCCCGCTACCCGGTCCACCAGCCCCACGTGCAACGTGTGCAGCGCGCGGCTGACCACCGACCCGAGCGTCTGTCCCAACGCCGATCCGGCCACCGCCGCCACCAGAACGACACCCAGGGCCACCAGCGGGCGCCATCCGGAGTGCGTCAGACTGGTCGACAGCGACGGTGCCGCGCGCGCGCCCACGTAGAAACCCCCCACAAAACCCGCGAACGCGCCGACCTGACGAAGCGCCCCGTGGGCGTAGCCACGCCACGCGCCCAGAGCCACCAGCGCCACCACCACGACGTCGACCCAACTCATTGTCCGACACTAGGCCGAGCAGCGACCCCGATCATGACGCGCGAGTCAGTATCATCGTCTCTACGTCGACCACGACGACGCTCAAGGACTTCATGAACTCAGTGACCACTCGCGCCCGACGATCCCGAGGTGTGCTCGCTGGCGTCTTTCTCGCCGGCGTCGCCCTCACCGGATGCGGCGTTGCCCACGTTGCCGCCCCGCCGGTCACCGGCATTCCCTCGACGAGTTTGAGTGTGCCGCTGCGCACGGTCGCCTGCGCCTCCGACAACGTCTGCGTGGCGGTCGGCGCGACGTCCGCAGCCGTCACCGTGACGACCGTGGGCGAGTACCGGGCCGCCACCGGCGGATGGCGCGACCTCACCGTGCCGACCGCCTACTCACCGCTGATCACCGCGTCGTCGTGCACGAGTGACCAGTGTCTGATTGGAGGGTCCCAACTCTCGGGCGATCTGCTCTGGATCTTCGACGCGACTACCGCGACGGTCAGCACTCTCGCCACACCGCCCCAGGGGCAAGGCGTCGTCGCACTGAGCTGCTTCGCCGCGTCATCGTGCGCCATGGTGGACTCGTCCAGCGTTGCCGGCCACGCGCGTCTCAGCGTCACGACCGACGGCGGCTCGACGTGGTCCAGCCCGGTGGATCTGACGTGGGCCACTCGCGACACGATCAGTGCTCTCGCCTGCACCAGCGCACTCGACTGCCTCGCCGTCGGGCACGCCGCAGGACAACCCGCACGAGTGGAAGCGACCACCGACGCGGGCGCGACCTGGACCACGTTGAAGACTCCCGCCACGTGGTCCAGCCTCACCTCACTCTCCTGTCGTGAACAGTTCTGCGCCGGGCTCGTCACGACTGATCAGGGATCGGCGCTCGCGCGCACGCGCAACGCGGGACGAACCTGGACGACGACCGTCTTGCCCGAGACGGCGTCCGCGGTCAGTTGCGCGAGCGCGCGACGCTGCGTTCTCGCCGGCGCGACGACTCGCGGGGGGTGGCTGGCTCGCGTCAACGGTCAGCGTGTAACGACCGTCACCGTGCGCTACGTCCCCTCCGCACTGACCGCCCTGTCGTGCGGCACCACCATCTGTTCGGCCGTGGGCCCCTCGACCCTGGTCGCCCTGGCGCGCACCTAGCCCCGTAGCGCCGCCGCCACCAGACCCGGCAGGCGCCACCACGACGGCGCGGCCTCGAAGGCGAGTAGCGCACGCATCACGCCCGCGGCGCGAGCGTTGGTTGCGAACCACGCGGGGTCGGGTCGTGAGACGAACGGCCCGCGAACCACCGACTTCTGCGGCTGGGCGAAGAGAAACGCGTTGCCGACCACGCCTCGTCCGGACTGGATGTCGGTGCGTTCGTGACCGGGATAGGCCCCCCAGGACGTCGTCGCCACGACGAAGCTCAGGGCGTGCCAGATGTTCACACCGATCGATCCGTAGCGCAGGTCGGCGACGGCTCGTTCAATCGCCGGACCCACGTGGGGGTCGGCCATCGTGCGCGGGTCGGCCAGGAGGGTCATCGAGAGCGACCCCCAGACGACCTCGTTGCAGAAGGTGACCGCTCGGGCGACGAAGTCCGCGGGGTCCGCCGCGTCGAGAGCCGTCTCACTGGCCAGAGCGCAGAAGGCCTCGACGTTGAGGCACACGTCATCCACGACCGTCGGATCCACGTCACGCACGATCGTCCACGCCATGCGACCCTCACCGCCGTCACCCAGTTCGTGAGCGTCGGGGTGGGCCGCGAGGAACATCGCGCGCCGGTCGGCGGCGCCCGGATAGTAGGCCCGTCGAGTGGGGATCGACGCGAGAACTGACTCGAGCGCGTCCAGAAACTCCCCACGCTGGCGCCACCGCGCGTCGGTGACGATGACTCGTGGCGTCAAACAGTTAAAGCCCGCGTTGTTGACGAGCATCGTGGCCACGTGACGTGCCTGATACTCGATTTCACGACGCGACCACTCACCCGGCACGACGACGACAGGCGAGACGTTGCCCAACTCGCAACTAATCGGCTTATCGATTACTGGCTGATCCTGCGCCTTGCGCGAGGATCCGGTCTCGCCCGACCCGAACACAATCGCGTCGTAGGTCTTGTCCGATCCGGTGACGTGGATCTCGTCGATCCGCTCGTGACCCGCAAGATACGAGCCGACCGCGGCACCGCCGCGCACGATCGTCAGAAAGCCGCCCTCGACCAGAGCCGACAAAGCCCGCTCCCAGTAGGGAACCAGATAGTCGTTGACGGGATTGGCCTTCAGCATCACGACCTTGCCCTCAACGAAGAGTTTGTGCAGCGCGTCACGCGGCCCCAGAGACGCCACGTTACCTGCCCCGAGCACCAATGCCACGCCAGCCTGCTCGAAGGGGTGGCGGTACAACGCCGCCTGCGTCGCGCGCACGGTCGACTCGTCGACACCCGGCTCCATCCACACCTCGGCGCTGACCCCGGCGTAGAGAACGCGGTCGAAGACATTCGCCGGCAGAACCCCGATCGACACGCGATTTCCCGGACGATGGCGTACGGGGCCCGGGTAACGAGGTCGTCCGACAGTGGCAAGATCCTCCATAGAGCGGCGCAACGCCTGGGCCAGAGTCACCAGAGTCCCCACGCCGCTGAAGAGTTCCTCGCCACCTTCGGGGCTCTCCACCTCGTAGCCCTTTGCGACGCAGGCCGCCGCGTTCCACTCCTCGGCCACGTCGAGAGTGTCGTGCACCACGCGCGCGAGCAGGGCCGCACGCGCCCCCGCACCCACCCGGGCCCACGCCGTCGCGTGGTCGTCCAGTGCCGCGACCATAGCGTCCAGGCTCTCTCGATCGGCCCGGTCGACCACGTCGGGACCCTGCATCCCCGCGACGACGTGTGCCCCCCGCGTCACCGTCACGCTGACACCTCCCTTTCGCCACCTCCGTGTGATGGGAGACTAGTGCGGTGACCGGAGAACTGCTCAGTGCACCCCGGCGGGTACCCGGATCCCCCGGAAGCGACCGTGGCGGGTGTGAAACGGTAGCGGCGGGCCGACCGTCACCCGTTCCTACGGGCCTTCCGCGCCCGCCACGTCCCTACGCCACGACCTCGACGCGTGACGCTCCATCCAGTCCGCCCGGGCGTCACGGCGACCTTCGCCGGTCTCGGCTTACTCGTGGGCACGCTCGCCCACTGGTCGGGCAGCGCCCGCCCCTGAGAAGAAATCCGACGCTGGTCGCCCTCGGTATCGCTCTCGCGTTGATCACCGGAGGAGTGGCCGCCCACGCCGCCGCGTTGGGGCCCCTTCGCGGGCGCGGGCGACTCGGCGACCTCGTGCCGGGGCTGAACGCGATCACGTGACGCTACGTCGCGAACGCGACGGCGCCTCCCCGTCTTGCCTGGCACTCGTACTCGCCACGAGCACGTCGTCGCTCGGGCATTCGACTACCGTCGTGAGCTGACCGCGAGCTCATCGCGCACGAGACCTAGGATCGATCAGATCGAACACGAGGAGGAATCGTGGCGCACGAGGAGTGGGGCCCGCTCGCGGGCCTGATCGGAACCTGGGAATCGGGCTGGGACGGAGTGGACGTCTCGTACCACAACGACGACGGCAAGCTCAACGAGACGCTCTACCGCGAACGGACGAGTTTCGTCCCCTTCGGCCCCGTCGAGAACGGTGAGCAGAGCCTCTACGGCCTTGACTACCGCACGGCGGCGTGGCGCGACGACGAGGCCAACCCCTTCCACACCGAGATCGGGTACTGGATGTGGGACGCCCGCGACCACCAAGTACTGCGCTGCTTCCTGATTCCGCGGGCCAGCGCGCTGATCGCGGGTGCGACGGTCGAGCCCGACGCCACCTCGTTCCACCTCCACGCCGTCCTGGGATCGAACACGTACGGGATCCTCTCCAACCAGTACCTCGACGCGGTAGCCCAGACGACGCGCTACGACGTGTCGGTCACCATCGGTGAGGGAACCTTCTCCTACGACGAGACAACCATCGTCGAGCACCGCAAGTGGCCGACTGCGATCCTGCACACTGACCGCAACACTCTCAAGCGCGTAAGCGACGACGCCTAGGTGTACGACTGGTCCGACGAGCACCGAGCGATCGCGAGCGCCGTACGACGTTTCGTCGACGAGCGAATCCGTCCGATCCTGGACGACCTGGAACACGGTGACCTGACGCCCTACGGCGTGCTGCGCGACCTGTACCGCACCTTCGGACTCGACGATCTCGCACGCGAGCGGATCACGCGTCAACTCGCACGCGTCGCCAACGATGAGACGAGTGACGACCGCGTCGCGCAGGATGCGGGGGACGGTGCGGCACAACTCCTAGCCACTATCGAGCTCTGCCGCGTGAGCCCGAGGCTGGTCACCTCGCTGGGCGTATCCACGGGCCTCGCCGCCGGCACCATCCTGCGCGTGGGGACGCGCGCCCAGATCGAGCGGTGGGGACGCGACCTGGCGTCCCTCGACGCCATCGGAGCGTGGGCGATCACCGAGCCCGACTCGGGGTCCGACGCGCTCGGAGGTATGCGCACCACCGCGCGGCGTGACGGGTCCGGATAGGTACTCAACGGTCAGAAGACCTGGATCACCAACGGCCGTTGCAACTGAGTGAGTTCTAGTGAGTCCACTCATGCTGCACTCCTCACGGAGTTGTTCGACCCGACAGGTGTCGGGCTTCCCTTTCGCGTGTCATCGCCAGC
>JAJYSU010000065.1 GCA_021793395.1 Actinomycetes bacterium
GGTCGTTCTCCTCGAGCCCCAGGCCACTGGCGTGCGACAGTAACGCGGCGATCGTGATCCCCCGAGGACCGACGACCTCGTCGGGGTGGTGACGGCCCTCCTCAAACTCCACCGCCATCGCCAGGGCGACCACCATCTTGGATACCGACGCCCACGCCCGACGCTCGTCCAGGGGGCCGTCTCGCGCCACGATCTCCGCTCGACCGTCGCGCAGACGCACGACCATCGCCGCGGCGCGGCCGGGCCACCGCTCCACCAACGAACCCTCGCCCACTCCCCGATGCTACTCACCGACCATCTAGGGTTAGGGAGTGATTACCGTTCTCAGTGGCGGCGTCGGCGCGGCGCGCCTGCTGGCCGCGCTCGTATCGGTCACCGATCCCGCGCAAATCGACGCCGTGGTGAACGTAGGCGACGACTTCGTCCTGCACGGCCTCACGATCTGCCCGGACCTCGACACGATCACCTACACACTGGCCGGCCTGGCCAACGAGGAGACCGGATGGGGACGGCGCGGCGAGACCTGGCGCACGATGACCGCGGTGGGTGAGCTCGGTGGTGCGACCTGGTTCGCGCTGGGGGACCAGGATCTCGCGACGCACCTCGTGCGCACCCAACGACTCGGTGAAGGAGCCACGAAGAGCGAGGTGACGCGAGAGATCGCGGCGCGACTCGGCGTACCGATCACCCTGCGCCCCGTCACCGACGACCCACTCGCAACCCTCGTCGATACCGAGATCGGGACGCTCGACTTCCAGGACTACTTCGTTCGCCGTGCTCACGACGTCGCCGTCACCGCCGTGCGCTTCCGTGGCGCCGACGCGTCACGTCCGGCTCCGGGAGTCCTCGCGGCTCTGAACGACGCCACGCGAATCATCATCGCGCCGTCCAACCCCTTTCTGTCCATCGAACCGATCCTGGCCGTACCGGGCGTGCGTGAGGCGGTGAGCGCCCGACGGGAGGACGTCGTCGCCGTCTCGCCCCTGGTCGGAAACCACGCTCTCAAGGGTCCCGCGGCCCGACTGCTCGACGAGCTCGGCTACGCCGTATCCGCCGAGGGTGTAGCCGACGTCTACCGCTCGATCGCCGGCACACTCGTCATCGACGAGAGCGACGCGAGCATGGCGACGGCGATCAGGGATCAGGGGATGAACGTGCGGGTCACCACGTCCGTCATGGCGAATCCCGTTCACGCTCGGGCGCTCGCCCGCACGGTGCTGGCGTGAGAGAGTTACGTCTGCTCGCCCTCACGGGAGTGGGCGAGGTCGTCCCCGGCGACGACCTGGCGGCCCTCCTCCTCGACGCTCTCGACACCCACGACGTGCGTCTCGCGCACCACGACCTCGTGGTCGTGACCAGCAAGGTGGTCGCAAAGTCCGAGGGTCGAGTCGTGCCCTTCGACGGCTCCGCCGAGGCCAAAGATGCGTTGATCACGAGCGAGTCGGTACGCGTCCTGCGTCGCCGCGGGACGCTGCGCATCACCGAGACGCCCCACGGATTCATCAACGCCAATGCCGGCATTGACGTCTCCAACACCCAACCCGGGACCGCCGTTCTACTGCCCCGTGACCCGGATCGCTCCGCTCGTGGACTGCGCGCGGCCCTGGCGCGTCGCACGGGGGTCGACGTCGCGATCGTCGTGACCGACACTTTCGGGCGCACCTGGCGTCACGGCGTCACCGACGTCGCCCTCGGTTCGGCCGGACTGAGACCGGTTCTGGATCTGCGCGGGACTCCCGATGCCCTCGGTCGCGTCCTCGAGGCCACCGAGGTGTGCATCGCCGACGAGATCGCCGGCGCCGCCAATCTCGTGCTGGCCAAGGCGGCCCACACGCCCTTCGCCCTCGTACGCGGACTCGACGACGCCTACTTCGGCGAGGGATCGGTGCGCGAGGACGTCGTACGCGCGTCGCGCGACGACCTCTTTCGCTAACTCGCGACGACGGCGGGCGATCCCGTCACGGCGACGAGTGTCTAGACGCCGCCGAGGCGCACGTCGCCCGCCAGCACCGATCCGGGTGCCACGTGCTGATTCGCACCCACCACGCACAGTTCACCCAGCGTGCTATAGCTCCCCACCACGGCTCCCGGACCCAGAATCGAGGAACGCACCACCGCACCCTGCTCGACGACGGCACCGGGTAACAGCACGACGTCGATGAGAATCGCCCCTGCTCCGACGTAGCAGTCACGATCGATCACCGCGCGCTCGAGGGCGACGCCGGCCTCGACGGTGGACTGAGGGTGCACCCACGAGTCCGTACGCCGAGTGGCCAGAGGCTCCCCGACGCGACCCACCAGCAGATCCGAGTTCACCCGCAAATAGCTACGAGGCGTCCCGGCGTCGATCCAGTACGCGACGTCGGCGAGGGCGAAGAGTCGACCGGCCTCGGCCAACGCGGGAAACACCGTGCGCTCCACACTGACCCGCCCGTGGGGAGCGATGTAATCCAGGACGGCCGGTTCCATCACGTAGGTGCCGGCGTTGATCAGGTTGGTCGGCGCGTCGCTACGCGAGGGCTTCTCCACGAAGGCGAGGACGCGACCGTCGACGTCGGTGGGGACCACACCGTAGCGTGAGGGATCGTCGACCGGGTGCAGCGCGAGCGTGGCCAGGGCGCCGCGCTCGCGGTGAAAGGCCACGAGTCGCGACACGTCCAGGTTGGACACCACGTCGCCGTTGACCACGAGGAAGGTCTCGTCAATCGACGCGGTGCACGCCGCGAAGCGAATGGCCCCGGCCGTGTCGAGCGGCGAGGGCTCGACCGCGTAGGTGACTCGCACGCCCCCAATCACGTCGTCGGGGTAGGCCCTGATGAACTGGTCGGGCAGGTACCCGAGGGCGAGCACGGCGTCGGTAACGCCGTAATCGTGCAGGCGTGTGAGAACCCGCTCAATCATCGCCACTCCGACCAGCGGCAGCATCTGCTTAGGCGTCTCGTACGTGAGCGGTCGCATCCGCGTACCCAGTCCGCCCACCAAGATGACGGAACGCACTCTCAGCCCTTCGGCACCGTCGTGGTCGTAGCGCCCGTCGGCACGGTGGTCGTCGTCGAAGTAGCCTTCGGCGTCGTGGTCGGAGGCGCCGTCGTCGTCGTCACCGTGCTCGCCTGGCCGGCCTTCACCATCGCCACGACGCTCGCCTGAGAGGGCGGGCGCGGCGTGACACCCGTCGGAAGGAAGGCCATGGTCACGCGCATGTACTGCACGAACTTGATCGAAGACGGATTCGTCGTGATCGTCGGCTTCTTCTGACCGAAAGTGTTCCAGTACGCGAAGACGATATGTCCCGTACGACCCGCGTCGGGTGTTCCCGCCGGACAGGCTTGCCCCTCGTGGTACGTGGTGGCCGCATTGGTCGCTCCGTTGCGGGTAGGAATTGCCAACTCCGTCGAACTCGCGATCAGCCCCGGGTACTCCAGCGCGAACTGAGCCAGGGTGGCGTTGTTGCCCGCGTCCGCGGCCGACACCGGGCTCACGCGAATAACGTTGGGCTCCTGTACGGTGAAACCGCCCCGATTAGTGGGATCCGGCGACAGATCGGGCAGGGTCCGCCCGCAGGCCTGAACCGACAGAGCGGCGAACCACGTGGTACCCACGGCCGGCGGCGTGCTGGCCGCGGCGCGAGCCGGGTGCTGGTAGTCGTAGCGCGCCCACACGGTGGCCAATAACCCAAGCACCACGATGAGGATAAGCGCACCGTAGTAGTTGGACGGCCGAGACCGCTTGTAGGTCTTACCGCCCCCCGACGCGCCGACCCGACTGACCCACTTACCCGTTGCGCTTTTAGCCACGGAGGCCACGCTACTAAAGAAAAGAAAGGTGCCGCGACCGAGACGGTCGCGGCGTACCGTAGGGGCGGAGGGACTCGAACCCTCACTGGAGGCGGTTTAAGCGCCCTGCCTCTGCCAATTGGGCTACGCCCCCGCACGATGACGACGCCACGCTAACGCACTCGCGGAGTTACCTCGTGAGCGCGAACGATGTTACTAGGCTTGACCCATGAACCGCGTGCGTGGTCGGGGCACGTCTCGATCAACTCTCCTGATGACGATGGTCATTGTTCTGTCCGTCCTCAGCCCGAGCGCAGCGCGGGGCGCCACGATCGCCCAGACGCGCGCCGAGATTGCCGCGCTCTCGGCCACTCTGGCTCAGCAGCAGCGCACCAGCGAGACGACCGCCAACGCCTACGATCTCGCGATCTCGCGGCTCCAGCACGACAAGGCCACTATCGTGACGCTCGACGCGCGCGAGGCCGCCGCGCGCGGAGCGATGGCGGTCACCTCGCACAAGTTGACCGTGGCGGTGGTGCGCGCGTACGTCCTGGACACCGCCGACGCACAGATCCTGCCCCTCTTCAATCAAAACGTCACCGTCAGCGACGCCCGCCGGGTCTTCGAGGAGCGCGTCTTCGGCAACCTCGCGGCCCTGCGCTCGCACTACCACGCCCAGAAGGACTCACTCGACCGCACCCTGGCCGCCGTCGCCCGCGAGCGCTCTCGCGCCCAGTACCAGAGCGACACGATGCGTGCACTCCTGGCCCAGAACGCACGTAACCAGCAGGCGACCCAGGCCACACTGACCGTCGTGACGCGATCGCTTCGCAGCGAGATCATCACCTACGAGATCGGGGCGGGAGCCGCCGCGGCCCGCGTGCGCAACACGGCCGGCGAGGAAGCCGCGGTAGCCGCCGCCTCCTCGGTGGGCGGTCAGAGCGCGGCCAACGAGGTTCTCGACGCGATTCAGGCGGCGACGCCACCCGCCCAGGTGAACTACAGCGGCTCACCCGCGGGCTCGGCCCAGGGGATGGCCGCCCTGCGCGCGGCCGAGTCGCAGATCGGCGTGCCCTACGTGTGGGGCGGAGAATCGCCCGGTCACGGCTTCGACTGTTCGGGACTGGTCCAGTGGGCCTGGGCCCAAGCGGGCTTCACCATCCCGCGCACCACCGAGGAGCAGTGGCCGGCGCTCCAGCACGTCCCACTCAGCGACCTCCAGCCCGGCGACCTGCTCTACTACTACAACCTCGACGGCGACAACCTGGTCGACCACGTCGTGATGTACGCGGGCAGCGGTCCGTGGGGCACCAACACGATCATTGCCGCCGCCCACACGGGCACCACCGTGAGTCTCGCCCCCATCTTCACCTTTGGCCTCATCGGCGCGGCGCGGCCCTAGTGGCACTCGCGACCACCCTCGTCATCCCCGCCTACAACGAAGCGGAGCGGTTGGCCAACGGTTTCCGACGCGTGGCGCCGGTTCTGGAGTTGTTGGATCCCCACCAGGCCGAGGTCATCCTGGTCGACGACGGGTCGCGCGACGCCACCCTTCGGGTCGCTCACGAGGTGCTCGCGGACCTACCTCACCGGTTGGTGGTCTCCCAGCCGACCAACCGGGGCAAGGGTGCGGCCGTGCGCCTGGGACTGGGCCTGGCGAGTGGATCGCGCGTCGTGGTGCTGGACGCCGACATGGCCATCAACCCCGACCACATCCCGGAGATGTTGCGTCACTTGGACGACGCCGACCTGGCACCAGGGTCGCGCGCGGTGAAGGGCGTCGTACGCTACGACTCACGGCTGCGTACCCTGAGCGGCGCCACCTTCAACCGACTCGTCCGTCACTACACCGGCACAACCGTGCGCGATTCCCAGTGCGGCGCCAAGGGTTTCCGCCTCGGTCCCGCACGAGTGCTGGCGGCACTCGCGCGCGTCGACGGCTTCGCCTACGACGTCGAGTTTCTCTACCTGGCCCTCCGGCTGGGTCTCACGAGCGACCCGGTCACGGTAACCTGGCGCGACGTGCACGGCTCGTCCGTGCGTCTGGGACGCGACTCACTCGCCATGATCCGTGACCTACGCGGCCTGCGCCACCACACCTACGCCAACCCCGCGGTCGTCCTCGAGGCGCACGTCGCGCTCGACGACGTCGAGGACGCCACGCGCGACACCCGTGCGCTAGGCCCGGTGCTCGCGCGCGGCCCCGGTGACGCCCTCGTGGTACTAACGCGCGACGACGCCCTGGCCGCCGTCACCGTCAGCCAGCGTCTCGGAGGCCGCGTGACCACCGTGGGCGTCGACGAGTTGCGCGGGCGCCACTTCGAGGCGTTACTGCTCGCGCGGTAGCAACCAGGTTCCGACTAGTTCCGGCGCTCGGTCGCGCCACTCTTCGGCGGTAATCGCGAAGTGAGCGTGATCCTCCCACGCTCCGTCAATTTCGAGATACCGCTCGGCAATACCCTCGAAGCGCAGACCCAGCTTCTCGACCACCCGACGCGAGGGGCCGTTGCGCGGAATGATGTTGATCTCGACGCGGTGCAGTCGCAGCGAGTCGAACGCGTACTGCAGCGTGGTCACCACGGACTCGGGCATAAGTCCACGTCCGGCCACCGCCTCGTCAATCCAGTAACCGATGAAGGCCGACTGCAGCGGCCCGCGCTGAATCGACGACAGAGTAATCTCCCCGACGAAACGTCCCTGGTAGAAGATGCCGAAGCCGAAGCCGGTTCCCATCTGGCGTTCGCGCTCGCGAATAGCGCAGCGGCTGGCGAAACTGCGTCGATCCTCGGCCAGGTGCGAGGCGTGCACCGAGCGAGGCTCCCACTTCACCAGCCAGTCGTGGCAGCGCGTACGAACCTCGAGCCACGCGTCGTAGTCCCCCTCCTCCAGAGTCCGCAGCGTGACGCGATGACCGTGCAGGATCAGTGGCGCGTGAAGTGGTCCCCGACTCACCACGCGACGTTCTCCATACTCCCATCGTGACAGGTGACGTCGACCACGTGCACGCTAGGCCCCGCGTAGCGACGCGGCGACGCCGTCGAGGATGTCGCTCTCCGAACTCAGCAGATCACTCACCGCGAGGCGCGCCATCACGGCGGCCAGCACGAAGAGGCCCGCGGGTAAGACGTCCTCGCGTCCGTGGACCATACCCGGGTGCGTCAGGCGCGTCGTCGGCGTTTCGCTCGCCAGACGGTCGCGCCAGTACAGGACACTCGCCAGAGTAAGACGACGGTGGTGCACCACCGATCGGTCGTAGTGAGTCAGACCGGCGTCGAGCTGCGCGAGCGTCGCCACCGTCCCGGCGAGTCCCACCAGCCGAGTGCGACCCACGAGACGTGACAGAGAGGGAGCCTCCGCGAAGGCGCGATCCACTTCGTGTCCGATCATCAGGCGCGTCGCGGCGACGGCCTCGGCGTCAGCCGGCTGCGCGCCCAGAGCGCGCTCGGTCACGCGCACGCAACCCAACTGCAGCGACACGCTGACCAGTTCCCCGCCGATTCGCGCCGCCAACTCGGTGCTCCCCCCACCGACGTCGACGATCGTCGTCGGGCGCTCGTCGGGCTCGAGGTCCGCCATCGCCCCGGCGTAGGAGAAGGCGGCTTCCTCTCGGCCCGACAGAAGTCGTGCCGCCACGCCCGTGCGCCGCGCCGCCTCGTCCAGGAAGTCGCGTCCGTTGCTCGCGTCACGCACGGCCGACGTCGCCACGAGCAGGCCGCGCGCGACGCCCTCGTGGTCCATGATCATCCGGTAGTCGTCGAGCACGTCGTACGTTCGAGCCATCGCCGTCGCCGTGAGCGCGCCGGTGTCGTCCACGCCCTCACCCAGCCGCGTGATGCGCATCTCTCGTCGGCGCACCCGTCCGTCGTCGCCCACGACCAGCAGTCGCGTCGAGTTGCTCCCGCAGTCCAGCGCGGCGACGCTCTCAACCACGAGTGCCCTCACGTCCCTGGGGGTCGGTCACCAGGTCGCCGGTCACCAGGTCGCCGGTCACCAGGTCGCCGGTCACCGGGTTGCCGGTCACCGAGTTTCCGGTCACCGAGTTTCCGGTCACCGAGTTTCCGGTCACTCGGTCAACGATCACCAGGTCATCGATCACTAGGTCATCGATCACTTCGCCGGCCTCGGCGAGGTCGTCCGCGACCCGACGACCTACCGGATCCTCCGCTCCCACCAGGTAATTTGCCAAGTGAGCGTGCAG
>JAJYSU010000017.1 GCA_021793395.1 Actinomycetes bacterium
CGCCGGCGGATCGACCAGGCCCTCTACGCCGTCGTCATGGAGGCGTGACAATCACGGGATCTCCACGCGCAAGGTCGACGACCTGGTGATGGCACTCGGTGTGGACGCCGGGATCTCCAAGAGTCGTGTCCGGCCAACTTCTCCGGTTCTCTTACGGTCTGAAAGTTGCGTCCCGCGCGGAGGTGGATTCGACCCCCACTTCGATGAAATAGGAACCCCAGGACTTTGCGCGCCTCCGCTCGGGAGGACCTAGAGCACCCTCGTCTCCATCTTTTGCATATTCCAGAGATCAGTTATAGGTTCGGCCCACCGGGAAGGTTTCCTGGCATGGGATCGAGATACTGGCTGGCGGGCATTTACTGGTCGCCGCGCGGCCTGCGGTGAACCAATGGCGAAACCGGCGTATCCCTGCACCACAGTGGAGGTTAGACATGAAGCGCATCAACGCCCTTGCGGCGGTCATTGTCTTCGCTGGAGTACTCGTTGCTCCAGCGATGGCGGGCGCGGCACCCAACGGACCGGGCGCGTCGGGTTGGCACCTCGGTTACTACACCCCATCCGGCCGGACGCTCTCGACATCCCAAGCAGCCCCAGGGGCAGGCCTGGCCGCGATCAATTTCACGGCACAGGACAACACGGCGCTGCTCATCGACACCCAGGGAAACTCGCCCTTCCTGGGCAATGATCTAGGTAAGACGGTGACCGCGACGTTCACCATCAGTGGCGCGTCGGCAGACTTTACGTATTACGGAGAACCCGTTGCGAACGGCGCGTCGGCGAGTACACGACTGTTTTTCGAGACCAGTTACGCGGGTGGCTTCTCGCCCACTAAATACTGGTGGGCCGATAACGCTACCGCGTCCTACAACCTGGCCAACGGTACGATCACCATCTCCGCGGTCGTCGATCCGGCTGGCAACTGGAGTGCCTTCTACGGCGAGCCGAGTGCGACTTACGACGGGTCGTTCTCGGCCGCCGCGAGTAACGTGACCGGAATTGGCTTCTCCTTCGGTGGTGGATCCGGCTACGAGAATGGAGTCGGAACGACGAACGGCTCGGGCACCTTCACGCTCACGAGCTTCAGCGTCTCGTCGTAAGGCCGGTATGGCGACGGGGTAACCGATCTCCGTCAGGAAACAGCCCTCGACCCGGGTTCGGGCCGAGGGCTGTTTGCATTTCTGAGAGCGGCTCCGACGTCTAAAAGAGTGGTCAAACGATTCGATGGCAGTCCCGCCGCCGATGCCCGCCACTCGGTGTCTGACAACGTGAAGACGACATCAAGGTACCGGAGATTGTTGGTGCAGGAGGCCCGACGTGAACTCGCACCTATTTGCCGCGCCTCATCGGGTCTCGAGTTTGCCGAAGAGCGGACAACGTATTGTGCCGTTGCGCCGCCAGAGCCGGATGTTGCAACTGTTACCTACCGTCACCGACGACTTCCGCGAGTTCGCGCGCCAGCGAGTTCTGCGCGATGTGTCGGCGTGCAGCCTCGATACGATACTGTTCGGCTCGACGTACTCGGTGCCGGTGGTGCTCACCCCCGGTCGGACGCGCCGGGATGTTCGCGCCGCACGCCGAGGTCCTCGCCGCGCGCGGCCGAGCACACCGGGATCATCTTCACTGAGTCGGCGCTCTCGATCTGCGGGTTTGACGAGGTGGCCGCAGCGACGACTAAACCCTTCTGGTTCCCGCTCTACGTGATGAGGGACCGCCGCTTCGCTGAGAATCTGATCGCGCGGGACCGTGCCGCGTGATGTACGACACCGGTGCTCACGGTGCGACTTCTCGGCCACCGGACGGCGCTGTCGCGACGCGCGAAATGGTCTAAATGGCGGAGTCTCCACGTTCGGCCAGTATCCACGCAAGATCGACATCGCGACCCACCCGCGCTGGATGTATGAGGTCGTTTCCGGGGGCGAGCCCCTCACCTTCGGGAACCTCGAGAACGCCGTGCCCGCGGGCCACGTGTCCCAGAATTCCCCGCACTGGGTTGCGGGTCAGTTCAACTCGAGCGTTTCCTGGCGCGTCCTCGAGTCGCCGCACTCGCGCTGGGACGGACCGATCGTTGTGAAAGGGTCCCTCGTCCCCGACGACGTGCGTGGGGCCGTCGTCAACGGCGTCGACGCGATCATCGTCTCGAACCACGGTGGCGTCGACTCGACGCCGCCACCTCGACGATCCGTGTTCTGGCTACCATCGCCGACGTGGTTGGCGGTTAGGTCGAGGTTCTTGGTGGACGGCGGCCTACGCAGCGGGAAGAACGTGATCAAGGCTCGGTCACTGCGTGCACGGGCCTCTCTCATCACACGATTGTGGCTCTACGCGGTGGCCGCGCGAGACAAGGAACGACACTGAGTGCTCGGTCACTCGTCATCGCGGCGACGTCGTTCGCGACGACGCCGCGCCTTCGTGTTCTACGGACGAGTCAGCGTCACCAGCGGCTACTCGCCCACGTAGTACCGGTCGGTTACCGATAGGGTCTCGTCGAGAATGGCGAGACCTTCGCGAACTTCGTCGGCCGTGGCGGTGCAGGGAGGTACCACGTGGGTCCGGTTGAAGTGAGTGAACGGCCACAGCCCGCGCTCCTTGCACGCGGCGGCGAACTCGTTCATGGGAGTGGCGTCCGTGCCGGTGGCGTTGAAGGGGACTAGGGGCTCGCGCGTGGAACGATCGCGTACCAGCTCGATCGCCCAGAAGACGCCGAGGCCCCGGACCTCACCGATGGACGGGTGGCGTTGCGCGAGGTCGTTCAGGCCGGGACCGATGACGTCCTCGCCGAGCATCCGCGCGTTCTCGACGATGCCCTCCTCCTTGAAGATCCCGATAGAGGCCACCGCCGACGCGCACGCCAGCGGGTGTCCCGAGTAGGTGAGGCCGCCCGGGTAGGAGCGAGTGGCGAAGGTCGCCGCGATCTCGTCGGAGATGATCACGCCGCCTAGCGGCACGTACCCGGAGTTGACTCCCTTGGCGAAGGTGATCAGGTCCGGTGTCACTCCCCAGTGATTGATGGCGAACCACTCGCCGCAGCGGCCGAAGCCGGCCATGACCTCGTCGGCGATCATGACGATGCCGTACTCGTCACAGAGCTGGCGTACGCCGGCCAGGTAGCCGTCCGGTGGGACCGGGATGCCGTTCGTCCCGACCACCGTTTCGAGGAGGATCGCGGCGACGGTCTGGGGTCCCTCGAAGACAATGGTGTCGCGCAGGTGCTGGAGAGCGCGGTCGCGTTCCTCCTCGGCGTTGCGGGAGTGGAAGGACGACCGGTAGAGGTAGGGGCCCCAGAAGTGAACGACGCCCGGCATGCCGGGGTCCGAGGGCCAGCGCCGCGGATCACCGGTGACGGTGATCGCTCCGGCCGTGGCGCCGTGGTAGCTGCGGTAGGTGGAGAGCACCTTGAGTCGTCCGGTGTGCAGTCGGGCTAGCCGTACCGCGTTCTCGATCGCGTCGGCGCCGCCGTTGGTGAAGAAGACCTTGTTGAGACTCCCCGGGGCGAGTTCGGCGATGAGGCGGGCGGCCTCGCTGCGCGCGTCATTGGCGAAGGACGGGGCGATGGTGCACAGTCGTTGGGACTGCTCGGCGATCGCCGCGACCAGCTTGGGGTGCTGGTGTCCAATGTTGACGTTCACCAACTGTGAGGAGAAGTCCAGGTAACGCCGTCCCGCGTAGTCAGTGAAGTACGATCCCTGCGCAGAGGCGATCGGCAGGGGAGTGATGAGGTCCTGGGCCGACCACGAGTGGAACACGTGGTCGTGATCGAGCTGGCGCACCTGCTGCTCGTCGAGGTGCGCGCGATGGCTAGTGGGAGTGTCCGTGGTTGCGTTGGTCATGTCTGCCTACCTTGTCTGGGGAAAGCCGAGGTCGATCGTGGACGTGGCGGGGTCGGGCCAGCGCGACGTCACCACTTTGCCCTTGGTGTAGAAGTGCACGCCCTCCGGGCCGTACATATGGCTGTCGCCGAAGAGCGAGGCCTTCCATCCACCGAAGGAGTAGTAGGCGACGGGTACCGGAATCGGCACGTTGATCCCGATCATGCCGACCTCGACCTCGCTCTGGAAGGTCCGGGCGGCGCCGCCGTCGCGGGTGAATATTGCCGTGCCGTTAGCGAACTGGTTCTGGTTGATGAGCTCGATCGCCTCGGCGAACGTCTCACAGCGCACGACCGAGAGCACCGGTCCGAAGATCTCGTCGCGGTACACCGCCATCTCGGGGCGAACGTTATCAATCAGGGTGGCACCGAGGAAGAAGCCGCCGTCGGGGACGGAGGCCTTACGTCCGTCGGCAATGACGCGAGCGCCCTCGTGCCCGGCGTGCTCGACGTAGCCGGCGACTCGATCGCGGTGCTCGGCGGTGATCAGTGGACCCATCTCGGTTCCCGGTGCGGCTCCGTCGCCGACCGCGAGTGCCGGGATCCGAGCCGCGATGGCGTCGACGAGGGGATCGGCGACGGAGCCGACGGCCACTACCACCGAGATGGCCATGCACCGCTCACCCGCCGCGCCGTAGCCGGCGGAGATGGCGGCGTCGGCGGCCATCTCGACGTCGGCGTCGGGCAGGACCACCATGTGGTTCTTGGCGCCACCCAGCGCCTGGACACGCTTGCCGACGGCCGTCGCTCGCTCGTAGATGTACTTGGCGGTGGGCGTCGATCCCACGAAGCTGAGGGCCGCAATGCCGGGGTGGTCGATCAACGCGTCGACCGCTACCTTGTCGCCCTGGATCACCGAGAAGACGCCGTCGGGAAGTCCGGCCTTCTGCCAGAGCTCAGCGAGGAGCAACGACGCCGACGGATCCTTCTCGCTCGGCTTGAGGATGAAGGCGTTGCCGCAGGCGACCGCGTTGGCGCACATCCAGAGTGGCACCATCACGGGGAAGTTGAACGGGGTCACTCCGGCGACCACGCCGAGGGCCTGGCGGATCGAGTACACGTCGACTCCCGTCGACGCCTGCTCGGAGTAGCCACCCTTGAGTAGTTGGGGTACGCCCGTGGCGAACTCGATGTTCTCGATGCCACGCGCCACCTCGCCCGCGGCGTCGGCGAGGACCTTGCCGTGCTGCTGGGTGACGATGCGCGCCAACTCGTCGCGGTGGGATTGCACGAGCTCGCGGAAGGCGAAGAGTACCGCGCTACGGCGCGACAGTGACGAGCGGCGCCACTGCGCCGCGGCCGCCGTCGCGGCGACGACCGTGGCGTCGACCTCGGCGGGGGAGGCGAGGTTAACGAGCGCTGTTCGCTCACCCGTCGCGGGGTTGAAGACGGGTGACGTTCGCTCGGACGAGCCGACGACCGGCTGTCCACCTATCCAGTGACCAATGTGGGATTCCATCTGGTCGATAGTACATACGGTGGAGTCAACACACAATAGTATCTTTGTATGGTTACAAAAGTTGGTGAGGTGATCGCGGATCGCCTGGTTGAGCGCACCAGCCGGGGGCTCGCGACCGCCGTGAGCACGGCCGTGGGCGACGGATCGCTCGCCGACGGAACCCGGTTGCCGCCGATACGACTGCTCGCGAGCGATCTCGCGCTCTCGCCGAGCACGGTGAGCGCGGCGTGGCGCACGTTGGCGGCCGCCCGTGTGCTTCGCAGCGACGGGCGCCGCGGCACGGTGGTCACCGCCCACGCGACTCCCGGACCGGTTCGCTACCGTCGCGCGCTCGAGCACAGTTCGTCGTTCAACCTGGACCTCTCTACCGGAATGCCCGACCCGGACTTACTCCCCGATCTGGGCGAGGCGCTCAGCACGCTCCATCGCGGTGGTGTGTCGGGCAGTTACTTGGACGACCCGATCGTCCCGGGGCTCTTAGAGGCTCTGTCTCGGGACTGGCCCTACGACACCAGCGAGTTCATGATCGTCGACGGGGCCATGGACGCGCTCGATCAGGTGTCGGCGCACCTGCTGCGTGTCGGCGACACGGTGGTCGTGGAGAACCCGAGCTTCCCCCCGCTCCTGGACCTGCTCGACGCGCTCGGCGTGCGTCACGTGGGCATTGACGTGGATGAGGAGGGGATGATGCCGTCCCCGTTCGCCGAGGCGTTGACCCGCCACCCGCGCGCGGTGTTTCTCCAGCCTCGCGCTCACAACCCCACGGGAGTGTCGATGAGCGTCGCTCGCGCGCACGCCCTCGCGCGACTCGCGGCGACGCACTCGGTCGTCGTGATCGAGGATGACTCGGCCGGCAGCGTGGCCGTGGCCGATCCGGTGAGTCTCGGGCGATGGATCCCCTCGCGCACGGTGCACGTGCGGAGCTTCTCCAAGTCGTACGGTCCGGATCTTCGCCTCGCGGCCCTGAGTGGACCCCATGAGATAGTGGACGCGCTACGCGAACGTCGTCTCCTGGGCCAAGGGTGGACCAGTCGCCTCCTCCAGGGCGTTCTGGTCGAACTCCTGACACAACCGTCGACGCGGCGTCACGTCGCGCGCGCACGTGCCACCTACGCCGCGCGTCGACGCGCGCTGCGCGCGGCGCTCGAACGTGAGGGTGTGTCGACGATGGGCGACGACGGGCTGAACATCTGGTTGCCGGTGCACGACGAAACGTCGGCGCTGATCGCGCTGGCCAGTCACGGTATTGGCGCGGCCGCCGGGTCGCCCTTTTCGACCAGGAGCGAGAGTGCGTCGCACATTCGCGTCACGGCGGGTCTGGTGACGCGTGACGTCGCGACGGTCGCCCATCAGTTAGCGGACGCGGCGATGATTCGGCCGTACGCCGGTCCCCGGTAGCGTCGCCGACGGCGTGCCATTAGGCCCGCGCACTCGGGTACGCGTCGAGATACGCCGGGGTGTTCTCCGTGCTGGTGGCGACGAGGGCCGCGTGCACGACGGCTCGCGTGACCGCGTGGGCGCCCGCCGCCATGATGACGTCGAGGTGCTCGGGTCGCGACGACGCCGCCGAGATCACGTCGTGCCCCGCGCCGTCGGGCAACGTCACGGCTCCGGTGGCGAGACTGAACACCACGTCGCCGTCGGTGAGGCAGTGCACGGGCGAGATCGCCCGTGCGAGACCGTCGTGGGCCGCCATGGCGACGCGGCAGGACTCGGACTTGCTGAGCGAGGCGTCCGTGGCGACGACGACGAGCACCGTGTTGCGAGCGCGCGGACCACTCAGCCAGTGGCGAGATGAGGCGACGTCGCGTGGGCTCGGTGTGACGACGTGGTCGAATTCCCCGTCCAGCCCGTAGCGCCGACCGTAGAGCTCGCCCGTTCGTGGGTCGACGACGTTGCCGCCCGAGTTCAGTGCGACGAGCGCCGCGACCGTGACCCCGTTCTCGAGTACGACGCTGGCCGAGCCAATTCCGCCCTTGAGCCCCCCCGCCCGTGCGCCGGTTCCCGCGCCCACCGTGCCTTGCGTGACGTGGGTGGTGGCCGCCTCGAGGGCGGCCCGGCCGAAGGAGGCGTCGGGGCGATGGGTGTACGCGCCGCCGCCAATGATGTCGAAGAGACACGCGGCCGGCACGATGGGCACGACGTGACTCTCGTCCGGGCCCACGCGCAAGCCCGAGCGTCGCTCCTCCAGCAGTTGCATGACGCCATCCGCCGCGGCGAGTCCGAAACTGCTGCCGCCGGAGAGGCAGACGGCATTCACCGTCGACACGAGCGTGGTGGGTGCCAGGGCGTCCGTTTCGCGGGTCGAGGGACCGCCGCCGCGAACGTCGACGCCGCCGACCGTGCCGGGGGGCGGAAGGACGACCGTCGTGCCACTCAACCAGCCGTCGCCGATCCTCTGGTGGTGGCCGACGCGAATGTTCTCGACGTCGCTCAGGTCGTTTTTGGGACCGTGAACCGCGATGTCACCAATCTCGATGATGGGCACGGGCACTCCTCTCCTCGACGTCGACACTCGGCCCCACCGGCGGGCTCGACCATCGTGAAACTAACCCACGAGCCGCCGTGTGGTGTTTTTATGGGTGCGATCAGGATCTGCGTCGACGCGGGTTCGCGAGCACGGGGTGAGGAGAGAACTTGTTGTACTCTGTATTTTGGATGAGAAATCGCGAGCGTCACGTCGTCCTTCGCGGGAGGGTTGCCCGTGGCGGTGGGAGCGAGACGCTGCTGACCGAGGGGAGAACTCGTGACGGATGTTGACAGTGGTCGACCACCGGCATCGCGGTGGGAACGGCGTTCCCGGCTCGCCGACGACGTCGCCGATGAGTTGCGCGCGCGCATCTACGACGGACAGTACAGCGCGGGAACCGTTATCCACCAGGAGAATCTCTCTCTCGAACTCGGCATCAGTCGCACCCCACTGCGCGAGGCCATTCGCATGCTCGAGCAAGAGGGGTTGCTCGTGGCCGAGCCCGGACGCGCGGCGCGCGTGGTGTCGGGAAGTCGCAAGACGCTGCTGGACGCCTACGAGTTTCGCTGCGTGATCGACGGACTCGCGGCTCGCCTGGCCACCATCGAGATGACCCCGCCCCAGATTGAGGAGTTGGAGAAGGTCATGGCGCAGCAGGTAGCCTCTCTGGACCCGTGGGTCCCCGCGGAGTACACGCGGCTCAACATCCGCTTCCACGAACTCATCATTCAGTCGACGGGAAACCAATTTCTCATTGGCGAGCTCGTCATCCTTCGAATGACCGCGCAGATCTTCACCCCGGCCGTCGGAGTGTCCAAGTCCGTGGCCGACAACGCGGTGCGTCAGCACGGCCAGGTACTGGACGCCATCAAGGATCGTGACCCCATTCGTGCCGAACTGCTCGCTCGCGGACACATCGAGACCACCATCGCGCGACTACGTGAACAGGGTGAGCATGGATAGAGGGTGTCGCCTCGGCGAGCGCGACGGCAACCGACGACGACGCCCCGCGTTGAGCAACGCGGGGACGTACGACGTCGTGGAGAGACGGGAGACGGTATGGCAGTGACACTCGGTGACGACGCGGCGGGGAGCGCCGAGATTCGCGTCGACGAAGACGAGGCGCTCGACTTCGCCGTTCGGCTGGTGTCGATTCGAAGTGTCGACGAGCCGGGCGTGAGCGACGAGCACGAGGCAACCGAGTTGGTACTGGCCAAGATGCGCGAGTGGGGCTGGCGACCCGAACTCGTCGAGGTCGTGCCCGGACGTTCCAATATCATCGTCGACGTACCCGGGGGCGGTCCGTCGGGCCCGGTTCTCGCCTTTGAGGGTCACCTTGACGTTGTGACCGAGGGTGACGCGAGCGAGTGGAGCCAGGACCCCTTCGGTGCGGCGATCGTCGACGGTCGTCTCTACGGCCGCGGCGCGGCCGACATGAAGGCCGGCGTCGTGTCGATGCTCTACGGCGTGCGCGCGTTGCAGCAGGCCGGACCCTTTCCCGGCACGATTCGCATCCTCGCCCTGGTGGACGAGGAGGGCATGATGCTCGGCGCCAAGCACGCCGTGAGTTCGGGCGCGCTCGAGGGGGTGGCGGGCGTCATCATTTGCGAGCCCGAAGGTGACGAGGTCTGTCCGGTATCGAAGGGTGCGATTCGCCTCCGGATCGACCTCATCGGCCAGATGACCCACGCCGCGATGCCGGAACGGGGTCGTAACGCCTTACCCGCGCTCGGGCGGATCCTGGGGATGCTCGGCGAGAGTGAGCGCGACCTTCAAGCGCGATACGGCACCCACCCCCACTTGGGTACGACCTACGTCACCCCCACGGTGGTCGTCGCCGGCACGCCGGCTCAGATGAATACCATCTCCCCCCGAAGCTCTCTCTGGGTGGATATCCGATCGATACCGGGAGTGGACCACGACGAACTCATCGCGCGGATCCGTCGCGAAGCCGTCG
The DNA here is from genome assembly GCA_021793395.1 of Actinomycetes bacterium. Lineage (GTDB taxonomy): Bacteria > Actinomycetota > Acidimicrobiia > Acidimicrobiales > RAAP-2 > RAAP-2. Next base: position 9,752 of record JAJYSU010000017.1, read on the forward strand.
CCCTCGCGGCCGCCGACGGCGTCGTCGTGGAGGTCACCGTCATCGACAATCGGCCGCCGGTCGATACGTCGGTCGACGAGCCGGTGGTGAAGTGCCTCGTGGACGCTCACACTCGAGTGACCGGGTCGGTTCCCGCGTGGGGCGGGGTCCCCGGCACGACCGACGGAACGATCTTCACGCGCGACGCCATGGTTCCCACGGTCGTCTACGGACCGGGCGGCAAGTGGATTGCCCACCAGGTGGACGAGTTCGTCGAGGTGGAGGCGATCGGTCGCTACGCCCGGGTGTACGCCACCGCGGCGCTTAGTTTCCTGTCGGGTGCCTGCTAGAACGCCCCGGAGTCGCGTCGTCGCCTTTTGAAATGGCGTGAGGTTGGTGATACCTTGGATTCGAAATATTGGATACATAAAAACCGACTATCGACGGCTCGCGTGGTTCCGGCCGAGGAAAGAGGGAGGATGCACCGCAGGGGGTTGTCGAGCGATCTCGGGTCACTCTCACTCGGGCAGTGGCGATGACCTCAGGCGAGGCGTCGGGCCGCGGGGGCGTTCACGACCCAGTCCCCGGCGCCGCCGCGGATGCCCCGCGTCGTTCGTACGCTCTCGCGGCTATCGGTGGTGACGGGATCGGGCCCGAAGTTCTCACCCAGGCCTTGCTCTGTCTCGATGACCTCGGGGCGATGTTCGACTTCGACGTGCGAGTGTCGATGTTCGACCTGGGTGCCGAACACTACCTGCGCACCGGCGAGTTAATTACTGACGAGGTGATTGCCGAGCTGGCGCGTCACGACGCCATCGTGATTGGCGCCGTCGGTGATCCGCGGGTCGAGCCGGGCGTGCTCGAGAGGGGGCTCATCGTGCGGATACGCACCGAGTTCCACCAGTCCGTCAACGTGCGTCCGGCGCAGCTGTTCGCCGGGGTCGAGTCGATCGTGAAGAACGTCACGCCCGAGCGATGCGATCTCGTGATCGTTCGCGAAAATACCGAGGGGCTCTACGCCAGCGGCGGCTTCTCGTCGCACGAGGGGACGTCGTGGGCGACGGCGCTGGAACTGTCGTTGAACACGAAGCCCGCCATCGCGGCCGCCGTGGAGTTCGCGTTCGAACTCGCGCGGCAACGTCGCCAGCACGTGACACTGTGCCACAAGACCAACATCCTGATCGAGGCCGGCCGGCTCTGGAGCGAGACCGTGAACGAGATCGGCGAGCGCTACCCGGAGGTGCGCCACGACTACGTGCACGCCGACGCGTGTGCGGTCCACCTCGTCGAGCGCCCCGAGATGTTCGACGTCATCGTGACCGACAACTTGTTCGGGGACCTTCTGAGCGACCTGGCCGCGGTCGTTCAGGGAGGTATCGGCCTGGCGCCGAGCGCCAACTTGAATCTCACCGGCACCGCTCCCAGCATGTTTGAGCCGATTCACGGCTCGGCCCCCGACATTGCCGGAACGGGCGGAGCCAATCCCGCGGGTGCGATTTTCGCGGCGGCCATGTGCCTCAGCCACCTGGGCGAGCGCGAGGCTGCGCGGACGCTCGAAGCCGCGACGATACGTGTTCTCCAGGGGCTTCCTGCCATGCGTGGTCCGCAGATGGGGCGCACCACCGACGACATTGGCGAGGCGGTGCGCGACGAGATCGCCGCGATCGGGCGCGAGGGCGGAGTCGCCGATAACGGAGCCGCCGCGGGACGCTTTCGCAGCAGAACCGACGTGAACTGAGAGGAGTGCTGAACCATGACGGGAGACTCACTGAGGTCGATCTTCGAGCTTGACGGGAAGCGGGTGTTGGTCATTGGCGCCGGAGGCGGGATCGGGGCCGTGGTTGCTCGAGGCTTGAGTGACTTCGGTGCGACCGTCTACAGCGCCGACGTCGACGCCTCGGCGGCGCAGGCAACCGCTGAGGCGATCACGAGCGCGGGCGGCGTCGCGCAGGCGCGTCGTCTCGACGTCACCGATCACGAGGACGTGATCGCCACGGCGACGGCCCTGGAGGGCCTCGACGTCGTCGTGTTGACGGCCGCCATGAATGTTCGCAAGCGGCTGACCGATCTCTCGCTGGACGAGTTTCGCCGGGTCCAGCGCCTCAACCTCGAGGGATCGTTTCTCGTGATTCGCGAGTTCGGCTCTCGCATGGCCGAACGCGGGTCCGGCAGCATCATCGTCTTCTCGAGCATTCGAGCCCAGGTGGTGGAGCCCGGTCAGGGGGTCTACGCCGCGACCAAGGCGGGGGTCGTGCAACTCGTGCGCACGGCGGCCGCCGAGTTCGGCCCGTCCGGGGTGCGCGTCAACACCATCGCGCCGGGAGTCGTGGATACGCCGTTAACTGCCTCTATCAAGGCGGACGCCGAGTGGTACGAGGCCTACGCCCGCAAGTCCGTGTTCGGACGATGGGCGCGTCCTGAGGAGTTGGTGGGTGCCACGGTCTTCTTGGCGTCGGACGCGAGTTCGTACGTGACGGGCGCGTACCTGACCGTTGATGGGGGGTGGCTCGCCGCGGATGGCCGCTACACCCCGCGACTGTAGGGAGGTGGAGAGGATGACCGAGTTGAGTACGAGCATTCTGGAGGCTGTCGATCCGGCGACCGAGAAGGTATTCGCGACGTTGCCCGCGTCGTCCCTCGAGGACGTGGGCCGCGTGGTGAGCCGGGCGCGCCACGCCGTCCAGACCAACGCGCAGTGGGGGTCCCCGTCCGTGCGCGCACACGCGTTGTACGAGATGGCTCGGCTCCTGCGTGAGAACGCGGACGAGTTGGCGCTGACGGAGTGCCGCGACACCGGCAAGCCCCTCGCTCAGGGACGCGATGACGTGGCGATGGCCGCGTCCTACTTCACCTACTACGCGGGCTGGGCCGACAAGTTCGGAGGGCGTTCGATTCCCCTGGGACCCGAGTTCGTCGACTATACGGTGCGCGAGCCGTGGGGAGTGTGCGCGCAGATCATCCCGTGGAACTACCCGCTGCAGGTGACCGCTCGGTGCGCGGCGCCCGCGATGGCCGTGGGCAACGCCGTGGTCCTCAAGCCGTCGGAGCAGGCGTCGCTCACGCCCTATCGCCTCGCGGCCCTCTACCGGGAGGCTGGACTGCCCGAGGACTTTTTCACCGTCGTGGTCGGCGCGGGCGACGTCGGGTCCGCGCTGGTGGGCGACGCGGGCGTGGATCACGTGACGTTCGTGGGCTCGGCCGCGGTCGGCCTACGCGTGGCGCGCCAGTGCCTGGAGCGCTACATCCCCGTGGAGCTCGAGATGGGTGGCAAGTCGCCCACCCTCGTGTTCGAGGACGCCGATCTGGACCGCGCCGTGCCGGTCATCGTGCGCGCGCTCATCCAGAACGCGGGCCAGAGCTGCTCGGCCGGATCGAGAGTGATCATCGCGGCGCCGATCTACGACGAGGTGATCGGTCGCATCACCCGGGCTTTTGGTGCGCTCAGTATCGGCCCGGGCGAGTCCGACTTCGACCTCGGTCCCCTGGTCTCGGCCCGCCAACTCGAGCACTCTCACGGCATGGTGACGCGGGCTCGCGAGAGCGGCGCGCGCATCGTGTGCGGAGGGCGGCGTCCGGCGAACCTGGCGAGCGGGTGGTACCTGGAGCCGACGCTGGTGGACAATGTCGACGTGGACGCGGAGATTGTCCAGGAGGAGGTCTTCGGGCCCGTGCTCGTCGCCTCGCGCGTCGCGGACGATGAGGAGGCGGTGCGCGTGGCGAATAACTCTACGTACGGCCTCGTCGCCGGAATCTGGACGCGCGATCTACGTCGCGCTCACGCGGTGGCGAACCGTCTCGAGGTGGGCCAGGTCTTCGTCAACAGTTACGGTGTAGGAGGCGGAGTGGCCATTCCGTTTGGTGGGCTTAAGCGCAGTGGCCACGCGAGGGGAAAGTCGGAAGAGGCGCTGCTCGCCTACAGCCGTGTGAAGAACATCTGTATCGCGTTATGACGAGATAGACCGATCCACGGCGACGGTGACGCGACGTCGTGGACGGAGGAGTGGTGATGGCGCGTGCGAAGTCAAGGGATGAGGAGGGTGTGAGCGGCTCGTCGGTGTCACCGCGCCTGACGATGCCGGGTCCCGCCTTTCGGCCCGGGGACCGGCCCGACTTCAGCGAGGTCGACACCTTCGCGCCGGGCGCGTGTCGTAGGCCGCAGGTGAACGAACCGGCCGAGTCGATGTCCGAGCTCGCGACGGGGCTGGTGCGCGTACTCGATGACGAGGGTCGAGCCTCGGGGCCGTGGGACCCCCACCTCGACGCGCCGACCCTTCGCGCGGGTCTGCGCGCGATGATGCTCACCCGCGAGTTCGATCGTCAGATGATGATCGATCAGCGCCAGTCCAAGGCCTCGTTCTACATGCAGTGCACCGGCGAGGAAGCGATCGCGTGTGCCTTTCACTCCGCACTTCGTCCGGGTGACATGAACTTCCCCACCTATCGCCAGCAGGGCCTGCTCGTCGCCGCGGGCTACCCGCTCGAGCTAATGATGTCGCAGGTGTATTCGAACGAGACGGATCCGCTGCGCGGACGTCAGATGCCCGTGTTCTACTCGGCGAGGGAGTATGGCTTCTTCTCCATCTCGGGGAATCTCGCGACGCAGTTCGTCCAGGGCGTGGGGTGGGCTATGGCGTGCGCGCTGAGGGGCGAGTCGAGTATCGCCGCGTCGTGGATTGGCGACGGGGCGACCAGCGAGACCGACTTCTTCTCCGCTCTCGTGATGGCCTCGACCTACCGGGCTCCGGTCATCCTCAACGTCGTGAACAATCAGTGGGCGATCTCCACGAGCGAGTCCGTGGCCCGCGGACTCGCGCCGACGTTCGCCGCTCGTGGTCGGGGTTTCGGCATCGCGTCGCTGCGGGTGGACGGCAACGACTATCTGGCGGTTCACGGCGCGGCCGCGTGGGCGGCCGAGCGCGCGCGCACTAACGGGGGGCCCACGTTGATCGAGTGGGTGACGTACCGTGCGGCGGCGCACTCGTCCTCCGATGATCCGTCCGGCTATCGACCCGGTGACGAGGCCGCCGCCTGGCCCTTCGGCGATCCGATTGAGCGGTTGACGAGGCACCTCCTGCGCACGGGTGGCGCGAACGAGGCTGATGTCGAGGCGCTGCGCGAGGAGGTCGTCCGTGACGTGCGGGCCGCTCAGGTGGAGGCGCAGTCGCACGGGACGTTGAAGCAGGGTCCCGCTCCGTCGCCCCGCGAGATCTTCGAGGATGTCTTCAAGGAAATGCCCGAGTCGTTGGCGAGCCAGGAGCGAGAGGCCGGGTACTGATCATGGCGCGGATGTCGATGGTGCAGGCTATTCGTGACGCTCACGCCGTCATGATGGAGCGCGACGAGTCGGTCGTGGTCTTCGGGGAGGACGTGGGCTACTTCGGGGGAGTGTTTCGGTGCACGCAGGGCCTCCAGCAGCGCTTCGGTGAGAACCGGTGCTTCGACACTCCGATCACCGAGTCGGGCATCGTCGGAGCGGCGGTGGGAATGGCCGCGTACGGCCTGCGGCCGTGCGTGGAGATTCAATTCGCGGACTACATGTATCCGGCGTACGACCAGATCGTCTCGGAGGCGGCTCGGCTGAGGTACCGGTCCGCGGGTGATTTCACCGCGCCGCTGACGATTCGCATGCCCGTGGGAGGGGGAATCTTCGGCGGCCAGACGCACTCGCAGAGTCCCGAGGCGCTGTTTACCCACGTGGCGGGCCTCACGACGGTGATGCCGTCGAACCCGTACGACGCGAAGGGACTACTGATTTCCGCCATTGAGGACGATGACCCGGTTATCTTCCTCGAGCCCAAGCGTCTCTACAACGGTCCCTTCGATGGCCGCCACGACACCGGGCTGATGCCGTGGTCGCGTCACGAGCTCTCCGACGTCCCCGAGGGCTACTACCACGTGCCCCTCGGGTCGGCGGCGATTCGTCGCCCCGGCTCGGACGTGACGGTGATCGCCTACGGGACGATGGTGCACGTGGCACTGGCCGCCGTGCACGACACGGGCGTCGACGCCGAAGTGATCGACCTGCGCACCCTGATCCCGCTGGACCTCACGACGATCATCGACTCCGTGTCCAAGACGGGGCGATGCATCGTGGTGCACGAGGCCACGTTGACGTCGGGTTTCGGGGCGGAGTTGACCGCCCTCGTCCAGCAGCACGCCTTCTACCATCTCGCGGCGCCGATTGAACGAGTGACGGGCTACGACACGCCGTATCCGCACAGTCATGAGTGGTCGTACTTTCCCGGTCCCGAGCGCATCGCCAAGGCCCTGATCCGTGTGATGCAGGCGTAACACGCGGGCTCCGGCGTACGACGACGGGGATGGGTCATTGTCGCGTGGTTGTCCCACGGTTCGGTAGTGGCCCCGTGACGAGTGGTCGTCACGGGGAGTTGCCACACGGTGTCCTCGAGCGGAGTGATCGCGCGGTCCTCGAGCGGCGTTCTCACGTGGTTGACACGGCCTGGGCCGCGTGGTATACCGGACTCGAAATATTGGATACACAAGTGTTCCTGGAGACCAACCTAGGATTCACCGGCGACGGAGCACTTCGTGAGTGAGGGGGACAGTGAAAAATCGTCATGGAGTTCGTAGACGCCTGGCCGTCGTGTCGGTGCCGATGGCGTTCGCGATAGCGACGCTCGGCTCGGTGGTGGGTGGTTCGCAGCCGTCCGGCGCGGCATCATCGGGGGGAACGCTGGTTATCGGATCGGCGGTGGCGCCGCCCTCCCTGGATCCCACGTCGAATGCCTCGGCCGCGATTGATGAGGTTTTCGACTACAACGTGTATCAGCACTTGGTGGAGTTGGACCCGAAGGGTGCTGTCATTCCGGTGCTGGCAACGAAGTACACGATGTCGCCGGACGGACTCAAATACACGTTCACGCTTCGCTCGGGTGTCAGCTTCTCCAACGGGGACCCGATGACGGCGGCGGACGTGGTGTACAGCCTGAACCGCGCCGTGAACCCGAAGTCGGGCTATCCCTACCAGTCGCTGGTCGCCGACGTCAGTTCGGTGACCTCGCCTGATCCGTCGACCGTCGTGGTCACCCTGACTCATCCGGACAACCAGTTCCTCTACAACCTGGCGGCCTACAGCAACGGTATCGTCCTGGACCCCTCCGCCGTGGCCACCATTGCGACGAATCCTGTGGGGACGGGTCCCTACATGTATCAGTCGCAGATCTCGAACTACGACGTGGTCCTGGTGGCTAACCCGAAGTACTGGGGTCCCAAGCCGGGTATGTCGTCGGTGACCTTCCGGTACTTCTCGAGCGCGACCACGATGGATAGCGCGCTGCAGAGTGGCCAGATTCAGGTGATCGACAACCTCGACAACTCCCAGGACGTCAGCCAGTTCACGCACAACAGTTCGTTCAAGGTCATTCACGGCCCCACCGAGGGAAAGATCGACCTGACACTGAACAACGCGGCGGGCCCACTCAAGAAGTTGAAGGTTCGCCAGGCCGTGACCTACGCGATCGACAAGCAGGCAATTCTTCGCACGGCGGGGGCCGGCTACGGCACCGTTATCGGCAGTGACCAGGTCCCGGGGGACCCGTGGTACACGCCGAGTGTCAACAACGCCTACCGGTACAACCCGAAGAAGGCCAAGGAGTTGCTCGCCCAGGCGGGTTACCGTCACGGGTTCTCGATGACCCTGACCCTGCCCCCCTACGGCTACGCGACGACCGCGGGCCCACTCATCCAGGCGGAGTTGGCCGCCGTGGGCATCAAGGTGGCCATCAAGAACATCGCCTGGGCGCTGTGGATCTCGAAGGTCTTCACCGACCACAACTACCAGATGACGATCATCGACCAGGTTGAAGCGCGCGATATCAGTGAGTACGGTGACTGCTCGTACTACTTCAACTACGCGGGCTGCAAGCAGGTCGGCGCCATGGTGAGCGCGGCGACTGCCGCCACGACGACTCGAGCGGAGATCGCCAAGTTTCGGGCGATTGTTCGCAAGATCAGTGCTGACGCCGCGAATGGCTGGCTCTACAACCCCGACCAGCTGACCGTCGCGAAGAAGTCCATCGTGGGTCTTCCGGGCAGTGGTCTCACCGAGTCCTTCAACCTGAGTTACGTCTCGGTGGGCGGCTCATTGTCCCAAAAGGTGAAGGCGGAGGGCTTCGCCTCCTGATGCGTCGTTCGCCGGTGGATCACAGTCGGGACGCCAGCACCCCCGCGGGTGCTGGCGTCCCGGTGCGTATCGTCCTACGTTGATGGATGCGACGAGGCGACTGGCGCGGGCGGCGGCGCCGTTTCTTCGCCGAGTCGGCACCATCGTGGTGGCCCTGTGGGGCGCGTCGGTCCTGGTCTTCACGGTACTGAACGTTCTGCCCGGCTCGCCCGCGCAGGTGATCCTCGGCACGCAGGCCACGCCGCAGGCCGTGCGCCAACTCACGGCTCAGCTCGGACTCAACAAGTCACTTCTGCGCCAGTACGTTGACTGGGTCGGCGGACTGCTCCACGGCAGTCTCGGGGTGTCGTACATCTCGCACCTCGGGATCGGGGCGCAGATCGCCCAGGCGCTCTCGGTGACGGGCCCGCTCGTGCTGTTCGCCCTGGTGATCGGACTCGCGATCGGGCTGCCGCTTGGTTTCATCGGCGCGGTGCGCCACGGTCGATTCTCGGGTTCGCTCATCGGGGGATTGAGCCAGATCGGCATGGCGGTTCCGACCGTGGTGGCCGGGCTTTTGCTGGTCATCATCTTGACGGTCAAGTTCCACGTTTTTCCTACGAGCGGCTTTCCCGGGTGGTCTGACCCTCTTCAAGCACTTCGCTCCCTGGTGCTCCCCGCCTTCTCCCTGGGACTGGTGGAGGGGGCGATTTTGAGTCGTTACGTCCGCGCCTCGATACTCGAGCAGTTGCGGTCGGACTACCTGCGCACGGCCCGTTCCAAGGGCCTGCGCGTCGGTCAGGCGCTTCGTCGTCACGGAATTCGTAACGCCGCTATTCCGCTGGTGACGGTCGTTGGTCTGGAGTTGGCGAGTCTCATCGTGGGAGCGATCGTGGTCGAGAACGTGTTCGCGTTGCCCGGCTTGGGCCTCCTGCTGCTGGACTCGGTGAACAACCGAGATCTCCTCACCGTTCAGGACATCGCGATGCTGGTCGCCACGGCCGTCTTGGTCATCAACCTCGTGGTGGACGTGTCGTATCACCTTCTCGACCCTCGCCTGAAGGGTCAGTCGTGACGGAGATCGGGTCAGCGCCACTCACGGGTGACACGATGGTCGGTGGCGACGACGTGATCGAGGACGCGCGCGCGAGCCTCTGGCGTCGGTGGTTGCGCAACCCGAGCGCGCTGATCGGCGGCATCATCGTTGTCCTGGTGGTCGCCTCGGCCGTGATCTCGCTCGTCTGGACTCCCTACAATCCGCTGGCGGTCGATCCCTCGCACGCGCTGAGTGGTCCCAGCCTGCGCCACCTGCTCGGCACGGACGAGTACGGCCGCGACGTCTTCAGCCGTCTCATGGCGAGCAGCCAGGTGGCCCTCTTCGTGGGATTCCTTTCGGTGCTGATCGCCACGGTCGTCGGAATACCCGCGGGCTTGCTCGCCGCCGAGCGCCGAGGTGCCACGGGGCAGGTGGTCCTGCGTCTCGCCGATATCCTGTACGGCTTTCCGGCGCTGCTCGCCGCCGTGGTGCTCGCCGCCGCGTTCGGGGCCTCCAAGACGACGGTGGTGCTGGCGATCGGCATCTCGTACATCCCCGTCTTCGTTCGCGTGACTCGCAGCAACGCCCTGGTTGTTCTCAATTCGGAGTACGTGCTCGCGGCTCGCGCGTACGGTCGGCGACCACTCGCGATCATGCGTCGACACGTCATCCCGAACATCCTGACGACGATCATCGCGCAGATGAGTTTGCTGTTCTCTCTCGCGGTTTTGGCTGAGACCGCGCTGGATTTTTTGGGTCTGGGGACGGCTGCTCCCGCGGCGTCGTGGGGAACGATGCTGCAGTCGAGCCAGAACTACTTGGGCAACGATCCGCTCCTTACGGTGTGGCCGAGTGTGGCCATCGTCCTGTGCGTTCTTGGATTCAGCCTCCTGGGCGACGGCATCAGTGAGCTGCGCGACGTGCGGAGCAGCCGCTGATGCCGTTGCTCCGCGTTCGAGACCTGACGGTGACCGGTGGTCCACTGACGCTGGTGCGCGACGTGAACTTCGACGTGAACGCGGGTGAGCGCGTGGGACTGATTGGCGAGTCCGGCTCGGGAAAGTCGCTGACGTCGCTCGCCATCATGGGCTTGCTGGGCGAGGGGTTGAGCGCTCGCGGCGAGGTGAGCCTGGACGGCGAGAACCTCCTGAGCGCGTCGGAGCGTCGACGCTGCGAGATTCGCGGGAACCGGATGGCGATGGTCTTTCAGGAGCCGATGAGCGCGCTCAACCCCACGCGGCGAATCGGCGACCAGGTGGGCGAGACGCTGCGCATCCACCAGGGCCTGTCGCGCCGCGCCGCGCGGACGGCCGCCGTCGAGCTCTTGCGTCGTGTCGAATTCGCGGACCCCGAACGGTACGTGAGGATGTACCCGCACGAGCTTTCCGGTGGTCAACGCCAGCGGGTTATGATCGCGAGCGCCCTCTCGTGCGATCCCGAGGTCATCCTGGCCGACGAGCCGACGACGGCACTGGACGTCACGGTTCAGCGTCGAGTCCTAGATCTGCTGGACCGTCTCGTTGACGAGACGGGCTGTGCTCTGCTACTTATCGCGCACGACCTCGCGGTGGTCAGCGAGGTGTGTGACCGCGTGGTGACGATGTACGGCGGCCGAGTCGTCGAGTCGGGCTCGGTGGCTCAGATCATTGACGAGCCCCGCCATCCCTACACCAGGGCGCTTCTCGCCACCTCCACGGCGCTCTCCGTGGCCGAGACGTCGTCGGGCGCGAACCTGCCGTCGATCCCCGGGTCCGTGCCCAGCGCCGGTCACTTCCCGCAGGGGTGCCCCTTTCGCGATCGTTGCGATCGACGCGTGGACGCGTGCGTCGAGATGCCACCGACCGAGGTACACGGCACCCGCTCGCTGGCGTGTTGGAATCCCGTGGATGACAGTGAACTCGTGCATGAGGAGGCGCCGTGAGCGAGACTCCCGCCATCTTCGACGTGCGCGGCGTCTCGAAGATCTACCCGACGCGGTCGCGTCGCGGTCAGTCGGTCGCCGCGCTGCGCGACATCACCTTTAGCGTCAGTGACGGCGACTCGATGGCTATTGTCGGCGAGTCCGGTTCGGGTAAGTCGACCCTGTCGCGCATGCTCTTGGCGCTGGAGTCGCCGACGTCGGGCACCGTGAGTTTTCGCGGCGAGGTGGTGAGCGGGCGCAGCGAGCGCGAACTGCGTGATTTTCGCCGGCGCGTGCAGATTGTGTTCCAGGATCCCCTGTCGTCGCTGGATCCGCGCATGAGGGTTCACGACCTACTCGCCGAGCCCCTGCGGGCGCTCAAGATCGAGGTCGACGAGGCCGAGCGCGTCCGCGAGCTCCTGGCCTCGGTGGAAATGCCCGCGGCGGCGGCGAATCGCTACGCTCACCAGTTCTCTGGTGGACAGCGCCAGCGCATCGCCATCGCCCGAGCACTCGGCCCTTCCCCCGACGTGCTCATCGCCGACGAACCCGTGAGCGCTCTGGACGTCTCGGTGCGCGCGCAGATACTCAATCTTCTCTCGAGTCTCGTCCGCGACTTCCACCTGACCCTGGTCTTCGTCTCTCACGACATGGCCGTGGTGCGTCACCTCTGTTCGTCCATTGTCGTTCTCTACCGTGGAGACCTCGTCGAGATGGGCACGACGGAGGACGTGTTCGTGTCGCCTCGCGAGGACTACACGAAGGAGTTGCTCGCCGCGGCTCCGCGGATTCGTGCCGTGCGGGCGGCGAAGAGAGTGGGGCCCCGCGAGGCGTAGCGTCGCCGACACGGGTGACGTCTCGTGGCGGCGCGGTGGCCTCGTTGTGGGTGACGCCATCGCCTCGCGGGCAACGAGAGGGACCGTTGGTCCAGGGCGCGCGTTCACGAGGACGGGTGGAGGCGACGTTCGAAGGGCATTCCATGAGCGGTCGTCGGCGCACCGTGGGGTCTCCCGATCATCAGCTCCCTCTCGACGTCCTCGGGGCGGCACTATCTCTGAGAGTGACGCGGCGGACGTTGCGGAGCCGGACTCTGATTGAGCACGCGAAGTGGTACGTCATCTGGTGGGTCGAACGTCGTTCCCCTCAGGCCCTCAACTCAGCGTCTGTGGAGAACGGTCGAGCGCACGGTGGACGACGCTCGACAACTGTCCATTGTCGAGGTGGCGCTACCGCATTGACCGGGTGAGTGTCAGCCGGTGTCGGGCGTGAGGCGTGTCGTCGTCTCTCTACACGGCGGTGCCCACTAACCGTTGCCCCCCCGTGTCAGCGTGGCGGTGCGATGTGCATCTGTTCCGTCCACCCGTGAGAGTGGTGCACGCGTGAGTTGACACCTTACGTGAACGACCGCGACGAGGGTGTGGTCAATGTCCCACCGAGCGACTTCAGTGGCTACCACCGATTCGGAGCCGTAACGCGCCCTTGTCCACCTTGCCGATATGCGTCTGGGGAAGTTCGCTCACGACGTTAATCGCTCGAGGGATTTTAAACGGTGCCAGGTGTGCCCGACAGTGTGCGTAAAGGGCGACGACGTCGACCTCGACACCACGCCGCGGCACGACGAAGGCTACCCCGGCCTCACCCCATGTCGGATCGAGCACACTCACGACTGCCGCCTCGGCCACGTCATCGAAGGAAGTGAGGACTCGCTCCACCTCGACGGGAAATACGTTTTCACCTCCGGAGACGAACATCTCCTTCGTACGCCCCACGATTCGATAGAAGCCGTCGTGGTCGCGCTCGGCAACGTCGCCAGTATCCAGCCAGCCGTCGACTATCGCGGCCGCAGTCGCGGACGGGTTACGCCAGTAGCCCGCAAAGACGTTCGGGCCATGAACCCACAGTTCGCCGCGAGCGGCCCCCTCCAGCTCGTGACCGTGCACGTCACGGATGCTCACCTCGACGTGTCGATACGGTCGGCCCACGGAACCGGGGTGTCGCGTCGCCTCCTCGGAGGGCAGGTAGAGCACGTTCGGAGCGGCTTCGGTGAGCCCGTATCCCTGAATAACGGCGACACCCTTCGCGTGCCAGCGATCGAGCAGAGTGTGCGGCATCGCGGCTCCGCCCACGATTATCGTATGCAGACTCGTGAGATCGACGGTCTCGAAGTAGGGGTTTTGGGCCAGCATGAGGTAGTTCGTGGGCACGCCCATCATGGTTGTTACTCGTTGACGTTCAATCGTACGGAGCGTCTCCGCCGCGTCAAATTTCGACTCGAGCACGACGGTCGCACCACGCCACCACGCGAGTAGTGGTTGGACATTCCACCCGCCGACGTGATACTGCGGGAGTACCTGGAGCACAACGTCGTTGGCAGTTAGGGGCGCCGCGGCGTCAAGCGATCGGTTCGTCCAGAAGCAGTTTGCGTGAGTCAGCAGCGCGCCCTTCGGAGTGCCGGTTGTACCCGAGGTCGCGATGAGGAGCAAGCCGTCGTCCTTGTGGACGGTGGGCAGCGCGTAGGAGGCGTCCGCCACCGGGAACTCGTCGTCCAGCAACTCAAGGTGGACGACCCGGCGCAGCGCCAACGCCGGATCTCCCGTGATGCGCGGCCACTGAGTCGAGGACGCGACGAGCAGTGAGGGATCAAAGAGCTCAACTTGGAGTCGCAACTCGTCGGGGGCGAGGCGCCAGTTGAGCGGGGCGAGAATGAGGCCGGCCTTCGCACAGGCAAAGAACAGCACGACGTGCTCGGGGTGATTCTCCGTGACGCTCACCACGCGCGCGCCTGGTTCGAGGCCGCTCTCGAGGAGGGACTGCGCGAGACGTGTTGATCGAAGGTCGAGTTCGCGGTAGGTCATCGCGTCGCCGTGGAACAGGAGAGCGACTCGTTCGGGGTCGGCGGCACCACCCGCACTGACCCACTCGCCGACGAGTGTGTTGTCGCGGACCATCGCCGTCACCGTCGTACCAGCTGACGTGACCCCCGCCACCCACACCGCCGGTGAGTCGGGAGATAGGTCATTTCGAGATCAGCCGCCCCGTGAGACATCGTGGCGCTCGACGTTCTCGAGAGAGTCAGTCGCGCGGCCACCCAGCATGCGCGCGATGATGGTGACCATCTCATTGAAGACATCCGGAGGGATCTCATTCGCCTCGTTCCACAGGATCCAACGCATCCCGATCGCCTCACCGACGGCAATCAACGACCACGCCAGCACCATGGGGTCTCCCGCGGCGATTTCACCGGTATCCATCGCGTCACTGAGGAAGGGAATGTAGTTCTCAATGATGGTCTCGTAGTGGTTGCGTAACGCCTGGGGCGACACAAATTCCGCTTGTCGAATTACTCGATAGAGCGCCGGGTGTGCCGCCGTGAACCGGAAGAATCCCGCGAAGCCCAATCGCTCGGCCTCTAACCGAGTTGTCGCGCCGCGGGCTGCCTCGGACATCGCGTGGCGCACTCGTTGGTTGAGGTCGGCGACGACCTCATCGAAAATATCCCGCTTCCCCGCGAAGTAGAGGTAGAACGTTCCCTGGGCGACGCCCGCCAACTCGGTGATTTTGACGATCGACGCATCGTGATATCCGACGGCGCCAAAGACCTCCTCGGCGGCCAGCAATAGCGCCCTACGAGTACGCTGCCCCTTGCCCTTGAGCTCGCGGCGGGGGGAACGAGCGGTGACGGTGGCCGCCGCATCAGGTGGGCCGAGGGCTCCGGCAGGCGTGCGACGTCGTTCAGCCACGGCTGAACCGTTGGGTCGTGTTCAATTCACTTCGACTGATCACGAGCATGACACTACCGAACGCGCGTGCCTCGAGAGACGGGCCTACGTGAGCGCCACGCGTAACTCGGGTTCGGTCACCGCCCTTACTTGGTCGACGGTGACCGCCGGAGCGAGCTCGCGAAGCACGAGACCCTCGGGTTCGACGTCGATCACGCACAGGTCGGTGATGATGCGCTGCACGCACGTGCGCCCGGTCAACGGCAGTGTGCACTCGTTGACGATTTTGAAGGTGCCGTTCTTCGCGGCGTGCTCCATCATGACGATGACGCGCTTGGCTCCGTGGACGAGGTCCATCGCCCCACCCATGCCCTTGACCATCTTGCCGGGGATCATCCAGTTGGCGAGGTCACCCCTCGCCGATACTTGCATGGCACCGAGCACGGCAACATCGACGTGGCCACCGCGGATCATGGCGAAGGAAGTCGCCGAGTCGAAGAAGGAGGCACCGGCAAGGACCGTGACGGTTTCTTTGCCGGCGTTGATCAGGTCCGCGTCGATGGCGTCCTCACTCGGGTACGGCCCGACCCCGAGGATTCCATTCTCCGCGTGCAGCACGACGTGCACGTCCGCCTCAACGAAGTTGGGTACGAGTGTCGGGAGACCAATGCCGAGGTTGACGTATTGGCCGTCGATCAACTCCTTGGCCACGCGTGCGGCTAGTTCGTCACGGGTTCTCATGAACGCACCGTCCTTTTCTCGATGAGCTTCTCGACGCCCGGTGCGTGGACCACGCGGTGGACGAAGATTCCTGGGGTGTGGACGCGGGCTGGGTCGAGCTCGCCCGGTTCCACCACCTCTTCGACTTCGGCAATGGTGATGCGCCCGGCGGCCGCGCAGAGCGGGTTGAAGTTGGCCGCGCTCTCGTGGTAGATGAGATTGCCGTACAGGTCACCGTATCGAGCGTGAACAAGTGCGAAGTCGGTGGTAATCGCCCGCTCGAGCACGTAGGTGACGCCGTCGAACTCGCGGACTTCCTTCACGGGCGAGGCGACCGCGATACCACCCGCATCGTCGTAGCGCCACGGCAGCCCTCCCTCGGCGACCTGAGTTCCGACGCCGGCGGGGGTGTAGAAGGCCGGGATGCCCGCCCCCCCGGCGCGCAGCCGCTCGGCGAGTGTGCCCTGGGGGACCAGTTCGACCTCGAGCTCTCCACTGAGAAACTGACGCTCGAACTCCTTATTTTCACCGACGTAGGAACCGGTGGTACGCGCGATGCGCTTGGCGCCGAGTAGTACTCCGAGACCCGCCGTATCGACGCCGCAGTTGTTCGATACCGTCACCAGGCCGGTGCTTCCCCGCTCATAAATCGCGTCGATCAAGGTGGTGGGTATCCCACACAGCCCGAATCCTCCCACCGCGATCGAGGCGCCGTCGGGGATGTCGGCCACCGCGAGCGATGCCGAACTAACGAGTTTGTTCATCATCTTCTCCTTACACACTTCACCAAGAGCGCGACGTGGTTAGCGTCTCAGTCCACGAGGGATGCGTAGACCAACTGCTGGATCTCACGACGCACCGGGTAGATCCAGCTCGGCAAAAGTTGCGTGTAGAACCCGACGGTGAGTTCCTCGATCGGATCCACCCAGAAGTACGTCGATGCCGCACCGCCCCACGCCACCGTGCCCACTGACGTGAGGCTCTTGTTGCGCGGCTGGTTCGCGACCACCGACATGCCGAGTCCAAACCCGACGCCGGTGTGACCGACCTCGCTGAAGGAGTCACGCGCGAAGCGGGCGAGATCACGCCCGTCGGGTAAGTGATTCTCGGTCATCAACTTGACGGTGCGACTCGATAGCAGGCGTACGCCGTCGAGTTCGCCCGAGCCCAGCAGCATCGACATGAAGCGCTGGTAGTCGTGGGCGGTCGAGACCAACCCGCCGCCACCCGCCAGCAACTTCGGCTTGCGTGTCGCGGCGTCGGCGAGTTCGGGCACGAGCACGCTGGCGCCGTCGGCGTAGGCGTAGAGCTGGGCGAGACGATCGTGTTTCTCCTCGGGGCAATACCAGTCGGTATCGTGCATCGACAGGGGCGTAAGAATCCGCCGTGCCACAAAGTCATCGAGTGATTCGCCACTCCAGATCTCGATGAGTCGGCCAAGGACGTCAGTGGCGACCGAGTAGTTCCACGCACTCCCGGGTTGGAAAAGTAGCGGAGCTGAGCACCAGTCGTGAACCGCCGTTTCGAGTGAGACGTCTTCGGGGTAGGCGAGGTCGTAGCCCATTGAACGGTAGATCTCGTCAACTGGCGTCAGGCGCTGGAAGCCGTAGGTCAGACCGCTGGTGTGGGTCAGGAGGTGGTGGACTCGCACCGGTTCGAGAGCGGCCTGCGTTACCGGCGCGCTCGCCGGCCCACTCACGTAGACCCGAGGAGCGCGCAACTCCTCGATCCACTTGCCGACCGGGTCGTTGAGATCGAAGTGGCCCTCCTCGTAGAGCATCATCGCCGCGACCGCCGTGATCGGCTTGGTCATCGAGTAGAGGCGCCAGATGGTGTCGTCGGTGACCGTTAGCGAGCGCTCGCGGTCGCGGTAGCCCCCGCGACCAACCCAGACGAGCGAGCCTCCGCGTGCGACGGTCATCAGCCATCCGCTGAAGTGTCCGTTCTCGACGTAGCGCCCGAGGTGGGTACGGATTCGCTCCAGGCGCGTGGCGTCTAGCCCAGCCTCGTGGGGTTCCCGATCGATCTCGAGTTCCTTCATCGCTGCATCCCTCCCGACGGACTGACTGCGTGACTTACCGATAACAACGTACCTCATTTATGAGAGATGATTCACTTGACATTTCTGGACCACTCTGCTTAACTCGGTCCACGCGCATCGTGGGGAAGCGTGATTTCTGGGAGGGTTTCATGAGAAAGAACTTACGGACGGTCGTCGTGCCACTGGCGATGGCGACTATGGCTCTGAGCGTGTCGCTCGGCACGGTCGGGTCGTCGGGTGCGGCGCCTAAGAAGGCGGCACCGGTCAAGGTCGGTATCGTTACCGAGAAGACCGGGATCTACTCGGCCTATACAGCCGAATGGCTGCAGGGTGTGAAGATTGGCTTCCAGTACGCAACCAAGGGCACCAATAAGGTCGACGGTCACAAGATCCAGTTGACGACCGAGGACGACGCCGACAACCCGACCACCGCAGCCGCCGACTTCAAGAGTTTCGTGGGTGCTGGCTACAAGATCATCGGGGGGACTGTCGACTCGAGTATTGCCACGGAGTTGGCGCCACTCGCGCAGCAGAATAAGGTGCTCTACATCTCCGGTGCCGCCGCGGCCGATCAGGTGAGCGGCGCGAATCGCTACACGTTCCGCTCGGGTCGTCAGACCTACCAGGACGTGCAGACGGCCAAGTCGTACGTCAAGGCTCTGGGCAGGGGCAAGACCGTGCTCATCCTCGCTCAGGACTACGCCTTCGGCCAGTCCTACGTGACCGACGCCACACAGGCCTTCGGCGCGCTCGGCGATACCGTCAAGAGTTTGCTCGTCCCGTTGACGACGACGGACTTTACGCCGACGGCGCTGCAGGTTCAAGCAGACCACCCGGCTATCGTCTTCCTGGCCTGGGCGGGGGAAACCGGGGCACCGCTGGCCCAAGCTCTCGACCAGCAGGGAATCTTCGCGAGTGCCAAGGTCATCACGGGACTGGCGAATACTGCTACCTATAAGTTCTACGGGACTGCCGGTTTGAAGTTCTACTACCTCTCGCTCTACAACTGGGAGTCGCCGCACAACGCGGTCAACAACTACCTCATCAAGGGAATGCTGCGTGAGTACAAGCAGTACCCTGACCTCTTCACCGCCGATGGATTCGTCTGGGCGCAGATGGTCGTGCGTGCGATTCAGACCGGCCAAGGTACGAACGTCATGAAGATGATCAAGGGGCTGGAGGGATGGAAGTTCCTTGCGCCTAAGGGGATGCAGCAGATTCGGGCCTCCGATCACGCCATGCTCCAGCCGATGTTCCAAGTTCAACTGGTGTCCACGGTGACCGGCGCCTACAAGCCCGTCACGCTCGCCACGTTGTCCGCCGCCCAGACCGCCCCTCCCGTGCGGGCTCACTTCGGCCGTTGACACTAAGCGGTCACTAAGTCTCATGAGCCCGGTCGCCGAACCCCAGTCCCACGCCCTTGAGGCGATGGGACTAGGGTTCCGCGTCGGTGGCGCTACGATTCTCAGTGACATCGATCTCGCCGTGCCGGCCGGCGGCTTCCTCGGCATCATCGGTCCTAACGGTGCCGGTAAGACGACGCTCCTCAATCTCTTAAGCGGGTTGCTCGCGCCGACGTCCGGGTCAATCAGGCTCGAAGGGCGCGACGTCGCCCACGTCGCGCCGTCCGCTCGGGCTGGTCTCGGCCTCGGTCGAACGTTTCAGACCTCGAGCCTCTTCAACGCACTCAGCGTTTTCGAGAACGCTCGGCTGTCGGCGCTGGCGCGCCTCGGGGGTAGTGGTCACTTCTGGCGACGACCTCGATCACGCGACGAGGCGAGCCAGGTTGCCATCGAGGTCCTCGCCGATGTGGGGCTGTCCTCGTTAGCCGATCGACCCACGGGCCTTCTCTCTCACGGCGACAAACGCAAGCTGGAGCTCGCCATCCTGCTCGCGGCGCGGGCTCGAATCCTGTTGCTCGATGAGCCCATGGCGGGGGTGAACACCGAGGACGTCCCACTACTCATGGAGCTGATTGGTCGACTTCACGGCGAGGGGCGGACGGTCGTGATGGTCGAACATCACATGGCCGTGGTCGTAGGGCTCGCCGAGACGATCGCCGTCCTCGACTCGGGCCGCGTTCTCGCGACGGGCGACCCCGAGAGTGTGATCGCAAACGATGACGTTCAACGCGCCTACCTCGGGCAACCATTATGACCAACGCCCTCGAAGTCTCGGACCTGCATGTCACCCTCGCGGGGTCCCACGTGCTCCAGGGCATCTCACTCAACGTTCCCGTCGGTGGGGTGACAGCGCTACTCGGACGAAATGGCGTCGGCAAGACGACCACCCTGCGGGCACTGTTGGGTCTCGTGGCGAGCACGGGCGCCATCTCGGTGCTGGGCACCGACGTGCGAGGCTGGGCGACTCACCGGATCGTACGCCTCGGCGTCGGTTACGTGCCGGAAGACCGTGACGTCTTCGCTGGACTGACGGTCGCCGAGAACCTCCGGCTCGCTGAGCGGATCGAGGCGCCGCGTTACGACGACGTCTACGCGATTTTTCCCGAACTTCGCGAGCGCAGCGGACAACGCGCGGGCACGATGTCGGGTGGCCAGCAGCAGATGGTCTCTATCGCGAGGGCCCTGCTCAACGGGTGGCCGTTGTTACTGATCGACGAACCCTCTAAGGGTCTCGCCCCGCGTCTGGTGGGCGAGTTGGCCGATGCGTTGGCGCGCGTGGCGACGCTCGCCACGGTACTGCTTGTCGAACAAAATCTCGCGCTGGTGCGCCGGCTAGCTCAGCGCATCATCGTGCTCGATCACGGTGAAGTCGTGCACACCGGCGACGCACAGGAGCTCGATGACCCTGACCTGGCCAAGCGGTTCCTCGGAGTATCGGGGGTTAAGTGAACGTCTTCCTCGCTCTCACTTTTAGCGGCATCGCCCTCGGTGCGATCTATTTCCTCGCGGCCTCGGGTCTCTCGCTTATTTACGGGCTGATGGATATTTTGAACTTCGCCCACGGTCTCTTCATGACCCTGGGTGCGTACGTCGCGTGGGACGTGGCGTCTCACCTACCGACCTCGTGGGGGGCTCCGTTGCTGTTCAGCATCGCCGTCGTTGCCTCGATTATCGGCGGCGCCCTCGCGGCGGGATTGACTGAAGTACTCCTCATCCGTCCGCTCTACGGGCGACCAGTCAGCCAGATCCTGGTCACGATCGGCCTGGATCTCGCGGTCGTGGGACTACTCCTGGGCGGGTTTGGCAGCAACTCGCTCTCCATTCCCGTACCGCTGTGGCTTATTGAGGCGTCTCGAGTCGGAGGGCTTGACTTGCCCAACAGTAACTTCGTGGCGCTCGTCGCGGGTGTCGTCATCCTCGTCGCACTGGAACTGTTCCTGCACAGGACGCGTTACGGCATCACGATTCGCGCCGGTGTTGAGAACCGAGACATGGTCAGCGCACTCGGCATCAATGTCGGTCGCGCGTTCACTCTCGTCTTCGTGATCGGTGGGGCTATGGCTGGACTAGCCGGACTGCTCTACGCCGTCGTCTTCAGCGGCGACCTCATCTCGCCCACCCAGGGAGACAGCTTGCTGATCTTCGCCTTCATCGTGGTCGTGATCGGTGGACTGGGGTCGATTCGCGGCTCGGCCGTGGCTGCCCTGGTCGTCGGCCTGGTTCAGGACTACACGAACTTCTACCTGGGCAGTCACTCCGGAATGGCTGAGATCGGCAATCTGTCCGTGGTACTCCTGCTCGCTCTCGTCCTGGAGTGGCGGCCACGCGGACTGTTCGGGAGCACGCTATGAGTCCGAGTGTTCGACGCGCCGCGATCGCGCTCGGCCTGGTCGCCGTTGCCGCGCTAGTACCATTCATTGGCCTGCACCTGCCCTGGATCCTGCCGAGTACGGTCAATGTCGTCAATTCGACGGGCACGCTTGAGGTCCTCGCTCTGTCGTTCGTCTTCGCGGGTGTCGCACTCGGCTATGACGTCATCTTTGGTTACACGGGCCTGCTCTCGTTGGGACCCGTGATGTATTTCGCGACCGGCGTCTACGTCTTTGATATCACTCTCACCCACTGGAACTGGCCGCTCGCGTCAGCGCTTGTGGCGACCTTCGCGGTGTCACTCGTCCTGGCCATCCTCCTCGGCGCCATCGCGCTACGCGTCAGCGGCATCGCCTTCACTATGGTTACTCTTGCCTTCGCCCAGGCTTTCTACTACTTGGTCGAGGACAACCCTCACGGCTTGACCGGCGGTGACACCGGCCTCGCCCTCTACTCATCACGGCTCCCGGCGTTCCTGTCGGGTGCCGTCTCTAACACCCGCAACCTCTACTGGATCGCGCTGGGCTTTCTCGTCGTTTCCTATGCTGTCGTATGGTTGGTCACTGAGTCGGAGACAGGTCACGTGTTGGTCGCCATTCGTGAAAACGAACGTCGGCTGGAGGTTCTCGGCATCCGCCCGTTCCGCTACAAGCTCGCCGCCTACACTCTGTCCTCGTTGGTGGCGACGGGTGGTGGAGTCGCCTACATCCTGCTCATCGGCACCGCGGTGCCCAGCGCCGTCGCGTCGGTAACGGTCACCCTCTCGATCCTGGTCATGGTCGTGCTTGGTGGAGCCGGGACTCGGTGGGGCGCGGTGACTGGCGCGGTGATCTACGTGTACCTCCAGCAGTACCTGCTGAAGGTCGCGGCTGAACCGTCGTTCGCCACGCTGCCGGCTTTTCTGCGAGTCCCCCTCTCCCAGCCCCAGTTCCTACTCGGCTTGATTTTCGTGCTCTTCGTGCTCTTCGTACCGGGCGGCATCGCCGGCGTGGTGACGCGGCGCCGGCTGCGAAGCGCCGCACGGTTGTTCGACGCGACAAGTGCAGTACCGACGACTATTCCAATGGAGGAACCATGACGCTTCGTGGCAAGACTGCTCTCGTGACCGGGTCGACCAGCGGAGTAGGACTCGGCGTCGCCCACGCCCTCGCCGCGGAGGGGGCGAACATCATGCTGAACGGGTTCGGTGACGCCGAGGTCATCAGGGGCATCCAACGTGATCTGGCTTCCCAGTACGGCGTCGACGTGGACTACGACGACGTGGACCTGATGCATGTGGACGGTCCCGGTACGTTGGTCGAGGCGACGCACTCCCGGTTTGGGAGTCTCGACGTCCTCGTGAACAACGCCGGTATTCAACACGTCGCCCCGGTCGAGACGTTCCCGACCGCTAAGTGGGACGCCATCATTGCACTCAACCTCACGGCAGTCTTTCTTGGCATGAGGGCTGCGATTCCGATTATGAAGGGTCAGGGCTGGGGTCGGATCATCAACATTGCCTCGGCCCACGGCTTGGTCGCGAGTTCACACAAAGTTGCCTACGTCGCCGCTAAGCACGGGGTCGTTGGCGCTACCAAAGTGGCGGCGATTGAGGTGGCCAACGACAACATCACGGTGAACGCCATCTGCCCGGGGTGGGTTCTTACCCCGCTCGTTGAGCAGCAACTCGAAGAGCGAGCGAGAACGACTGGGGCAGACATCGCCGAAGAGTCCAATGCACTGCTCGCCGAGAAACAGCCGATGCTCCAGTTCACCAGCCCCGATGCGATCGGTACCCTGGCGGTGTACCTGTGTTCAGACGCAGCGCGCACGGTAACTGGCTCACCGATCTCGATCGATGGTGGTTGGGTCGCGCAGTAGCGCCAGAACACCTCGTGATTGTCGCTGCCGTGGGTGCCGGTACCTCTACGGCGTGTAATTGGCGGTGACGACAGAGGTGGCAGTTTTAGGGCTCTTGTGACTCATCCGTGGGTCGCTTTCGCCGCTTGACGACCTGGTAGTGGTGGACAGTAACTACCGCGGTCGAGCAGACAGAGTGCGATGAGGTTGTCGGTGGACCTAAAGCCGTAGGCCATGCGCGTGAGCAGGCGCAGCTTGGTGTTCGTGCTTTCGACCAGCGCATTCGACAACCCGTCGTTGGTCACGGTGGCGATGATGGAATCGCGGTGACGAACGATCCGGTGATAGAGGTCAACGAAGGCGGGAATCCGACATCGCCTCGCCCAACTGCACCAATCATCGAGGGCTCGGATCGCGGCACTCCCTCGCAGTTGGAAGATCAGTCGAAACTACTCCGTGAGTAAGTACCCGCGATAGAGGGTCTTGTTCACTGACGCCACCCGGCTGAGGTTCTCCTTCTGTCGCTCACTCAGGTGGTCGGGGTTTTTCAACAGCGCGTAGCGACAGCCCTTCAGGTGGGCGATGAGTCGGGGTGCCCCGATCGTCCTGGCGTTGCGCCAGATGCTCTTGCGCACCTCGTCGAGCGCCGTGGTGGCCCAGGCAACCATGTGAAACGCGTCCGCGCAGAGCGTGGCCGTCGGACAGCGCTCTTTGACCACGCTCGCGATCCACTCGGCGGCGTCGGCCGAAACCAGTGTGATCAGGGAACTTCGCTCCTTACCTAAGAGGTCGAAGAACCGCTCGAGGGTCTCCTTGTCACGCCCCACCGCGGCCCAGACCAGCCGCCCGCTGTCGTGGTCGACCACGACGGTCAAGTACTTGTGGCCTCGTCGGTAGCTGATCTCGTCAATGCCGATGCGGACAAGCCCTTCGAAGGGGTCCTTCATGGCGCGTGCGTCAGCGACCACCCGGGCGATGATCGAACCCACGGTTCGCCAGCTCACTCGCATCACTTCGCCCACCGCGGACGTGGACGTGTGGGTCACCAGCCAGGCCACCTGATCGTCGAAGTCACGGGTGTGCCCGGCCCCGTGGCGAGCCCAGGGCACCTGGGCCACCGCCACCCCGTGCTCGGGGCAGTTGACCCGCGGGGCGTCGCCCTGCAGGTAACAGAGCGTCACGCCGAGATCGAGCGCTCGCCAGTTCCGGCGCCCCTCTCCCTGGTCATAGCCAGGTGCTCGACGTCCACAGAGGCCGCATCGACGTTTCGTCGTCCGTCGCGGTCGCACGTGAATTACTACCGCGTCAGCCTCTTCGTCGAACTCCACCGACTCGATCACGGTGGCCCGGTCGACACCGAGCGCGCGACGCCATACATTGGTTGCGAGCACGCCAATCTCCTTGATTAGATTTCTTGACCTTCAAGCAGTCAGAAACCTAGACGGGAGTTGGCGTTGCTCGCTTCACGGCCCGATTTGGTACCCACGGATTAGGCAGGAGAGCCAAACAACTCGAGCCCGGTCAAAACAAGACTTGCATGAGTTACGTGTGCGCTTGTGAGATCGATTGCGGCGAAGCGTGACGGGCATCAATTGGGCATCAATGAACTGTGTTTGGGCATCACCGGGCATCACACAGTGGACAGTGGTGGATACTCGCGGTTTACGTGGTGTACTCGAAACACCCTGCAATCACTGGTGTTTAGCTTGAATCACTTGGAGCGGGCGACGAGAATCGAACTCGCGTTCTCAGCTTGCGTACGGCTGAGGACCACGAAAACTCTTGTGGCGTAAGGCCGTTACGAGGTCGAGCACCACTCGCGACAGTGCTGCGACACCGAGATACGGCCAATCGTGGCGCGATTGCACTCCGCGCAGCGTCCCGGACCAGTGCTGTCATGGACAGCACGCACGACCACACCACCTGTCCCGGTTGCGACCGGGTGCTGCACATCAGCGAGCTCGCCGGCTGGCTGGACGAGAGCGTGCATACGCTCTACAAGTGGGCGGCCATCGGCTACCCCACCTTCCCGCGCCGGCTCGCCCTTCGCAACCGGCGCGTCGCCGTCACCTGCACGTCGGTCAAGGCCTCGCTGGTGGAGGTGGCGCGATGAGACTCGTCAACGCCTGGATCGGTCACGAGGGCAAGCCGGTCCCAACATCCAAGGGTCCGCGCTACCAGGTGCGCTGGCTCGTGAGCCCCGGCGCCGGGCGCCCGCCCGTCGAGCGCAAGCGCACCGACTTTCGCACCAAGGCCGCCGCCCGGTTCTTCATCGAGCGCCTCGAGAAGGCTGAGTACGGGGTCGAGGGCTGGCGCATCGACGAGAACGGACAGCCGACCGACGAACCCATAGGGGCGACGAGCGTCTTCGGCGCGCTCGAGGTGTACGTCGCGTCGCGCTGGAACGCCGTCTGGAAGGTTGCCTCGCGCTCCAAGGCCCGCATGCGCTTGGTCGAGCTGGTCGCGCGCACCCTCGAGCCCAAGAGCGATCGCGAGGCGCTGCTCGTCGTCCTGGAGGACCAGCGCCCGGACCGGTGCCGTCCTGAGCCGCGAACCCCGGTCGAGTGGGCGGCGCGCTACCTCCGCGACCACGGCCTGCGGCCTGCCCCAGCCGAGCTCAGTGAAGAGATGGCCGGTGGCCGTCGATGGATCGAAGCCCGCTCGATTCCCTCTCGGCGCTCTCCATCCATCACATGATCGCACTGCGTGACTACTTCACGCGGGCCGAGCTCGCCCAGTCAAGCGCGCGCACGTACTGGACCGGCACGGTGATGCCCTTCCTGACCTGGCTCGTGGACACCGAGCAGATTGGCCGCGGCGTAGTCAGGGCCTCGCCGAAGCAGCGCCGCGACGTCGAGGGTGAGCGCCCTGACCCGCGCCGCATCCCCGAGCCGTCTCAGGTGGAGCTCGTTGCCACCCACTTCGCGGAACACCACGGGGCCAAGTGGGCAACGTTCGTGCGCCTTGCGACGTGGTGCGCGCTGCGCATCTCCGAGACCCTGGACCTGCGCGCCACGAGCTTCATCGAGCAGCGCGGGCGGCTCTACCTGCGGGTCGCGACGCAGCAACATCGCGTCACCGGAGTCGACTCCGATGATGGCGCGACGCTGATTCGCTCCGGCACTAAGTCGACGAGGGACCACCAGGCGAAGGCTCGTGAGGTTCCTCTGCCGACGTGGCTGGAGCGCGAGGTGCGCGAACTCCTCGGCGAGCGCCTGGACACCGACGGCGAGCTGTTCTTCACCGGGCCGCGCGGTGCTGCGGCGCCAGCCGAGGCGGTGCGGCGCTGGTGGCGCGAGGCGGTCGACGAGGTTCTCGCCCCGGTGGCGCCTAACCTCGCCGGCATCACGCCGCACGCGATGCGCCACGCCGGCATGACCTACTGGTTCGCCCAGGGCGTCGACCACAAGCGCATCCAACTCTGGGGCGGGTGGGCGAGCCTCAAGGTCATGCTCGACACCTACCGGGGTGTCCTCGACAGCCTGGAGGAGATCGACCTGGCTGGTATCGACGATCCTTGGCCTGGCTCGCGGGGTACCGGCGAGCCAGGCCGGTCGGCGTGCGACGAAACGAAGATCGTCGACCTAGATGCGTGGCGTCGGAGCAGGTCTATTGGCTGACGAGTCTTGTAGGCGGGCAAGGCGGACTTGACGCTCAGCTGAGGTTCATGTGGACTCTGAATCACCCTCGGGGGTGGCCCGTACCCGGGTGGGGTGCTGGGTAGCGCGGCGGAGTGACGGCGGTCGAACTGGGCCCGGCGACGGCGAGGGCTCGACGCGTGCGAACTCGTTGCTCGGCTTGGGTGGCTAGGGAGCGCCAGCGCGGGTGTAACTTTCTTCACTTTGTGCTTCCGGGACGGTTTAACAGGGCCCTCAACACGCACGAGAGAGTGCGGGGTCAAGGTGGCCCTGTGGGCCTCGGGAGGACCGGGGCCGGAGCAGGAGAGGAGGTGTGGTGTGTCGAATTCAGACTCCGAGAACATTGGGCTCGTCATGGTAGAAGAGCCCGTTCAGGGCCTTTACCAGGTTGTACTCGCGTTCGAAAGTGGGCGCGAGGCACGCGCTCTGGTGCGAAACCGCGACGAGCTCGTGAGGCTCGTCGAGCCACTCGGCGCGCGCGACTGCGTTCTGTATCGCGGACGCTCGTGGTTGACGCTTACCGAGTAGCAGGGCCGCCCCCCCGGCCTGAAACCTGTCAGCCCCCGGGGGGCGAGTCAACTCAGTCGGAGCTGGCGAAGGTGCACCCGGCACGAGGATGTAGCACGTGGGGGGTAGTGTGTTCTTACGAACAGGTGTTCGTATGCGAGTGGCGGTGAGACGCGTGGATAGGATTGGTTACATGGCGGGACCAGACCGGGGGTGCGCTGTGGTCAGCGTTGATGACCACCGGCGTCATGCACTCCTGCTTGCTCTGGCTGAGATTCTCTCGCCGCACCTCACTGGTGCATCCTCGTATCGGCTCGCGCAGGCTGTCGCTATGGGCGCCATCGATGGGAGGCCCGGATCGCTGGCAGATTCGGACGATGAACAATGGGCTGCCGAGGGTCTGAGCCAGGTTTCTGAGACTCGAGTGTCGTTCTGGGCGGAGGAGCTCCATCGCTTGTCACTACGGGGCGTGTGGATGACAGATGTTCGAGATGTGTCGTACCCGGCGAACCTCGCGATGGTCCACAATCAGCCGCCGTTTCTACTGGTTCGAGGGACACTGGCGCCTCTTGACTCTCGCGCTGTGGCCGTCGTTGGCACACGACACCCGAGCCCTGAGGGAAATGATGCGTCGGCTCGTATCGCCGCCGAACTGACTAAGCGCAACATCACAGTCGTCTCCGGGATGGCGCTCGGCATCGACAGCCAGGCGCACAGAGGGGCACTGTCGGCCGGTGGCCGAACCATCGCCGTGTTCGGGACTGGTATTGAACGGATCTATCCGGCGAAGAACCGAGAGCTCGCTGACGAGGTCACGAGAAGTGGCGCGTGCGTGTCACAGTTCTGGCCGACAACTACCGGGGCGAAGTGGACGTTCCCAGCTCGGAATCTTGTGACGTCCGGCATCTCGGTTGGGACTGTGGTCGTCGAAGCGGGTGAGACATCAGGTGCTCGACTCCAAGCTGAAGCCGCGCTGAAGCACGGCAAGAGGGTGTTCCTCCTGCGGAGTCTCGTCGATGCGCAGCCATGGGCACGTGCCATTGTCGACCGCCCCGGGGCAGTCGCTGTGGACTCGGTAGACGAGGTCATCAGGGCAGTCGATGCTGAGTTGCCACTCCCTGTGTCGTAGGAGAAGTGGCGCGTGAGCAGAGTGGACTCGCTCACGGTAATGGCGCCCCTTACGAACGCACTCATTCCAGTTGCCGCG